>JANLOZ010000213.1:0-21322 GCA_031366845.1 Novosphingobium sp. | reverse complement strand
TTTGTAAAAACCCAGCTTGTCGAAGTCGCACAGCGCCTCCTGCGCCAGGCTGAACCGCGCAGACAGTGCGCCCATATCAAGCCCTTCGGTCAAGCGCAGCCCCATCAGCAGGGCCTCTGATGCCATCTCGCGCGTGCCCAGCCTGCGCGCTTCTGCAATGCCGTGGCCCTGGCTCGTGACCGACTCGAGCCAATTCTCGGGCTTCTTGTGTCGCACCACCGCCACGCCGCCGCGCCGGGCATGGGCACCAGGTCCAACGCCGAGCGTATCCTTGTATTGCCAATAGGCGAGGTTGTGGCGGCTCTGTTCGCCCGGCCGCGCATGATTGCTAATCTCATAGGCGGGCATGCCAGCGGCGGCGGTCATCGCGCGGGTGCGCGAGAACAGATCGGCGCAAGTATCGTCATCAAGCGGCACAAATTGCTGCGCCCGCACCATTGTTGCGAACCTGGTGCCGGGCTCGATCGTCAGCTGATAGAGCGAAAGATGCCCGGTGCCGAAACTTATTGCGCGGGAAAGCTCTGATTCCCAATCCTTTTCGGTATGGCCGGGCAGGGCATAGATCAGGTCAAAACTCACGCGTTTGAACTGTTGTTGCGCAACATCGAGCGCAGCAAGTCCTTCGGCAACCGAGTGCAAACGGCCAAGGAATTGCAGCGCCTCATCGTCAAGCGATTGCAGTCCGAGTGATACCCGGTTTACGCCCGCCGAAGCCAGCGCGGCATAGTTGCCCGCCTCAACCGATGACGGGTTACCCTCTAGCGTGATCTCAATCGCCGGAGCGAAACCCCACAGTTTCTCCGCTTCCGCCAAAAGTGCCGCGACCAGCGCGGGCGGCATCAGCGAAGGCGTCCCGCCGCCGAAGAATATGCTCTCCAATGGGCCGCCGCCCGCCTCTTCGGCCTCATACCGCATGTCGGCGATGAGCGCGCTCTGCCACAGCCCAACATCCACGCTATCGCGGACATGGCTGTTGAAGTCACAGTACGGACATTTCTTCAGGCAGAACGGCCAATGAATATAAAGCGCGCGGGGCATGGCTTCCCACTAACATCAAAATTCCCGTCCTGCTGAACTTGTTTCAGCACCCATCTTGCCGCAAGCGCGGTGCTTGCCGGAGGGGAAGTTAACCCACCGGTTTACTCATTTCCTGTACAACCTGCGGATGGGGAGAAATGGGTCCTGAAACAAGTTCAGGATGACGAAGTTGGAGAGGTTGGTTTCAAAAATCAAACTGATCTTTAACCAGCTTTGCGAACGCATCGGCACGGTGGCTGATCAGATGCTTCTCGGCCGGATCATGTTCGGCAAAAGTCCGTGTATCACCCTGCGGTACGAACACCGGATCATAGCCAAAACCCAGGGTTCCACGCGGCGGCCAGGTTAGTGAACCATTTGCGCGCCCATTGTAAGCCACTTCGGCGCCATTGGGCCATGCGATTGCCAGCACGCAAGCGAACCAGCAGGAGCGGTCAACATCGTCGCCCTGCGCGCACAACATGCCTTCGACTTTGCCCATCGCCATGTACCAATCGCGCCCGGGCTTGCCCTCAAACCGCTGCCGTTCGGCCCAATCGGCGGTATAAACCCCGGGGCGGCCATCGAGCGCGGCAACGCAGAGCCCAGAATCGTCTGCTAGCGCCGGAATACCCGATGCCAAAGCCGCCGACCGCGCCTTGATAAGCGCGTTTTCGGTGAAGGTAGTGCCGGTTTCCGCCGGCTCGGGCAGGCCGAGCGCGCCGGCTGAAATACAGTCAACACCATAAGGCGTGAGGAGGGCGGAAATCTCCCTGAGCTTGCCCGCGTTGTGCGTGGCAATAACGAGTTTTCCGCCCAGCCGCGACATCAGCGCCCCGTCGCCGCATCCTGCGCCGCCATGATCCGGTCACAGCCTATCCGCGCCAGCCGCAGCAGGCGCAACAACCCTTCCTCGTCATAGGTCGCGCCCTCGGCGGTGGCCTGAACCTCGGCAATGTGGCCGCCTTCGATCAGCACGAAGTTGGCATCGGCGTCCGCTGCGCTATCCTCGTCATAATCGAGATCGAGCACCGGGGTGCCTTTGTATATCCCGCAAGACACCGCCGCGACCTTGCGCTGCATCGGATCTGCGGCAATCGCACCCGATGCCATCAGCTTGTCGATGGCGATGCGCAGCGCCACCCATGCGCCAGAGATCGAGGCCGTCCGCGTGCCGCCATCGGCCTGGATAACATCACAATCGAGCACGATCTGCCGCTCGCCCAGCTTCTTCATATCGACGACTGAGCGCAGCGAACGCCCGATCAGCCGCTGTATTTCCTGTGTGCGGCCCGATTGCTTGCCCTTGGCGGCTTCACGGCTGCCGCGGGTGTGCGTCGCGCGCGGGAGCATCGAGTATTCGCCCGTCACCCAGCCTTCGCCCTTGCCGCGCAGGAACGGCGGCACCTTTTCCTCGACCGAGGCGGTGCACAGAACGCGGGTATTGCCAAAGCTCACCAGCACCGATCCTTCGGCGTGGATGGTAAAGCCAGTCTCAAAAGTGAGCGCGCGCATTTCATCGGGGGCACGGCCTGAGGGTCGCATGGTATTCTCCATTGGTTATGGGGAGCCGCATAGCTATGATCGTTTGGTGAGCAAGGTTTTTCGCAGAGCAAATCTCGCAACCCAACTTGAAATGTGCGCCGGGAAGGCGTACAAATACCCAAACACCATTGCAGGACCCCGCTCATGCTCGCCTTTGACGATGCCACCAAACACCACAGCGAACGCAGCAGCGAGCGGATGAATTTTCGCACCAAGCCGCGGATCAAAGCGATTATCCAGCGGGCAGCGGCGCTTTCCGGGGTGGACGATTCGGTGTTCGCCATGAATGCGGCCTACAAGTCTGCGCTCGAAACCATTGACGCGCATGAACGCACCGCCTTGCAGCCTGCCGATCATGCTGCGGTGTTTGCCGCACTGGATAGACCGCCAGCGCCGAATGCCAAGCTGCGGGATGCCTTCGCCCGCCACGGACAGATGATCGAGAGCCAGTGACGCAAGCATCCCCGCGCGGCCGGATCGAGCGCTTTGATCCGGCAAAGCATGATCGGGCGGGCTTTTCCTGCGGCGTCGATCAGGTTGATAACTTCTTCAGGAAAACCGCGAACAAGCTGGTCAAGGCAGACAATCTTCGTGTCTTCGTGCTGACGGACGGAGCGGGGGATCTGATCGGCTTCTATGCGATCAACGCGCACCAGATCGACTTTGCTGAACTGCCGGAGAAATATGCACGCAATCGGCCCGGTCACGGTTCGATCCCGGCCATTTACATCTCGATGATTGGTGTCGATCTGCGCTTTGCCGGGCAAGGCTATGGCGGCGATCTGCTGGCCGATTGCCTGAAACGAATAGCACAGATCGCGGATGATCTGGGCGTGGCTGTAGTTGTTCTCGACGTGCTGGACTGTGGGAAACCTGAAATGGTCGCAAAGCGGAGCCGACTCTATTTGGGCTACGGCTTCATGCCGTTGCCTTCGAACCCCATGCGCCTGTTCCTGCCCATGGCGACGATCAAGCAACTGGTATAGGCAGAGCCATGCCTGCCCCCCCCTTCACCGAACTGACCGCGCGCTCGCGTGAGATTTTCCGACTGGTGGTTGACGGCTATCTGACGTCTGGCCAGCCGGTGGGCTCGAAGACGCTCGCGGGGGCGGGGCTGAACCTCTCGCCTGCTTCGATACGTTCGGTGCTGCATGATCTTGAGGGGCTGGGGCTGCTCGCCGCGCCGCATACTTCGGCGGGACGGATGCCGACTGAGGTGGGCCTCAGGCTGTTCGTTGACGGTATGATGCAGGTTGCCGAACCTACTGTCGCCGAGCGTGCAGCGATTGAACGTGAGCTGGCGACCCCCGGCCCGATCGAAGCAGCACTGGCTGCTACCAGCGCGGTATTATCGGGCCTGTCTTCCTGCGCCGGCGTTATCATGGTCCCCCGAAGTGAGCCGCGATTGCAGCACTTGCAATTGGTTGCGCTTTCCCCCGGCAAGGCGCTCGTGGTGCTGGTCGGGGTCGATGGCGGGATTGAAAACCGCGTGGTCGATGTTGCCGTGAATACGCCGCCATCCGCGCTCGAGCAGGCGAGCAATTACATCTCCGCGCACCTTGGCGGGCGGACCCTGGCGGAAGCCGTGGCGCTGATCCGCGCCGAAGTCGCATCGGGCCGCTCGGCGCTCGATAGCGCCAGCCAGGCTCTGGTGGAACGCGGCCTTGCTGTGTGGAGCGAAGACAATTTTGAGGCTTCTGGCCGCCGCCCGGTGCTGATCGTGCGCGGGCAGGCCAACCTGCTCGATGATGCCGCGCTGCTCGATCTGGAGCGTGTGCGGCTGCTGCTCGATGATCTGGAAAACAAGCAGTCGGTCTCCGAATTGCTCGATGCCGCGCGCGAGGCCGAGGCGACGCGGATTTTCATCGGATCAGAGAACCGGCTGTTTGCACTTTCCGGCTCGTCGGTGATCGCCTCACCCTATCGCGACCGTGAGGGGAAAGTGGTTGGCGTGGTTGGTGTTATCGGCCCAACGCGGTTGAATTATGCGCGCGTAGTGCCCATTGTGGATTTCACCGCGCAGGCGCTTACCAAAATGGGGGCACCGAAGTGGTGACCTTGGGAAAATTGATCGCGTAACCGGAACTTTTGACTTTATGACTGACAATACTCGTCCGCTGGAAGATGCTGCGGTGGAAGCCGAATTGAAGGGCGTTCCTGAAGGCCTGATCGACCGCGATAGTGTCGCCGAACCTGAAGGTCTGGCGATGGACGACGCGCTGGCGCTGCTGCGCGGCGATCTTGAGGCGGCTAAGCAGGACGTGCTCTATGCCAAGGCGGAAACGCAGAACGTGCGCCGCCGAATGGAGAAGGACGTTACCGACGCGCGCGCCTATGCCGCGACCGGTTTTGCCCGCGATATGCTGTCCGTTTCGGACAACCTGAGCCGCGCATTGGAAGCCATCCCCGCCGATCTGCGCGAGGACGAGAAATGGAAAAACCTCGTCGCCGGGATTGAGGCCACCGGGCGTGAGCTGGAAAAAGCATTCACCCACAATGGCATAGTTCGCATTGCTGCGGTTGGCCTGCCACTCGACCCGCACCAGCATCAGGCGATGCTGGAGGTGCCATCTGTCGATGCCGAGCCTGGCACGGTGCTTCAGGAATTACAGGCCGGCTATATGATCAAGGAGCGCCTTTTGCGCCCGGCAATGGTGGCGGTGGCGAAGAAGCCGGATTGATATATCGGCGGGGCGGCGTCGCTGCCTCTTTTCGCCTGCCTGTAAAGTTGCGACTAACTTGCCGGAATTATTCGGCGGGTTTGGACCATGAACACCAAAAACAAAGTCGTGCTGGTCACCGGTGGGGGTGGCGGCATTGGTTCGGGAATCGCCGAAGCATTCGCCGAACAGGGCGCGCGGGTCGCGGTTAGCGATATCAATGGTGCATACGCCGAGACAGAGGCCGCGCGGATCGGTCGGGGCACTATGGCGTTTCAGCACGATGTGACTTCGCCTGAAAGCTGGGCTGCGCTGAAATTTGCAGTTGAAGCCATGCTGGGGCCGGTCGATGTGCTGTGCAACAATGCCGGGATATCGCTGCCTTTCATGCCGATGGAGGAAGTGCCGCTCGAACAGTTCGACCGGGTAATGGCGATCAATCTGCGCGGGGTTTTCCTCGGCTGCCAAGCCTTTATGGGCGAGATGAAGGCGCGGCGATCCGGGCATATTGTCAACACCAGTTCGCTCAACGGCATTCTTCCGCACGGCACCTTCGCATCCTATTGCGCGAGCAAGTTTGCCGTTGCAGGCCTGTCTGAGGCCCTGCGTCAGGAACTCGAACCGTTCGGGGTCGGCGTATCGATCCTCTACCCCGGACTAACCCGCAGCCGCATGTCCGAAGGCCAGATGGACGATCTGCCCGATGAGATAAAAAAGGCCATAGCCGGCAAGATGATGGAGCCGGTGTGGCTGGGCCGCGCGGTGGTTCGGGCAGTGGAGGAGAACAACCTTCATATCATTACCCATTCGGATAACATTGATGCGCTGCAAACCCGGGTCGATGCCTTGCTTGGTGCATTTGGTGAACCCGCCCAGCCGGGATTTGCTGGCGGCAGAATAGCAGAATGATCAGCTGGCAAAAGGCAGCATCGCCTCCAGTTGATCAGCATCTGGCGCGCCTTCAGCAGGTGAGCCACGGCGCGCGAGGAAGGCGTGACGAACGATTTCCGCTTGCTGTTCAACCCCGTAGCTCTCGAACGGTTTGCCCGGGCGCAGCTTGTAATGATACCGGCAGAACGGATGACGCAGCAGCGGGAGGTAATACCGCCCCTTCGTCTGCGCCTGCCAGACATGCACCATCTCGTGAATGAACAACCCCTGTGCCGAGAGTGACGCTTGGGCAAAGTCGGGCTCGTAGTGCGGTCCATCGGGGTGAAAATGCAAATGGCCGCAAGGAGCCATCACCACTTGGCGCGGCTGGAACGGGAACCACTTTTTCCGCTTGATCAACACGCCTTCAGGATCAACAGCCGAGCCGAACATGGCTCGTACAAGGCCCAGTTCGCCGCGCGTCAGCCTTCGTTGGCCAGGGGATGAGCAGTGCTCAATCAGTTCGCTCATTCCCCAGCGGCGGCGGCAGGAGACACCACCGGCAGCTCGGTGCGTGATTTGTCCCCGTCAGCATAAGTCAGCGTCAGATAGGTTACCGTGTTGACCTTGAGTTGCGGCGACATGCCGGTAACCATCACATGTTTACCGCCTGGGGCAAAGGCCACGCTCTGATGCGCCGGAACGTCGACCTTGCCGAGCATCTGCATTCCCGAATGGCCGCCGGTGTCGAGCGTTTCGTGCATCATCGCCATGGTGGACGCGGCGACCTCAACTGTCATGATGCTGATCGGCGAATCTGTACCGTTATTTACGGTGAAATAGGCCGCACCTGCACCGCCAGAGACTATCGGCAAGACCAAACGTGCGTCGGTGATTTCCACCCCGGCCTTGCTGTTTTCCAGCCGTGGCGGCTTGTCGCTGCTGCCGCAAGCCGCAAGTGACAGGCTGATGGCGATCACTTGAAGGTGACACAGCTTTAGCATCCGTGATGATCCAGGACGGTTTCGAGACGATCCCCCGACTAGTGCGGCCTCGCCCTTGTGCCAAGCGAAAGCGCACCTATATCGCGCCTCAATGAGCCGCAACGGGGCCTTGCCGATTTCCGGGAGGCGACAGAACGGTGTCAACTGCAAGACGTGAGGAATGGCATTTCATGGCTAAAGTAATCGGTATCGATCTGGGCACCACCAACAGCTGCGTTGCAGTGATGGACGGCGGCAAGCCCAAGGTTATTGAGAATTCAGAAGGCGCGCGCACCACGCCCTCGATCGTCGCCTTCACCAAGGATGGTGAGCGGCTGATCGGTCAGCCGGCCAAGCGTCAGGCGGTGACCAATGGTGACAACACAATTTTTGCGGTGAAGCGCCTGATCGGCCGCCGCTTTGACGATCCGGTGACCAAGAAGGACACCGAGCTGGTCCCTTATTCCATCGTCAAGGGCAAGAACGGCGACGCCTGGGTTTCGGCCGGGGGCGAACAATACAGCCCGTCGCAGATTTCCGCCTTCACGCTCCAGAAGATGAAGGAAACTGCTGAAGCCTATCTTGGCGAAAAAGTAACGCAGGCGGTCATCACCGTTCCCGCCTACTTCAACGATGCGCAGCGTCAGGCCACCAAAGATGCCGGGCAGATCGCCGGGCTTGAGGTTCTGCGCATCATCAACGAGCCAACCGCAGCAGCGCTCGCTTATGGGCTTGATAAGAACGACGGCAAGACCATCGCGGTCTATGACCTCGGCGGCGGCACTTTTGACGTCTCGATCCTCGAGATCGGTGATGGCGTGTTCGAGGTGAAAAGCACCAACGGCGACACCTTCCTGGGCGGTGAAGATTTTGACACCACCGTGGTCGAATGGCTGGCGGACCAGTTCAAGAAGAAGGAGAACATGGATCTCCGGACTGACAAGCTGGCGCTGCAACGGCTGAAGGAAGCCGCCGAAAAGGCCAAGATTGAGCTTTCATCAGCGCAGACCACCGAAATCAATCTGCCGTTCATCACCGCACGCATGGAAGGCGGCGCGACGACGCCGCTGCATCTGGTTGAAACGATCACCCGCTCTGACCTTGAAAAGATGGTCGGCGATCTGATCAAGCGCACAATGGCGCCATGCCAAAAGGCTCTTGCTGATGCAGGTCTCAAGGCGAGCGACATCGATGAGGTCGTTCTGGTCGGCGGCATGACCCGCATGCCCAAGGTGCGCGAAGCGGTAAAGGATTTCTTCGGCAAGGAACCGCACACTGGAGTGAACCCTGACGAAGTCGTCGCAATGGGCGCGGCGATTCAGGCCGGCGTTCTGCAGGGCGACGTCAAGGACGTGTTGCTGCTTGATGTGACCCCGCTTTCGCTGGGCATCGAGACGCTGGGCGGTGTGTTCACCCGGATGATTGATCGCAACACCACGATCCCGACCAAGAAGAGCCAGATCTATTCGACCGCTGAAGACAATCAGCAGGCGGTGACGATCCGGGTGTTCCAGGGCGAGCGTGAAATGGCGGCGGACAACAAGATGCTTGGCCAGTTCGATCTGGTGGGTATCCCCGCCGCGCGCCGCGGAGTCCCGCAAATCGAAGTGACCTTTGACATCGACGCCAATGGCATCGTCAACGTCCATGCCAAAGACAAGGGCACCGGCAAGGAACAGCAGATCAAGATCCAGGCTTCGGGCGGTCTTTCGGATGGCGACATTGACCAGATGGTCAAGGACGCCGAGAAGTTTGCCGAGGAAGACAAGAAGCGCCGTGCGGCTGCCGAAGCGAAGAATAACGCTGACAGCCTTGTCCACGCAACCGAGCGGCAGCTTGAAGAACATGGCGACAAGATCGATGCCAGCCTCAAGTCAGAGATCGAAGCCGCGCTCGCCGAAGCCAAGACCGCGATTGAAAGCGGCGATGCCGATGCGATGACCGCCAAGACCCAGGCGCTGACCGAAGTGGCCATGAAAATGGGCCAGGCGATCTATGAGAAGGAGCAGGCTGCTGCTGCTTCACCAGATGCCGAAGCACCTGCGGGCGGTGACGAAGAAGTTGTCGACGCCGAGTTTTCGGAAGTTGACGACAGCAAGGGCTGACCAGGGCTATGAACGGGTTCCGCCGCTTGCGTGAAAGCGTAAGCGGCGGGCCGCGTTAGGGGCGGGACGATGTCAGCCGAAATCGACTATTACGAACTTCTGGAAGTGCAGCGCACGGCTGACGATGCGACGCTGAAATCGTCGTATCGGCGGCTGGCGATGCGTTTTCATCCCGACAAGAATCCCGGTTGCGCCGATTCCGAAGCCAAGTTCAAATCGATCAGTACCGCCTACGCCTGCCTTTCCGATCCGCAGAAACGCGCGGCCTATGACCAATATGGTCACGCCGCGTTCGAGAACGGCGGCATGGGTAGCGCCGGCGGCATGGGTGGCAATCCGTTCGGCGACATCGGCGACATCTTCGAATCGATATTCGGAGGCGGCGGTTTCGGCGGTGGACGCCAGCAGTCGCGGCGCGGCGCAGACCTGCGCTATGATATGGAAATCACCCTCGACGAGGCGTTCCACGGCAAGGCCGCACAGATCCAGATCGAAGTCTCAGCCGCTTGCGAGCCATGCGGCGGCAAAGGCGCAACGCCCGGCACCGGCACCCGCCGTTGCAATCTGTGCGGCGGCCACGGAAAAGTGCGCGCGCAACAGGGCTTCTTCATGGTCGAGCGCACCTGCCCGACTTGCCACGGCCGCGGTGAAGTCATCGAGAACCCCTGCCGTGCCTGTGGCGGTGAAGGCCGGGTCGACAAAGCGCAGACGCTCGACGTCAACATTCCCCCCGGGGTTGATTCAGGCACCCGCATCCGCCTCGAAGGTAAGGGCGAGGCTGGGCCGTTCGGCTCGCCTGCGGGCGATCTCTACATCTTCCTCCACGTTGGCCGCCATCCGGTGTTCGAACGCGATGGCACCACGCTGATCACCCGCGTGCCGATTGCCTTTACCACCGCCGCGCTTGGCGGCGACATCAGTTTGCCGGGGCTCGACGGGCTGAAATATACCATTCACGTTCCCGCCGGCATCCAGTCGGGCAAGCAATTGCGCCAGCGCGGCGCGGGAATGCCGGTGCTGCAGGGGCGCGGCAAAGGCGATCTGGTGGTCGAGATCATGGTCGAAACCCCGACCAAGCTTTCTGCCCGGCAGAAGGAGCTGCTGCGCGAACTTCAGGAAACCGAGACCGGCGATGAGACGCCGGGATCGAAGGGCTTTTTTGACCGGATCAAGGATGCGCTGAGCGGATTGGCTGATTAGGCGGTTCCCAACCCTGTTAAATCTGTCCATCCGCCACAAGCTGCCCAAGCAGCGCATTTATGCGCGTCTGCCAACCGGGGCCAATGCTGCGCAAATGGGCCACAGTCTTGGCATCGAGCCGGATTTTCACCTCCACCTTGGGAGATTCCAGCTTCGGGCGGCCACGCCGCGAAGGCTTCATGCCCGTCATGAAGGCTGCGTCCATGACTGGGTTTTCGTCATGGAGTGCTGGATCAAACTTCGTCATAATAAAACCTCGCTTCATGCTTTTCTGCAGGACGCAAACTGATCGCGCGGATCGCTTCATCGTGAGAGCCATTGCTGAAAGCGAGAACATGGACACGGCTGCCTAGCAGGCCCAATGCCACGAACCTGACCTCTCCATAGTTGAAACGGTCATCTTCACGTTCAAGCGCCGTTTCCCAATCGAAATGTTCCGCTGCTTGCAGGGACAAGCCGTGTTTGGCTAAATTCTTCGAATCTTTCGCCGGGTCGAACTCGACTTCCATGATTATTTGTACACCCATTTAATCGAGGCGGCAACGAATTTTTGTGCATCCGAAAATTGCGAAGGTCGAAGGGACGAAGTTCATCAGTTCGTTGGACAAACGATGCCAGTTTTTCGCGTTATGGCTCGGAAAGTGAATTCGGCTAGGCTCGCGACTTCAGCTCACAACCTCGGCGCGGATCCCCGGCACCAGCCCCGGATCGGCCATCAGCCGTTCCTCTTCCTCGTCGAGTATCGCCAGAAACGCCTCGCGCTTGAACCGCGCCAAATCGGCGGCGTCGATGATCTGGCCGTCGGGGAGCGACGAAGCGATCATGTCGATCATTCGTTCGGCACCATGAAGCCGGCCCCACAGGTAGTCATTCTCGCGGTAGCTGCGGCTGAAGAACGCACCGAACTGATAAAACTCCACGCCCTTGAGGCAGGCCGCCGCGCCGCCCTTGCGGATCGAATCGCAGTCCTCGGGCGAAATGCGATCTACCTTGACCGGATCAAACTCTCCCAGGCCCTCGTTGCGCAGCAGGGGCAGCGTCACCGTGTCGTAAAACGGAAAGCCAAGGTAGGCGAGCAGCACCTTGCGCCGCAGCGGCCTGGGCATGCGGGCGAGGGCATCAGCGAGGATCTTATCCGCCTCAAAATCAGCGCCCCGAAGGTCACGGCAAGCAGCAATGTAATCAAGCACCGTGCCGGGAGTCGATCCAACGCTGGCAGCAAGCTGCCCAAATTCCGGCCCAAGGCAGCCGCGCGTTTCACAGTCGAAATAGATCGCCAGTACCCGGTAAACCGCATCGCGTGCGTCTTCCCGGTCTTCAGCGCTTACCGCCGGATCGCCGTCCCAGTCTTGCGTCAGCCGGTTGGCGATCAGCCGCAGACGGCGGATACGGTGCTGAAGATCGTGGCTGCGAAAAAACGATATGGCGCTCGCCGATGCACCCCCACGCGGCGAACTCAACACGTCGAGCCCGTGGAGACGAACATACCCTGCCAGGATGCGTTCTATAATGTCGAGATCGGGGCCATTCAACGCGCGTGCGGCTTCGTGGATAATCCGGGCAAGGTCGCTGATGATCCCAGCCAACTTGATCTGGGCATAGCCATCAAAGGCATAGCCAGCCCGCTTGGCGGCTGCAGTCTGTGCTTTCGAACGCCACCCGGTCAATCGCGACATCGTCGGTCGGTCGAGGAACAGGGTATGCCCGAACAGCTTCTCCACCGCCGATTCGATATCGGGACGCAGCGCGGCAACAATCCGGCGCAGCGATTCCATATCCCGCGATTGGTGGGCGAGCGCATCCAGATTGTCGCGCACCGGTTGCTCGCGCGGGATTGATGACAGCGATCCGAAAATTACTGCAAACCAGCCTGGTGGCTTGGGATCGCTGCGTTCCATCCCGCCGACTTCGTCAGGCTTGGGATCGATATAGACAAACCGGCGATCAATCTCGCGCTGCGCCGGGCGATCACGCAGCACCGCCATGGCATCGGCAAACGGCGCGTTGACCAGCACCGAACCATCGATCAGCGAAACGTCATCCACCTCACCGCGCCGCGCGTGCTCTGGAAATACCCGAGCGACGAAGGCGTCACGCCCGCGCCATTCGTCATTTCTTTCGGAAACCAGACGGTCTATTTCCGCCAGGCGCAAAGCCGGGAAGGCGCCGGGGAAGCTCGCGGTTGCCCGCGCGGCGAAGACCAGGTCATAGCCGTCGGCAAGGCCAATGCCGGACATGCCCGGCGCTTCGGACCGAAAGCCTATGGAAACGCGGTGTTCGCTCTCTACAACCAGCGCGGGTGAATGCAGCCGCAACACTTCGGCGTGTCCTTTGAAATCAGTCGCGGTTACGAACAGGTCAAGCGGATGGCCTTGTGGGAGCAGCGGCAGGCCGGGATCGCTCGCCTTCATCGCATCCATCGCCTCGACCAGCAGCCGCGAAAATCCCAGCCCGCCAAACGGCGCATCGAACCAGCGCGAGCGGACGAGCCGCGACAGCTTGCCGCGCACTTCCTTGCGGGTTTCCGGCGCGACACTTTGCGAGATGACACTGCCCGGCCGCCTGAGCATCCAGGCCACGATCGGCACCGCCCAAAACTTGGCGAAGCGAGTCCAGACACGGGCATCGGGATCGAGCAGAACATCGACATCGGCGCGTTCGAGCCACAGCTTGGTCAGCGGTTCGAGCGACTGGCCCGAATGGATCGCCTGTGCGAGAAAAACCCCATTAATCCCGCCCGCACTGGCACCGGCGACAATGTCAGTCATCACCCGCAGCCGCAAATCATACCGGCGTTCAATGTGTTCTAGCAACTTCCAATAAACGACCTGGCTGCCCGGACTGGCCCTTGAATCGGCGTGGAAGTTTCTGCTGGCGCGCGCCAATTTCCACAGCTCTTTGGTGACCCCATGCATGTAAACCGCAAGGCTGATGCCGCCATAACAGACGAGCGCAATGCGGAGTTCTTTTTGGCGCATGGGCAGCAGTGTGGCGGGGAATTGTCGCATTGGCAATTGCGTTCTCTTTACGTTCCGAATACAACACTCCACATGGCCAAGCCCAAACGCCGCTATGTCTGTTCCGCCTGCGGGTCTGTCACGCAGCGCTGGCAGGGTCAGTGCGCCGATTGCGCCGAATGGAACACGCTGAGCGAGGAGGTTCCGCAGACCGCTTTTTCGGTGCGGCATGACCTGTCATCGGGGGGCCGGGCGCTGGCGTTTGAGCCGCTCGACGCCAAGAACGACGTGCCGCTGCGCAAATCCACCGGGATGCCCGAATTTGACCGCGCACTGGGCGGAGGGCTGGTGGCGGGTTCGGCGGTGCTGTTGGGCGGCGATCCTGGCATCGTAAAATCGACTCTGCTTCTGCAGGCGGCGGCGAAGTTGGCATCGCTCGGCAACGATGTGGTTTACGTCAGCGGCGAAGAAGCCACCGCGCAGGTGCGGCTTCGGGCCGAGCGGCTGGGGCTGGGGGCTGCTCCGGTTCGGCTCGCAGCCTCGACATCAGTGCGCGATATCCTGACCACGCTCGGGCAAATGGCGCCGCCCGCGTTGCTGGTGATCGATTCGATCCAGACGATGCATTCGGATCTCATCGAAGGAGCGCCCGGAACAGTCAGCCAGGTGCGGGCATCGGCGTTTGAACTGATCCGCTATGCCAAGGAAAGCGGCACCGCGCTGGTGCTCGTCGGGCATGTCACCAAGGACGGTTCCATCGCCGGCCCACGCGTGCTGGAGCATATGGTCGATGTGGTGATGAGCTTTGAGGGCGAACGCAGCCACCAGTATCGCATCCTGCGCAGCCTGAAGAACCGGTTCGGCCCGGTCGACGAGATTGGCGTTTTCGCCATGGCGGGGAGCGGGCTGGAAGAGGTGGGCAATCCTTCGGCGCTGTTCCTTTCGGGGCGCGCCGAACCGGTGCCGGGCAGTGCGGTGTTCCCGGCGATGGAAGGCACGCGGCCGGTGCTGGTTGAAATTCAGGCGCTGATTGTCAGGCTGCAAAGCGGAGCCACGCCGCGCCGCGCAGTGGTTGGCTGGGACAGCGGGCGGCTGGCGATGCTGCTCGCTGTGCTTGAGGCGCGCTGCGGGCTGAATTTCTCCAGTGCTGAAGTCTATCTCAATGTTGCCGGTGGTTACCGGCTCGCCGATCCAGCCGCCGATCTTGCCGTGGCGGCGGCGCTGATGTCGGCGCTGGCCGATAAGCCGCTTCCCGGCGGCGCGGTGTGGTTCGGCGAGCTATCGCTTGCGGGCGAGGTGCGGCCGGTCTCGCACGCGGGGCTGCGCTTGCGCGAATCTGCCAAGCTGGGATTTACCGAAGCCGTGCTCCCGCCCGATAGCAGCCAGGGCGTTCCGGGCATAAGGCAGCACGGTGCGTCGCAGTTAAGCAGTCTCGTTGACCGAATTTTCACGCAAGAGTAGAACCCTCAACCAATGACAGGGTTCGACATCGTTGTGCTGATCGTGGTGGGTGCCGCGGCAGCGACCGGGTTTGTGCGCGGGTTTGTGCAGGAGGTGCTCGCGTTGGCCGCTTGGGCTTTCGCGCTCGCGGCGATTCACATGGCGCACACGCCGCTCACCGCAATGCTGGTGCCCTTTACTGGTGACCGGCTCGGCTCGGCCTCGGTTCTCGCCTTCGCGCTGCTGCTGATGGTGCCTTATCTGGTCATCAAGATCGTCGCCAAGCGCATGGGAGAACTGAGCCGGGCATCGCTGATCGGGCCGATAGACCGGCTGATTGGCTTCGGCTTTGGCACAGTAAAAGGTCTGTTGCTGGTCGTTCTGGCATTTTCGGTGCTGGTGCTGGGCTACGATTCGGTCTGGGGTGCTGGCGGTCGCCCTACATGGATCACGCAGGCCCGCTCTTATCCGTTCATCGATTCGGCGAGCCAATCGCTGGTCAAGATGATTGGCGATCGCCGTGCTGCCGCCACGCAGGCGGAGCGGGACCGCCTGAAACACGCCAAGTGAGCGCATCTGGCTCTAAACTTTACACGCCTGAGGTGCTGGCGCTGGCGACCAGCCTTGCTTCGTGGCCCCATGATCCCGAAATGCCATTGCAGGGCCGGGCGCGGTCGCAAAGTTGCGGCAGCACGCTGGTGATGTCGCTGCGAACCGATGGCGAAGGCGTGATCGCGCAGTTAGGCCTTGCAGCGCAGGCCTGTGCCATCGGGCAGGCTAGCGCCGCCGTGTTTGCACAAGAGGCCATCGGCAAGCCGCGCGATGAAATTGCCGCCATGGCCACCGCGATCGAACATTGGCTTTCCGGCCACGGTGCAATGCCCGACTGGACCGGCCTCACCGTGCTCGCCGAGGCGCGCCATTTCCCCGCCCGGCATGGCGCGATGATGCTCCCCTGGCGCGCCGCGCTTGATGCGCTTCCCTAAGGCCCTGCGCCCGGCTAGAGCAGCGGCAATACTGCATTTGGGGGAAGATTCTTGATGACCGAACCGGCGCGCCACCCGGAAATCCAGCCGACATCATCCGATATGCGGCTGGTTATCCTCGCCAGCACTGCGGGCACGGTCTTTGAATGGTACGATTTCTTCATCTACGCCACTCTCTCAAGCAGCATAGCCAAGGCCTTCTTTCCGGCCGGCAGCCCGACAATGCAAACCCTGCTGGTCTGGGCTACCTTTGCTGTCGGCTTTGGGTTCCGGCCTCTGGGCGCTATTCTGTTTGGTTATTTTGGTGACAGGTTTGGCCGCAAATACACGTTCCTAGTCACGGTCACGCTCATGGGATTGGCCACCGCCGGAGTGGGATTAATACCCCCTACTTCGAGCATCGGCCTTGCTGCCCCGCTGATCGTTGTGTTCTTGCGGATTATCCAGGGGCTGGCGCTCGGCGGCGAATATGGCGGCGCGGCGATCTATGTCTGGGAACATTCGCCGCCTGAAAGGCGCGGCGAATACACAGGTTTTATCCAGACCTCAGCAGTGGCCGGCTTTTGCCTCAGCGTCGCCGTCGTTCTGCTCTGCAAATCCCTGATACCAGCGGACATCTGGGCCGCGTGGGGCTGGCGCTTGCCATTTGTGCTTTCAGTGTTTTTGCTGGGAATATCGCTGTGGATGCGGCTTAAACTGTCTGAGAGCCCGGTGTTCCGCGCGATGCAGGAAGAAGGGGAGCTGTCTGGCAATCCCTTCAAGGAAAGCCTCACCTTCCCCGGCAATATCAAGCGGCTGTTCGTTGCGATGATGGGCTGCGCTGCCGGTATGACGGTGATCTATTACTGCGCGATGTTCTATATGCTGACGTTCCTCAAGGGGCCCATGCGGGTTGACGATACCTGGGCCGAAGCGATGACGGGACTAGGCGCATTTATTGCGATGTTCAGCATACAGAAGTTCGGCAAACTTTCGGACAGGATTGGTCGCCGCGCGCCGATGGTGGCGGGTTTCATTCTGGCTTTGCTGCTTTTGTTTCCGTTGTTTCACACGATTGGCAACGCCGCCAATCCGGGCCTCGCGGAGGCTTCAAGGCGCGCGCCCGGAGTCGTCGCGGGCCCCGATTGTCACTACGCGCTTTTCGCAAGCGATCAGGAAACCCAGTGCGGCAAATTGCTGGCTGACCTGACCAACCTTGGCGTCACCAACACCAATGTCTCGGCGCCCGCCGTCTCCCTGACCGCCGGAGGCGTGCCGATTGCTCTGGGCACCTATCCGTGGAGCGACAAGGCAGCGCGCAGCAAGGCGATGACGCAGATGCTCGCGGCGCAGGGGTATGACCTCGCCAAGGTGAAGCCCAGCTTGGGTAATGCCACCATTATCGTGCTGAGCATTGCCTTGTTAGTGGTGTTCTGCGGCGCAACCTACGGCGGCATGGCGGCGATGCTGTGCGAAATGTTCCCGGCGCGCATTCGCTATTCCTCGATGTCGATACCCTACCACTTCGGTTCGGGCTATTTCGGCGGCTTCCTGCCTTTCATCACCACGGGAATTGCGGCAAAGGCAGGGAATCCGTTTTCTGGGCTATGGTACACCTGGATCGTGATTGCGGTGGCGCTGGTCGTTGCCATGTGGGGTTTGAAGGGCGGGCCACCGCGAGCCTTTTCAGACGATGCTGCCTGAAATTCCTGCGCCGCCGCTTCGTCTGGTCCTGGATCGCGAGGCGCTGGCGCATAACTGGCGCAGGCTGAACCAGCTTTCCGGCAGCGCGCGGGCAGGGGCGGCGGTGAAGGCTGACGGTTATGGCTTGGGCGCGGGCCGTGTGACCGAAGTGCTGGCTAAAGCCGGATGCCGCGACTTCTTCGTTGCCTATTCGTCCGAGGCGGCGGACCTTTCCGGCATTGCTGATCCCGCAACGATTTCAGTGCTGCATGGCCCGCTTTCCGGGCAAGACGCGGCTTACATCAAGGCGGCGGGATTCCGCCCGGTGATCAATTCGCTCGCGCAAGCCAAGCGATGGCTTGATGCGGGCGGCGGGATCTGTGACCTGATGGTCGATACCGGGATTAACCGGCTCGGGCTATCGATGGCTGAACTGGCGCACCCGTTGATCGCCCGGCTGGACGTTCAGGTGCTGATGTCACACCTTGCATCTGCGGATGAAGACAGCCCCTTGAACGCAATCCAATGCGCACGATGGACCGAGGCGCACGCACAAGTTTGCGCGCGTGAAGCCAGTCTGGCGAATTCGGCGGGGATTATGCTCGGCAGCGCTTTCCATGGCGACCTTACGCGCCCCGGCCTTTCGCTCTACGGCGGCTGGCAGCGCGCTGAACTGGCTGGCCAGATCAGCCAGGTTGCCGTCCCGCAAGTCATGCTCATGCAGGTGCGCGTGCTCGCTGCAGGCGATGCCGTGGGCTATAATTCAACCTTTATTGCGCCGCAGACGATGCGCGCAGGTGTCGTCGCGCTCGGCTATGCCGATGGATATCTGCGCGCCTGGTCGAGCAAGGGGACTCTGCTTCATGGCGGCGCACGGCTGCCGGTGATCGGCAGGGTTTCGATGGACATGACGGTGGTTGACCTCACCCTCGCACCCCATCTGCGCGAGGGCGATTGGCTCGATGTCAGCTATTCGCTGCCCGAAGCTTCAGCCACAACGGGAATTGGCCAGTACGAATTGCTCACCCTGCTGGGCCACCGTTTTGCGCGCTGATGGCTGTCATTTCGCTGCGCAGCATAAGCTATGTTGCACTGCACTAGGTGCAAGTGCTAAGACGCAGACAACATCAGGGTTTGCAAGGATAGAGCGCCATGGCGAAGGCAAAGGACGGAGACATCGTCGTCATCAAGAAATACGCCAACCGGCGGCTTTATAACACCCAATCATCGACATACATCACGCTCGATCATCTCGCCAAGATGGTGCGCGAAGAAATTGACTTCAAGGTCGTCGATGCCAAGACTGGTGACGATATTACCCATCAGGTGCTCACCCAGATCATCGTTGACGAGGAATCGCACGGCGAGCAAATGCTGCCTGTCAGCTTCCTGCGCCAGTTGATCTCGATGTATGGCAAATCGATGCAGGGGTTGCTGCCGCAATACCTCGAAGCCTCGATGGACCATTTCCGCGACAATCAGCAAAAGCTGCGCACCGCATTTGAATCGAGCATTGAAAGCAATCCGCTCGCCAAGATTGCCCAGCGCAATATGGAAATGTTCAAGGCTGCCGCCACGGCGTTTATACCGGGCGGGTCTGGCACAACAGCCCCTCAGGAAAAGCCCGCCGCCGCGCCGTCAGACGAGCTTTCCGCATTGCGCGAGCAGATGGCCGCGATGCAAAAGAAGCTGGAAGAACTGGGGAAGTAGTCGCTTTCCGGCCAATCGACATTTGAACCGCGCGGCCATCACGGCTAACAGCGCCGCATGAACCAGCCTGCTATAAAACACGCCCTCACCGTAACCCGTGCCGCAGATTTTGCCGCGTGGTATCAGGAAGTCATCGCCGAAGCCGACATGGCCGAGGAATCGGGGGTGCGCGGGTGCATGGTGATCAAGCCGTGGGGCTATGGCATCTGGGAACGCATTCAGGCGGTAATGGACACGCGGATCAAGGCAGCGGGGGTGCAGAATTGCTATTTCCCGCTGTTCATTCCGCTAAGCTATTTCGCCAAGGAAGCCGAGCACGTTGAAGGCTTTGCCAAGGAAATGGCGGTCGTCACCCACCACCGTTTGATCGGTGATGGCAAGGGCGGGCTGGTTCCTGATCCTGAAGCCAAGCTCGAAGAACCGCTGGTCGTCCGCCCGACATCGGAAACCGTTATTGGCGCGGCAATGGCGCGGTGGATTCAGTCATGGCGCGATCTGCCGCTGCTGACCAACCAGTGGGCGAACGTCGTGCGCTGGGAAATGCGCACGCGGATGTTCCTGCGCACCAGCGAATTCCTTTGGCAGGAGGGCCACACCGCCCATGCCGACAAGGCGGACGCCATGGACGAAACGCTGCGCGCGCTGGAGATGTATCGCAGCTTCTCCGAAGATGTGCTCGCCATGCCGGTGATCGCCGGAGAAAAGCCTGAGAATGAACGGTTTCCGGGTGCGGTGGCGACCTATTCAATCGAGGCGATGATGCAGGATGGCAAGGCCTTGCAGGCCGGCACCTCGCACTATCTCGGCACCGGTTTCGCCGAGTCGATGGGAATCCGCTATCAGGACAAGGAAGGCGGGCAGCAGCTCTGCCACACCACATCCTGGGGCGTTTCCACCCGGCTTATCGGCGGGGTGATCATGACCCACGGCGATGATGACGGCCTGCGCGTTCCCCCGCAAATCGCGCCGCATCAGGTGGTTATCGTCCCCATGCTGCGCGATAATGATGAAGATGCGGCAGTGATCGCCTATTGCCGCGAGCTGCTGGCAGAGCTGGGCGCGCTCACAGCGTTCCGCGAGCCAGTGCGCGCACACCTCGACCTAAGGGCGCTCAAGAGCACCAACAAGCGCTGGCAATGGGTCAAGAAGGGCGCACCGGTGATCATCGAAATCGGCGGGCGCGATGTTGCAGGCGGCAATGTTTCGTGGCTGCGGCGTGACCGGCTTTATGGCGATAGCGGCAAGATCGCCGCGACCATCGAGCCGCGCGCTGATTTCGTCGGCCGTGTGGCGGAACTGATCGAGGAAATCCAGTCCTCGCTCCACGCCGAGGCAACCAAGCGCCGCGACCGGAATATTACCCGTGGCATCTCGTCGCTCAAGGAACTGGCTTCGCACTTTGCCGAGGGCAACAAGTACCCCGGCTGGGTCGAACTCGGCTGGTCGCGGCCCAGCGGGGCAGAATTGGACGCGGTTGTGGCGACGCTCAAGACGCACAAGCTCACCATCCGCAACACACCGATGGACGCGAGTGCGCCATCAGGGCAATGTATCTTCACCGGCAAACCGGCGGTGGAGACGATCTATGTCGCGCGCTCGTATTAAGGACGGGGGTTGAGAGGGGAGAACTTCGGTGATACATTCGGTAAAACACGGATTCAATAACATCATTAATTTCAACGGGAGGTGTGATTCACCTTCGTTTTGGAATTTTACTTTTTTCGTATATCTTATTTCATTATTTATTATCATCATAAATGCTTCGAGTTTAAAGATGAATTTTAACTCTGGTGACCGCGATTATGTATATATATTTTTGGCGGTCACCCTTCTCGCTTTGCCGTTGTTGCTAATTTTTTCGAGCTATGTTCGTCGACTGCATGATTCAAATTTGTCGGGCTGGTGGGCCTTGCTTTTGCCATTGACCTTTGTGGGGGGTGGCATTTTCACACTAATTGCCGCGATCACACTGGGCTGTCGAAAGTCGACTCCGGGCGCAAATAGGTTTGGTGATGCGGGCTTAGTAGAATTTTGACATTGAAACCATCCACTTACCCCGTCCGTCCTGAGCTTGTCGAAGGACCGTCCTTGTTCTTGAGGTTGCGCGCAACGGCACCAAGAACAGTGCAGCCCTTCGACAAGCTCAGGGTGGGCGGATTTGGGGAGAGGGGGCTTGGAATGGTTGCC
>JANLOZ010000183.1:0-2984 GCA_031366845.1 Novosphingobium sp. | reverse complement strand
CAGGCTCGATGCGCGCGGGGCGGCCGTGGGCACGCCGGTGCTCGCCAGCCAGTTCAAGACCGATGCCGGCGGCTTCAAGATCGCACCCGATGGCAGGCACGTGGTGGTGTGGGGCGAAGTCGGCCGCGCGTGCCCGGGCTTTGGCGGGTGCGCCGACGATGGCGACACCTCGCATCCGGGGCCCGGCAGCGGGCGGCTGTTCCGCGATGGTACCGGCTTCGTGCGGCACTGGGACAGCTGGATGACGCCGGGCAAGTACAACCGCGTCTTCGCGTTCGATCTCGATGCACCGGGGCTGGTGTCGGGCACCGGCCGCGCGCTCGATGGCGATCCGGCCAACGGCGGGCTCGTCGGCGATGCCCCGACCCGGCCGTTCGGCGATGGCGGCGAGATCGACTGGAGCGCGGACAGCAAGTCGGTCGTGTTCACGGCGCGCAAGGCCGACGCGCAGGAGCCCACTTCGACCAATCTCGACTTGTGGTGGGCGCCGATCGATGGCGCGCCTCCAAGCAACCTCACCCAAGCCAACCTCGCCACCGACAGCACGCCCGCGCTTTCGCCCGACGGCAAGTGGCTGGCGTGGACCGCGATGGCGCGTCCACGCTACGAAGCCGACCGTTTGGTGGTATGGCTGCGCAACCTCGCCAGCGGAGAGGCCCGCGCGCTGACCCAAGGCTGGGATCGCTCGCCCACCTCGCTCGTGTGGAGCCGCGATTCGAAATCGCTGTTCGCAACGGCCGAGGACGTGCTCGATACCCCCGTTTTCCGCATCGATGCGTCGAGCGGCGTGATCACCCGGCTGAATTTCTTCCCGGGGCGCGAGGGCAATATCGGCAATGTGAGAGTGCATGCAGACGGCCGGCTGGTGTTCACACGCGATTCGATCGAAGGCCCGGCCGAGCTCTATGTCGCCAGGATCGGCGCAAAGCCGCAACGTCTGACCGATCTGGACGCAAGCCGACTGGCCGCGTTGGCCCCGGTCGTCACGCGCCGCTTCAGCTTCAAGGGCGCGGGCGGTGATACGGTGTGGGGGCAGATCACCAAGCTCGCTGGCTCCGCCGGTGCCGGCAAGCGGCCCGCGATCCTGTACGTTCATGGCGGCCCGCAAGGGTCGTTCAACGATGCCTGGTCGTATCGCTGGAATCCGCGCGTTGTCGCGAGCCAGGGCTATGCGGTGGTGTCGGTCGATTTCCATGGCTCGACCGGCTACGGCCAGGCCTTCACCGACGCGATCCGCAACGATTGGGGTGGCAAGCCGCTTGAGGATCTCAAGCTCGGCTTCGCGGCAGCCGGCGCGATCGACGGGCAGGTCGATACCGCCAATGCCTGCGCGATGGGCGCCAGCTACGGCGGCTACATGATGAACTGGATCGAGGGGCAATGGCCCGACCAGTTCAAGTGCATCGTCCAGCACGATGGCGTTTTCGACGCGCGCGCAATGGCTTACGAAACCGAGGAATTGTGGTTCGATGAATGGGAGCACGGCGGGCATCCCTATTATGAAGATCCGGCTGCGTTCGAGAAGTGGAACCCGGTCAACTACGTCGACAAGTGGCGCACGCCAATGCTGGTGATCACCAGCGAAAAGGATTTCCGCATTCCCTACACGCAAGGCCTGGCCGCCTTCACCGCGGCGCAGCGGCGCGGGGTGCCGAGCGAGCTGCTGGTGTTCCCCGATGAAAACCACTGGGTGCTCAAGCCCAAGAACTCGCTGCAATGGCATCGCAGCGTGTTTGCATGGCTGTCGAAATGGCTGAGCAACGGACAAGCCACCAAGTGAGCGGAAAAGTGGTGCGCATCGGCGGGGGTTGCGCGTTCTATGGTGACAGTTCGGTCGCGCCGGCGCAGTTGATGAAGGCGGGGATCGACTACCTCGCGCTCGATTACCTGGCCGAGGCGACGATGCCGTTGCTGGGCATGATGCGGCAGGCCCGCGCCGATTCGGGCTACGCGCTCGATTTCACCGAATGGGTGTGGAAGGACAACTTGCGGCTGATCCGCGAGACCGGAACGCGCATCGTCACCAACGCCGGCGGGGTCAATCCATCGGCTTGCGCCGCGCGGATGGCGGCGATTGCGGCCGAGGCGGGGCTCAATTTCAGGATCGCCGTGATCGAGGGCGACGAGATGATCGCGCGCCTGCCCGAACTGGCGGCAGAGGGCGGTGAAATGTTCACCGGCGCGCCGTTCCCGCAGCATGACCAGATCGTCACCGCCAACGCCTACTTGGGCGCCACGCCGATCGCACGCGCGCTGGCGATGGGTGCCGAGGTGGTGATCACCGGCCGCGTGGTCGATTCGGCGCTGACGCTGGGGCCGCTGATCCACGAATTCGGCTGGGGGCCTGACGATCTCGACCAGCTCGCCTCGGGCAGCCTGGCGGGGCATGTCATCGAATGCGGCGCGCAAGGATCGGGCGGGCTGTTCACCGATTGGGAGCAAGTGCCCGACTGGGCGCACATCGGCTATCCGATCGTGGAATGCGCGGCCGATGGCAGCTTCGTGGTGACCAAGCCTGAGGGCACCGGCGGATTGGTTTCGGTGCCGGTCGTGGCCGAACAAGTGCTGTACGAGGTCGGCGATCCGCAGGCCTACATGCTGCCCGACGTGACTTGCGACTTCACCGCGCTGAAACTGGAGCAAGTGGGCGACAACCGCGTGCGCGTTTCTGGCTGCATCGGCCACCCGCCGTCGGGCCGCTACAAGGTCTCGGTCAGCTGGAAGGACGGTTTGCGCTGCTTCGCCCATATGCCGATCGTCGGGCGCGATGCTGCGAAGAAGGGCCAGCGGCAAAGCGAGGCAGTGCTCACGCGGGTCGAGGAAATGCTGCGGACACGCAACCTCGCACCGTTCCGCGCCAAGCGCATCGAAGTTCTCGGCGCCGAGGCGAGCTATGGTGCACAAGCCCGCGGCGGGGACACGCGCGAAGTGGTGTGCCGGGTCGGGGTCGAGCACGAGGATGCCGCCGCGTTGGCCTGCTTCGT
>JANLOZ010000216.1:0-40650 GCA_031366845.1 Novosphingobium sp. | reverse complement strand
GCCGATACCGCGATGTTGTAAACGAAGAAAACAATGCCGGCGATCGTCCCGCGCATTTCGCGCGCGAAAATGCCCGAATAAATGCCGACCGCGATCGGAAACATCGACCCCATGAAAAAGCCGAGATAGCCGCGCTGGATTATCAGCTGGGTATAGTCAGTAACGACCAGTGCCGCCAGAATGCCGCTGCCATAGCCGATCATGGCAATGCTGAGCGCATTCCTGCGCCCGATCTTGTCGGCAACCTGCCCCATGACGACGGCGCCGATCAGCGCGCCGATAGACTGGATTGTATAGAGCGAGCCCGATTCAGTCAGGGTCAGCTGCAGGCTCGCCTTGATATAGGGCCGCAGGATATCGACCGTGTTCCACGACCATGCATAGCAGAAATAGGCGACGAGCAGGAAGCCGAGCGCGCCATAGCGGCGGGCAGACGACAAGTCGGCAGCGTTGATCCAGGCGGATGGCGAAGTCTCGGCAGTCAACGCTCATTCTCCCCGTTCAGTCTTGAATGCATGATTATGCATCCGAATGCCAGCGCGCGGGAGCGTGCGGTGAGGGATTGGCGAGGTGCGCCACATCGCGCCGTCAAGGCGGACAGCGCGACAGTCCGTGCGGGCCCGCATGACCTCATCCGATAGATGCCAGCCGTGCCGAGGTCCCTTCAATCAATTTGCCCGAAAAGGTTCGCACTTCGGGGGGAAGATCGGGATCCTCAATCCGCTCCAACAGCATCGACACCGCCGCCTCGGTCATCCGGCCAACCGGTTGGCGGACTGTCGAAACGCGATAGCTGGCCCAGGTCGCCGGCGCAACGCCGTCAAAGCCGACAATCGAGAGAGCGTTTGGTACATCGATGCCGAAGTTTACGCGGGCGCAATCGATCGCGCCGATCGCCATCAGGTCGTTTGCGCATATCAGCGCATCGAGTTTGCCACCCGTCTTTGCCATAAGCGAACGCAGGCCAGCGTCACCGCTATCATAATCGAAGGCGCCCTTGACCACCAATGCCTCGCGTCCCAGCTCTTGCAGCCGCTGCTGTGCGCCGCCCACCCGCTGCTGACTGACATAGGAATCATCCGGGCCAGTGATGATGCCGAAAATGGAATGACCGGCGGCGACCAGTTGATCGACCAACTGACGCTCGCCACCGACCGAATCGCAGCACACGCTGGGTACCGATCCACCCTCGCCGAACCGGTTATAAAGCACCACAGGCACGCGCCTGCGCTCGAAATAGCTCAGTTGTTCGGGCGACACCCGCGCCGCAATGATCGCGCCATCGACCCGGTAGCGCCAGACCTGATCGAGCATTGCATCAGCTTCGCTTTCAGCCTGCAAGGCGACCAATAGAACGCTGATGCCGTGATCCGACAGGCGCCGGGTGATTTCGGCGAGCACCTCGGGATAATAGAGGTTGGTCAGGTTCGAGATCATCACCGCGACAAGGTTTGATCGTTTGGTAATCAGGCCCGAGGCCATGGCATTCGGGTGATAGCCAAGCTCGTGGGCCGCAGCGAGAACGCGCGCGCGGGTTTTCGGTGAAATGCTCGATCCAGGGCGAAAGCATCGCGATACGGCTGACTGCGACACGCCCGCGCGTTGCGCCACATCATAGGAGGTGGTTGGCCTGGATTCTGTCATCTGCGGCGGGCCACAGTTTGAATGGATTGCTGCATGTGGCGGTGACTGCCCGATCCCTTCCAATAATTCCAGCGCCATTGTTTAACAGGTGGCGCACCGCCTGTCAGGTTCAACCATGCACACTGTTGCATCCGAATGCAATTTCTGCCAGCCTTCAACCATCCTTGGGGTAAGGGCTGGAAGTGACAAACGTGGCGATACCGTCCGCAACCGCAGCGCTCCCGGCCACGCTATCAATCGGGATCAAGACTGCGTTTGGTCTTGGCAGTATTGCGGAAGGCATCGCCTTCACCACCAACAGTACGTTCCTTCTGCTGTTTTACAATCAGGTGCAGGGACTATCCCCGGCGCTGGTCGGCATCGCGCTTTCGGTCGGGCTCATAGTCAATGCAGTATTCGACCCGCTGGTGGGCAGCTGGTCAGACCGGACGCGCTCGCGGCTCGGTCGCCGCCACCCCTTCATGTTCGTCGCGATCCCGCTCGTCGCGCTGTGCTATTATGCGCTGTATAATCCTCCGGCATTGCTTGACGGCTCCGGTATGCTGGTCTGGCTTGCGGTGATGAACACGCTGCTGCTCCAGGCAATGTCGCTGTTCCACACTCCGCACCTTGCACTTGGTGCCGAACTCTCGAACGACTATCTTGAGCGATCGAGCGTGATGAACTACAATACGCTGTGCCTGTGGATCGGCGATTCGCTGGGCGTGGTTGTAGCCTTGCAGTACTTTTTCGCCTCGTCGCCCGCCTTTCCGAACGGCGCGCTTGATCGTGCCCGCTATCCGCTCTTTTCACTCGGCATGGCTGGGAGCATCATGCTGCTGCTGTTTCTGTCGAGCTGGTGGACGCGCTCGAGAATACGGTTTCTGCCGGTTTTGAGCGCAAATGAGATGTCCTTCAGTCCCCGACGATTCCTTGGCGATCTCAAGTTCGTTTTGGTCAATCGCAATTATGTTGTTCTGCTGTTCGCGCTGCTGTGCACATCGCTGATGATCGGGACACGCAACGGCCTGAGCTTCTATGCTTCGACCTATTACTGGCAGCTCAGCAATGAGAAGATCAGCTGGCTCACCCTCGGCAGCGCGGGCGGCTATCTGCTTGGCGGGCTGGCGGTTAAACATCTGCACAAGGGGCTGGACAAGCGCTGGACCGGGGCTGCCGCATCATTCGGCTACGCGACGCTGCCAGCGATCCCGCTTGCGCTAGGCTATCTCGGTATTCTGAAGCCGACAACTCCAGGACTGCTGGTAATTCTGATCTTGCTGGGAGTGCTGCACTATGCGCCCTATAGCATCGTTTCGACAACGGTCCGCTCCGCGCTCGCCGACATCGCCGACGAGGTCGAGCTGAAATTCGGCGTGCGGCAGGAGGGGCTTCTGTTCGCGGCGCGAACTTTCTTCCAGCGGCTCGATACCGCGCTGGGAACTGCGCTGGCAGGCTGGGTGCTCGCGCTGGTCGCTTTTCCCGCCAAGGCTGTACCCGGCCAGATCAGCGAGGACACGTTACAGGGGCTTGCCGGGGCCTATATACTCGCGACGATTCCGGGGCTGGGCGCTGCGCTGTTCTATACGATGTTGCGCGTGACCCGGGACACCCACGCCGCGACCCAGGCCGCGATTGCCGAGCGAAATTTGCCCAAGTCCTGACCCTGCCAACTGGAGAATCGACACCCATGTCCGTACATGCACAAAACAAGGCAATCGTTGCCCGCTTCCTCACCGAGATCGCAGACCTGCCGCCTGAGGAATCCCGGGCAGTGCTCTCGCGCTATTGCCACGACGATTGCCGATGGGAAGTGTTCCATCCCTTCAACACGATGCTTGGCAACGAGGCCGGGCTCGACCAGTTCTGGCAAGTGCTGCGAAACGCTCTTCCCGATTACGAACAGCGCATCGCGCTGATCATCGGCGGCGAGTATGAGGGGCGCGAGCAGGTCAGCACCTGGGGCCAGCTGATGGGCACGTTTGACGAGCCGCTGATCGGCATCCCGCCGACGCGCGGCCTGGTAACGATGAAATTCGGCTTCAACTGCATCGTGCGCGAGGGCAAGATTGCCAAGGCCTATGTCTTGCTCGATCTGGTCGATGTGATGCGGCAGGCGGGCCACTATCCCTTTCGGCCGATGCCCGGCTCGCCCGAGCAATGGGCGTTTCCGCCTTGCGATACCGGCGCAACAGCATTTTCTTGCGACGAGACGATGGGCGCGGAATCACTGCGGATTATCCGCGAGATGCAGATGGGGCTGGTCCCACAGGCCGAAATCAAGAACATGGCCAACGCGCCAGACCGCCACAGCCCGCACTGGCACAAGAACATGAACTGGTATGGCCCGGCCGGCCTCGGATCAATGCGTGGTCGCCGCGGTTTTCGCAATTTCCACGGCGCGTTGTTCCTCCAAGGCTTTTCTGACCGCACCGGTTGGGTGCGCGATCATGAGGGGCCTGAAGACGCGCCCGGCCACTATGTGCGCATGGGCGACGGGCGCTACGGGGTGACTGGCGGCTGGCCATCGCTCAACGCCACCCACCTCGGGCCGGAATGGCTCGGACTGCCGCCGACGGGCCGCCGGGTCATGATGCGCGTTGCCGACTGGTACCGGCTGGATAACGACAACAAGATCATCGACAACTGGGTGATGATCGACGTGCCGCACATGGTCCACCAGATGGGCATGGATATCTTCCACGACTTGCAGTTCTTCGTTGACCCGTCGCTCACCAGGACCGCTGAATTCAATCCGGTGTGAGCGTCGCTCACGCGCGTTTTTGACATCTGACTGAATTGCAAAAAACTGTGATAGCCTGCTTTCGGATGCAAAAGCCCATCGAACGGCATAATCGCGCACAAAATGGTGAATCTGTCGCTTAATTTGGCGCATATTGGGCCGGCAGGATAAATTAAACAAACGACTTAATGACTGCGCTTGCAATTAACGGGCGAGCGGGTATGCTGGTCTACAATTCTAACAGGAATAAAAGGGGGGTAACCGTGACTTTAAATGTGACACATCGCCAATCGGTTCGTGCTTTGGCGCTCGCTTCTGCGGCTTTAGTCGGCCCCATGATCTTTAGCGCGCCCGCTCTGGCTCAGGCAAGCGCGGCTAATCCGGCGGCAGAGGAAGGCGGCGTCAAAGACATCGTGGTTACCGCCCAGCGCCGCGAAGAATCGCTACAGAATGTTCCGCTGTCGATTGTCGCGATTAATCGCGAGGCGCTAAAAACCGCCGACGTCACCGAGGCATCGCGACTCGAGCAACTTGCGCCGGGATTGCGTCTTGGTCGCTCGGGCGCCGATCCACGCCCCGCGATTCGCGGCATTTATACCGAATCGATCCAGGGCAACGCCGATCCGCGCATCGCCTTCTATATCGATGAGATCTATCAATCGCGTACATCGATGACGAGCGTGCCGTTTGTCGATCTTGAGCGCGTCGAAGTGCAAAAGGGTCCGCAAGGAACGCTGTTTGGTCGCAACAGCTTTGGGGGCAACATCGCGATCTCGACCGCCAAGCCGAGCGACAAGTTCGAGGGCGGTTTCGATCTGCTCTATGGTTCTTACAACCGGGTGATGGTCGATGGCCATATCAACCTGCCGGTCAGCGAGAGCCTCGCAGTCCGGTTCGCTGGTAACTACGAACGTCGCGACGGCTTCATAAAGAGCGTGACGGCACCCGGCTTTGCGGACATGGACGACAAGAACCAGTTCTATCTTCGCGGATCACTGCGCTGGGCACCTGTTGGCGGCAATGTTGAAGTAATCCTGCGCGCATCGCACTGGAGCGATGACAGCAGGGGCAGCGGCACATTTAATTCCAAGGCGATTGGCCAGTTCATCGATCCCGCATTGGTGACGGCACCTGGCGGTACGCTGAATGTGGGCGGTGCAACCTTCACCTTCCCCAACGGCTATAACGGGCGAACATTCCAGGGGCAGTTCTACCCCTTTGCTACATTCCGGGACGGGATCGTCGACACGACAATCAACGGAGTCGCGCTTGACCTCGGCTATCCGGTGCTTGGTCCTTACAAGGTGCTCCACGACGCGCCGTCGAAGCAGCGGATCAAATCGACTCAGGTATCACTGGTGATCAATTATGACGTCGGCGACAGCGTTCGCCTGCGTTCGATTACCGGTTACAACAATTTTGATGCGGTGCGCGGCACCGACAACGACGGCACACCCGCCAATTACGGCTACGGCTACTTCCTGACCAAGGACAAGGCGTTCAGCCAGGAACTCCAGATCCAGTCGCGGGGTGACAGCCCGTTCAATTATACGCTTGGCGGCTATTATCTGAACGACGAGGTGCCTGATGCATTCCTCGGCGTTCGCACGCGCAATTATTCGACGGCGGCGGCGCTGGCAAACACGCCGGGCACCGGCAACTATCCGCTGTATTTCGGCAGCAACTTCACGGTTTATCCGAGTTCGGGCGGCGCTGTCGTAAACCTTCCACCAACCGCCTACATCACGCCAAACGCCAGCGACGCATTCAACCCGCTCTCCTGGGCGAAGAACGTCAGTTATGCGTTGTACGGACAACTTTCGTACACCTTCGACAACAAGCTGACGGTCACCGGCGGTCTGCGCTACACCATCGACGAGAAGGACCTGCGTTCGGCTCTCTCGACGCCCGGCCTGGCGCTTGGTGGCGGCTACCTTGTCTATCAACCCACCACCGATTTCAATCATACCTGCGACGGCGTGACTGCTGCCGATCCCTCATCGACCGCAACGCCGAGTTCGGTGGCCAGCGCGCTGACCACCCGCTGCGGACAGAACACGTTCAAATACTTTACCTATCGCCTGGCGGTGGATTACAAGCTGAGTGATGACGTCATGCTTTATGCCAGCTTCTCGACTGGCAAGCACGCTGGCGGCTTCAGCTATTCGCCGATTTCGAACACCGCTGGCCAACCGCTTCCGCCCTATGGAACGGAAAGCGTGCAAGCATTTGAGGCAGGCCTGAAGGGGACCTTCTTTGATCGGAAGTTGCAGTTCAATCTTGCAGCCTTCTACAACAAGTATTCCGACCTTCAGGTCCAGACGAGCTTTCCCAATCCCCTTGTCCCCAACAGCGTCATCACGCTGTTGAGCAATGGTGCAACGAGCAAGTCGCCGGGTATCGATCTTTCGATCATCGCCTATCCGATGCCAAAGCTGCGCATGAATCTCGCGATCAACTATCTCCACGCGCGCGACGACCCGTTCGGAGTGTCGGTGGGTAATGATGGCATTTGCGGCATTGTCGCGCCAGGCGGCACCTGCACGACGCGACCTGAAGTTCAACTTGGCTATCTTGGCGGCATTTTGCCCAATCCGGTTAGTAACCCCAATTTGTTCGTGCCGATCAAAGATGCCAGCGGTGCGCAAATCGTCGTAGGCGGCGTACCGCAGTTTACCGCGCTGGGCTATAACACCCCGACGAGGGTGCAGAACACGCCGGACATCTCTGCGCAATTCGGACTGGCCTATGAGATTGACCTAGGCAATGGCAGCACGCTGACCCCCGAAGTGCAGACGCTGTATAGCGGCAGCTATCTGTTGTCGCGAGCATTCCCGCAATATCCGCAAACCGCCTACACCAAGACCGAGCTAAGGCTGACCTACCGGTCGCCGAACCAGGGTCTGACGCTCCAGGCTTTTGTCGAAAATCTTGAGAACAACGCCACGATCGGTCGAGTTACCGTGGCGAGCGGCGGCGGGTTCAGCGGCAGCTATGCCGCTCCGCGGACCTGGGGCATCAAGGCGGGCTATAAGTTCTAAGCCGCTCTCATTGCCAAACGATAATAGGGCGGAACTTCGGTTCCGCCCTATTTCGTTGGTCGACTCTTGATACCGGCTTCCAGCATCTCAGCACACTGCGGATTTCAGCCCTTGATCGTCTCGGCAAGGCTGCCCGCGCCCTTTAACAGAAACTCCTGATCCGATTGCAGCACAAACAGGCTAGCGCCCTTCTCGCGCCATTGCGGAACATCGCCAGGCCTGGCGAGGAACATGCCAACGGCGCGCCCCGCAGCCCGGCCCGCCGCGCAGATGCGTTCGACTGCATCGACTACCACAGGCGCATCGGAATTGGTCTCGCCCAGCGAGATCGTCAGGTCGGCGCGGCCAATGAACAGCGCGTCGATCCCCTCAACCTGAGCAATTGCTTCGATCTCATCGAGCGCCTCAGCGTCCTCAATCTGTGCCACCACGGCAATGTCCTTCGCCGCAGTATGGTGTTTGACCATGCCGAGTGTCGTATAGGCTGCCGCGCGCGTGCTACCCGCAAACCCTCGCCCGCCGGTAACATAGTGACAGGCGCGGACCAGTTCGCGCGCTTCGGCGGCTGTGCGGATATGCGGCACGATGACCCCGTCTGCGCCGCCATCAAGCGCCTGAAGCAAGTTCTCATGCGCGGCGCTCGCCGGCCGGACCAGCACTGGCTTGCCCCCGGCGCGCGCCGCGAGGATACAGGCGTCAAGCTCCTGCCGACCGAACGGGGCATGCTCCGCATCGAGCACCAGCAAATCGAGCGGTGAAAGTGCCAGAACCTCGACGACATGCATATGCGGGGTCTTGACCCAGGTGGCCGCCAGTAATTCACCGGCGCGCAAACGCTGGTTGAAACTCATGCCGCTGCCCTCCACAGCCGCGCGCTGGCGAGCGCTGCGCCTTCGGCCAGCGCTTCCAACTTGGCGTAGACAATATCCGGATCAACCGCGCCAAAGCCGGCGAAAGTGGAAAAGCCGCAGTCAGTCCCGGCGATAACGCGCTCGCGGCCGATGATAGCGGCGAAGCGCTCGATCCGCTCCTGGACAACACGCGGATGCTCGACAAAATTGGTTGTCGAATCGATCACACCGGGAATGAGGACTTTCTCCTCGGGAACCAGATCGATCATCTCAGCGAAATAGTTCCAGTCGTGCTGGTGGCGCGGGTTGGAGGTTTCAAACAACAGCCCGGCAGGCTTAGCGTGCATCAGCGTCGGCAGGATCACCCCCATTTCGACATCATGGGTATGCGGCCCTTCATAATTGCCCCAGCAGACATGCATCCTAACCCGGTCCGCCGGGACATTGCGCAAGGCATGATTGAGCACTTCAACATGAATGCCGATCAGCGCGAGATAATCCGCGTCGCTGCGCCCCTTGTACATCATGTGCCGCCCCAGGCCGAGATCGGGCGAATCGAGCTGGAGGATCAGCCCGGCGGCCACAATCGCCTCGTATTCCGGCCGCATCGCCTCGGCCAAAGCTTCGAGATAGGCATCCTGCGTCGGATAGAATTCATTGGGCTGAAACAGTGCGATCACACCCGGGGAGGCCGCATTCATAAAGCCGCCGGCGGGGCGATGCTTCGCCAGCGCAACGCGCATGTGGCGCAGATCGTCGTCGAGCGGCTCGAGGGTTTTGGGCTCCACCGGCCCGACGCATTTCGGGCGGCGATAGGTCGGCGTGCCGCCGCTGGAATTCTGGCGACCCATGAATGCCGGGAAGTCCTCCAGGTCAGCGGGCGGGATGCGCGGACTGTCGCCATCAAAGCCGGTAATCCGGTCTTTGATGTAAGTCGCATAAGAGATCTTCGACATCTCGCCGTCGCTGACCAGATCGACCCCCGCCGCAACCTGCCTCGCCACCGCATCATCGACCGCTGCGCCGATGACAGCGTCGAATTCAGCTTTGTCGACCGGATCGCCGCGCTCGACGGCAAAAACCAGGTCGGTCACGGCCTGTGATCGCGGCAGCGAGCCCACATGCGTAGTCAAAATCCGGTCAGTCATCCCAATTCCCTCTCTTCTATCCATGCGACAATTGTTTCTGCAAACTCCTGGGGCGTTTCCAGCGGCAACATGTGCCCTGCGCCTGCGAAAATAGCGAGGCGGCTGTCCGCAGCGCGCGCGGCCCATTCACGATGCCAGGCAGGCGGGCAAAGGTCATCCTCTTCGCCGCAGCCCAGCAGGACATGCGCGCTCGTCGTGTCCAATACCGGGCGCAGATCGGCGCGGGTTCGCAGAGCCTCGCTCTGAGCCAGGAAAACCTCGCTGCCCAGCGCCATGCCCATGTCACGCAGCAAGCTCAGAAGGGCAGTGTCGCGACGATTGGCAGCAGCGAGGTAGTTGGGCTTCAACTCCTCGACGATGACACGTTCAAGCCCGCCCTCACGCACTTCGGCCTGCTGACGCACTCGCGCAGCTGAGCGTTCAGCCAAGTCAGGACCGGCATTGAGGCCAAACAATGCCATCGCGGGGATGCGGCTCGGCGCTTGGTCGGCCATTGCGAGCGCGATGATTGCGCCCATCGAAAATCCGACCGGCAAAAGAGGGCCTTCGCATGCTGAAAGAGCGCGCTCCGCCATGGCTGGAACGGTCGCGTCGCTCGTTGTTTCGGCGTCAATGATCACGAAGCCACGTTCAGTCAGCGCACAGCGTAAGGCTCTATCTCCGCCATCCCACAGCCGGGCGTCGCACATGTTACCGGAAATCAGCACAACTGTCGGGCGCATCAGGATGCCGTGGCAGGGAGGCGCAACGGCTCGTCGCACAGAATAGTTTTACGCAGCACCAATTTGACGAAGCCACTCCTCTTAAACGCGATGGTTTTTTGCAATCTTATTCGAAAGTCGGCGGTAGCCTTGCCGGGTCAGCGAGCTGCAGGTGTTGATATTAAAACATTACTTTGGCATTTCTGCCGCTGTCTATGAGGGCAAGACACGGGGTTGCCTGATGCACCTAAACAAGCCCTCGCACGCGGTAGATGACCCCATCTACGGATAGCGTCCGCTCGAGCCCAACCGGTATAGTTATGGTATCGCCTGGCCCCAACGTTACTGCGCCACCATCCCAGGACATTTGCGCAGCACCATTGTGGACGAAGACAACTTCCGGGGTATCCGGTTTGGCCCGATCATTTGGCTGAGTCAGTCGATCGAGCGTGAAAGGATGTGGCCAGCCCAACGGCGCACCCGTGGCGATGATCGCCGTATTGCCCCCACCCGTATCGGCGCGCCAAACCAATTCCTCAGCCTGTGCCTCATTTGGTACATGCAACGCGGCAACCTGATCAGGTGTAGTGCGCGGCATTGGCGAGGCATCGGCAGGAATGCTTTGCCCTGCGATGGTATCGATCAGTTGACCGCTTTCGAGCAGGACCAGTCCATAGTCCTTCGCCATATCGAACACTTCGGGTGCCCAGAGCACCCGTCCAGGATCGTCTCCACCGAGCACCGCCCAGAGGAAACCAATATCTTCGCCGACATTAGTGAAGCCGCGGAACATGGCTGTCGGCAGTGAGATGACGTCACCAGGGTGGCAGATCAGCTGCGCAGCATCGCCATGTTCGCCGACATCGAAGCGCCACGTCCCAGTGTGAACAACAAACACTTCGGCTGTATCGTGGCTATGCTGCGAGTTGATGCAATCGGGCGGCTGGCGCGCTCCGCCGATGTTGAAGCCATGTGGCTCGGCGATGTGGACGTGCTGCTCGGGGTTCTCCGAAACACCCGGACCGATGATGGTGAAGTTCTCCTTCGCCTCGCTTCCCGGGCTGCGCGTATCGATGAAAGCATTGTAACAGGGCCTGAGGTCAGCATAGCGTACAATGCGCCTTTCCATGGCCTCGGTTGTCCAGCTTTGAACGGTAGAAATATTTTCCATACGATCTAGACTTGCAGCGAATTGCATTCGCAGTCAATATAAGAGTGGTAAGCGTCGGCAGCAAAAACACGGTTGCCTCAACCTGCAGGAGCGTAGACAATGGCTGAGTGGCTCAAACGCGGCGCGATGTCTGATCAGAAGGCGGCGATCGACGCCAAAGTTCGACAGACAGTGGAAACGACACTGGCAGATATTGAAGCGCGCGGCGACGCGGCGGTGCGCGATTTGAGCATCAAGTTTGATGGCCTCGATCGCGAGAGTTACCGGCTGACGCAGGCTGAAATCGAGGGCTGTATCGCTTCGCTGAGCGCGCAGGACATCCACGATATCGAATTCGCGCAAGCCCAGGTGCGCAATTTTGCCCAAATCCAGCGGGCGACGATCACTGATACTGAAGTCGAAACCTTGCCGGGCGTGGTGCTGGGTCACAAGACAATCCCTGTGCAGAATGCAGGATGCTATGTCCCCGGCGGAAAGTACCCGCTGCTGGCGTCTGCGCACATGAGCGTCATCACCGCCAAGGTTGCCGGAGTGCCCCGCGTCATCACCTGCGCGCCGCCGTTCGAGGGGCAGCTGGCACGCGCAATTGTCGCGGCGCAGGCTATGGCCGGGGCGGATGAAATCTATTGTCTCGGCGGCATTCAGGCGGTCGGTGCCATGGCGCTGGGCACCGCGAGCATCACGCCGGTTGATATTCTGGTTGGGCCCGGAAATGCTTTCGTTGCCGAGGCGAAGCGCCAGCTGTTTGGCCGCGTTGGTATCGATCTGTTCGCGGGACCGACGGAGACCATGGTTATTGCCGATGAGACAGTCGATGGCGAGATGTGTGCCACCGATTTGCTTGGCCAGGCGGAACATGGCCCCGATTCGCCCGCTATTCTGGTTACCACTTCACGCAAGCTCGCCGAAGAGACCATGCGTGAGGTAGAGCGGCTGCTGACCATTCTCCCCACCGCCGGCATCGCCCGCGTCGCCTGGGAAAATTGGGGCGAGGTAATTCTTTGTCACGATGATGAGGATATGGCTAAAGTTTCCGACAGCATTGTCAGTGAGCATGTCCAGGTGATGACCCGCGATCCCGACTGGTTCCTGGCGCGCCTTGTCAACTACGGTGCCCTGTTCCTCGTCCCGCGCACGAACGTGTCTTTTGGCGACAAGGTTATCGGCACCAATCACACCCTGCCTACCCGTAGGGCCGGCCGGTACACCGGTGGGCTTTGGGTCGGAAAATTTCTCAAAACCCACACCTACCAGCGGGTCCTGACCGACGAGGCGTCTGCTTTGATCGGCGAATATTGCAGCCGGTTGTGTGCGCTGGAAGGATTTGCCGGACATGGCGAACAGGCCAATCTTCGGGTCCGGCGCTACGGGGGGCGCAATGTGCCTTATGCCGGTGCAGCTGCGCCACTTCACCCGGTCGCGACCGAATGACCCTGCCGCGCGCGCCAAGCTTCGGACTTGAAGGCAGGCGCGCCATCGTCACCGGCGCCGGGCGTGGGATCGGATTGGCCGCCGCCGCGGCGCTCGCCGATGCCGGTGCGCAGGTTACTCTGGTCGCGCGGTCTGCCCGGGAAATCGAAGAGGCAGCTGATGAAATCGGGGGGAGTGCGCAGGCGGTCCGGCTCGATGTGTCCGATCTTTCTGCCGTAACCAAATTTTTCGATGATCGGCCCGCTTTCGACGTGCTCGTAAACAATGCCGGGACCAACCGCCCCAAACCAATGTGGGAGGTAAGCGAGGACGACTACGACGCCGTGCTGAACCTCAACGTTAAGTCGGCCTTTTTTGTTGCCCAGTCCTGCGCTCGCCAGATGATCGCCGAGGGCTGTAGAGGCAGCATGATCCACATGGGATCGCAAATGGGCCATGTCGGCGGCGCTAACCGCTCGCTATATTGCGCCTCGAAATGGGGGCTGGAAGGCATGAGCAAAGCCTTCGCTCTGGATCTGGCACCGCTCGGCATCCGCTCGAACACGGTTGCCCCGACATTCATCGAGACACCGATGACCCAGCCCTTTTTCGAGGATGCGGACTTCAAGGCCACAGTGCTGCGCAAAATCAAGCTAGGCAGACTTGGACAGGTCGAGGACGTTATGGGAGCAGTTGTCTATCTGGCCAGCGACGCATCGTCACTTGTGACCGGAACCAGCCTGGTGGTCGACGGTGGTTGGACCGCAGATTAACCCAGCTGGCAGCAGCCTGCTGCCCTGCTGCTCAATCGCGCAGGGTCGCGGGCTGAAGTTGCCCCGGGAACAAACGATACTCGGCTGCAAGTTTCTCGTCTTCCAGCCGTTTCATCATCATCTCTGTTACCGCATCGGCCATTTGTTCAATCGGCTGGCGCACCGAAGCGATCTGGTGGCTCTGCCATCGCGATGCATCGACCCCGTCAAATCCGGCAACAACGACATCTTCCAACGCCTGACGCTTGGTTGCGATGAGAGCATCGTGCGCACCGATTGCCATCAAATCGTTCGCCGCGATAAGCGCTGTGAATCCGTCCAGTCCCTCGGCAATCCAGCTTTGGACGGCACTGAACCCCTCAGCATAGGCAAAATCGCCGTCGGCTTCTGCCACCACTTCCGCTCCAGCAAGTTCAAGCTCTTCGCGCACCCCGCGCATTCGCGCTGCAGCAACATACGAATCCTGGCCATTCACCAAGGCAAAGCAGCGGTGACCCAGTTCGAGAAGGTGCGCAGCGATTGTGCGCCCTGCCGCCGCATGATCGCAACTTACCGATGCGCAGCGCTGTGTCCCGGGCCGATTATAGAAAATCACAGGAACTTCAGCCTGTTCCAGTGTCGCGAGATCGATAGGGGGAATCGGCGCAGCCGCTATCACGCCGTCGAGCTGGTAGGACAAAACATTGTCGACCACCCCCTCCATCTCGTCGCTGTGCTCGACTATGAACAACATGACCCGCACTCCCTGCGCCGAAAAAGCGCGCGACAGGGCAAGCAGCACTTCAGGATGATCCCGGTTGGTCTCGCTGAACATGATCAGGCCCACCACATTGGATCGCCCCTTGGCGATCGCCCGCGCCATGATATTGGGGCGATAGCCCATCTCGCGCGCAGCGGCGAGAATCCTGGCCTTTTTCTCCGGCGCAACGCTTGCTCCGGGGGTGAAAGCACGCGAGACAGCCGAGGGCGAAACTCCCGCGGCGCGCGCAACATCCTCAGAGTTGACCCGCATGCGCGATCCGCGCGTGGAACTTGGTTTGGTCAAGACAAGTTTATCGGGCTTCATTCGCGCGCTGATGCCAATAAGCAACCTCGTGCAAAGCCTTGCAAGGCAGGTGATTTAATCATCGCTGGACCCTTAGCGCGCCAGGTCGCGGTTCGCAATGAAACACAGTGCTTGGGAAATAGCGCGGAATGACCGGAAAGTCCGCTCCCGACATTGCAATCATTGGCGCTGGAGCAATGGGCCTGTGGACCGCCCTTGCCGCAGCCGAGCGCGGCGCGCGGGTGACGGTGATCGACATGCGCGAAGTTGGAAACATAAGGGCATCGAGTGGCGGTGCCAGCCGTAACATTCGCGCAGCTTACGGCGAAGATGCATTTTACACGCGTCTGGCATTCAAGGCCCTGGCCGCCTGGCAGCAGCGTGAGGCCGAGTTTGGCCAACGCTTGTATTTTCACGCGGGAGCCTTGCGCTGCCTCGATCCGGCACTGCTCGAAGTGCAGGCGAGGATTTTTGCTGCCTGCCGGCAGCCATACGAGTTGCTCTACGGCGCGGAGGTCGTGCGGCGTTGGCCGGTACTGAATTATGGCCCGGATGAGCAACTGTTCTACGAACCTCGCGCCGGGGTTGTGCTTGCAAGCAAGGCCTTGCAGCTGGTCGCAGCGCAGCTTGTCAGGTTGGGCGGTTCGGTCATGCAGGGCCGCGTTGCGATCAGCGGCGAAAGCAACAAGCTGACCTGCACCCTGAATGGCCGCCGACTTGAGGCAGACCGCTTTGTCATCGCCGCAGGACCGTGGCTCCCCAAGCTCTTTCCTGTTCTGATCGGTCCGCTAATGCGTACGCCGCGCCGAGAGTTGTTCTTCTTCGGTGCTCCAGCCGGCGACAAGCGTTTCGACTGGGAAAACCTGCCCAATCTGGCCGATCACGACGGCTGGACTTCGTCCGATATCGGCGGCGGCCTGAAAGTCGCTCCGCGCATGCGCCACACTGCACTCGATCCCGACGCAAGCACCGGTCCAGCCACTCCTGCCATGGCGGGCGCTGCACGGGCTTATCTGGCCGCACGGATACCCTTGCTCGCGGCTGCCCCGATTCTGTCGACATACGTCGGACAACTTGAAAACACCGCTAACGAACACTTCATCATCGATACCCACCCCGATGACGCACGCATTGTGATTGCCGGTGGCGGCTCGGGGCATGCTTTCAAGTTTGGGCCGGTGCTGGGCGAACGGATTGCCGATTTCGCACTGGGGGGACTCTTGCCTGCAAATTGGCGCGCACGATTCTCAATTGCGAGTCACCGGCCAGCGCGAGCTGGCGAGGCCGGATAGTCCCTCACAGCTTATCCAACACCACTGCAAGACCCTCGGCGAGCACATCTGCCTCGACGCACAATGCAATGCGCACATGATCGCGCGCGGCGTCACCGAACGCCGCACCAGGAGCCACCGCGATATTGCAACTCTCGATCAGATTGCGGGCAAATCGACTGCTCTCGCACCCCACATCCAGCATAAGATAAAACGCGCCCTGCGGCTGGTATCGCGCAATTCCGCGCGCGGCGAGCATGGCAATGGCCTGGTCTCGCCGTTCGCGATAGTGATTGCGCATGGTCGCAACGCAGTCCTGCGGTCCTGTAAAAGCCTCAAGGGCGGCTATTTGGGAGACCGCGCAGACACTGGCGAGCACGGGCTGTTGCAATTTGGCCAGCGTCCCCGCCAGTGCAGGCGGCGCCGCGATATAGCCAACGCGCCAGCCCGTCATCGCGTAGGTCTTGGAACAGCTGAACACGCTAACCACCCGCCCGTCGTCGTCGAACCGCGCGGTGCTGATATGCGGGGCATCGAAAGACATTTCGTCATAGCACTCGTCCGACACCACCCAAAGGTCGTGCCGCCGGGCGAGTTCAACGAATTGCGCGAGTACGGCGGCCGGATAGACCGCACCGGTAGGGTTCGACGGAGAATTGACCACAATTGCTCGCGTGCGCGAACCTATAGCAGCTTCAACCGCGGCCAGGTCGGGGACAAATGCCCTAGCTTCGTTAGTGACATAGCGGCGAGGAACTGCTCCCAGCAGGCGCACCATCATTTCCCAATTGGGCCAGCCGGGATCTGGCAGAAGCACTTCATCTCCCGGCTGGAGAATGGCGGCAAAGCTGGTGAACAGGCCTGATATCGCACCATGCGTGACGATCACCCGCTCCGCCGGGACTTCGAGTGCGTTAATTCGCGCGAGCTTTGCTGAAATCGCCTCGCGAAGCGGCGCGATGCCTGGCCCGGCGGTGTAGCGGGTAAACCCATCGCGCGCGGCCTTCGCTGCCGCCTCAACGATATGGGGCGGAGTTGCGAAGCAAGGTTCGCCGATTTCCAGTCTTGTCGTGCCCGGACGGGCCAAAGCGAGCTCCGTAATTTCGCGAATACCGCTCGTTGGTAAACTATCGGCGATTTTGGAAACATTGGGCATGACAAACTGGCCTTTCCTTCGCTAGGTTGCATGCCTTTGCAAGCGGATGCAACTACAATGCTTTCAAAGAGTGATATTGCTGGCAGCACAGATGCGATCGACGTCGCTGTGATCGGTGCAGGCGTGATCGGGCTCGCCTGCGCAGTGGCGCTGCAACAGGCCGGACGGCGGGTTACTGTGTTTGATGATCGCGGCGTAGCCGGCGGGGCGAGTTTCGGCACGGCTGGACTGATCAACGGCGATGCGCATCTGCCAGCGGCGATGCCCGGGATGATCCGCCATGTGCCGCGCTGGCTGCGCGATCCTCTCGGCCCGGTGCGAGTTAGCCCCGGATACGCGCTACGCGCTGCCCCCTGGCTGATCCGCTGGGTCTGGGCGAGCCGCGCCGGGCAAGTGCGCCGCGCAGTGCCCGCACTGCACGCGCTTTATCGCGATACTTTCGAGGGCTATCTAACGTTACTCGGAAAAGAAGATCACGCCCGTCTGCTCCATCGTTCGGGCGGCGTGGTGCTGCCTCGCGAGGTCAGGCCCGGCCCGGAGGAACGACTGGCGGAGGAAATGCGCGCAATGATCGGCCTCGAAGCCGAAGTGCTTGACGCGAGCAGATTGCGCGAATTGTTTCCCGGTATCGGTCCGGTTGCAACGCGCGGCCTGCTGTTTCCCAACAATGGCTATACGCTGGCCCCCGACCGGCTAGTCGCTGCACTGTTTGACCGATTTTGCGAAAACGGAGGCGAGCTTCGGCGCGAGCGGGTAATGAAGTTGATCCCACAAGGCGGCGGAGGAATGCTGCTCACCAGTGCGGCGAACACGAGGGCCACAGTGGTCATCATAGCCGCCGGGGCCTGGTCGCGGGCGCTGCTCGATCCGTTGCGGCTCGCCATCCCGCTGGAAACCGAGCGAGGGTACCATCTCCAGTTGGGCGTACCTTCAATGCCGATAGCGATACCGATAATTTACAAGGCGCGCGGTGTGGCCATCACGCCGATGGCCGAGGGATTGCGACTGGCAGGTACGGTCGAAATAGCAGGACTCGAGGCACCCCCAGACGAGCGGCGCGCGTTGGGGCTGCGTCGCCATCTCGACGAACTGTTTCCCGGGATCGAGGCGGAGACCAGGCGGGTGTGGATGGGACACCGCTCGTCGCTGCCCGACAGTATTGCCCTGATCGACCGCATGCCAAAGTTTCCCTGGCTCTTTGCCGCACTGGGCCATGGCCACGATGGCATGATCGGCGCGCCGTCAACGGCCCGCCTGATCACCGAGTTCGTAACCGGTGCAAAGCCGCATATCGACCCGGCGCCCTATGCGGTCAGCCGGTTTCTGCGCGTCTGAGCGTTTCTGGCAATCCGCGCCATATCAACGCAGAGAGCAGGAATGCTGCGATCCCCAGCGCCATCGCCGGAACAAGGCCTGTAACTTGCGCCAAGGCTCCCGTGATAAGCGGCGTAAACAGGCTGACCAGCCGCCCCCATTGGAACAGCGACGTTGCCGCCAGCCGCAATTCGGGCGGAAACAATTCTGCAATCCAGGGGCCGAGGCACACGGTTGCGGCGAACCCCAAGCCGTAGAGCGCGGCCAGCAGTCCGGTTGCCTCGGGCGCCAATTTCACGCTCAGCACTAGCGCGATCGCGGTTGCGCAGAGTAATGGTCCGAATGCGCCAATCCGCCGGCCATAGTGATCGACAAGCCAGCCCCACAGGAATGTCGATGCTGCATTGACCGTATAAAGTGTGGCGATGACAGTTCCAACGCCTTCAATATTGAAATGGCGCACATCTTTCAGGTAAGTTGTCATCCAGCCGATAAAACATTGATATCCGAATGAATTTGCCCCCATCAATGCCACTAGCGCGATCGTCCGCCCGCGCACATCCGCCCGCAAAAGTCCGCCTTGCCGGGGGGCAACGTCGCTAGTCATGCTCCCGGCCGCAGGGATCAGTATCAGAGCCAATGGCGCCAGAACGATTGCAGGCAGCCCGCCAATCCACAGCATCAGGCGCCAGTTGTCCGGGTCAATCCGCGCCAGCGCAATACCCATGGCAATCACTGCGCCATAAAAGCAGGCATCGATCAGGCTGGCGACGCGGCCGCGGGCATGCGGTGGGTAAAGCGCGAAGTAGACTGCGACTGTCACCGGGAAGATACCACCTGCGAAGATGCCGTAGGCCAGCCGCGCCAATATGAATGGTGCCAGTTCGGTAACAAAAGCCACTGCCAGCACCGAGACTCCGCCGCCCGCCATCATTACCGCCATCGCCACTGCCGTGCCGGAGCGGCGGGCGAGATGCGAGAGCAGCCATGCCCCGAGGACTGTCCCGATGACCTGCGCCGAGTAGCCCGCGCCAGCCTGGGGGAGCGTCAGGCCGAGTGCATGTTGCACCTGCGGGCGCAGAACATCGGCGGTTGACCAACCCCAGGCATAAAAGAACTGTGCCACCATGAGCAGCGCCAACGCGCCGCGCCGTCCCGCACGCATGGTTCAAACCTCAACCGCGATAGGCCTGAACCAAGGCTCCGACCTCGTCGAAAATGGTCCATTCCTCCACCACCAGGCCCCCGGCGAAGCGGAAATGGCTGGCCCCCATTATCGCAACCGACCCACCGGCCGGCGCGTTCCCGAGCAGCCCGCCGGGAGCAGTCGCGCCCTCGAGCGTCCAGCGCACAGCAACAATTACACCGTCGGTCTCTTCGGACCAGCTGACATGCTCGACCCGGACCGAACCATTGGGCACACTCGCCATCAGCCCGATAATCAGCGCCTGCAAATTGCGCAGGCCGTGCGCAACGCGCCCGCTGCACCAGTGGGCGATGACGGGGGGTGCATAGTCGCGCGTTACCAGATCGAAGCGGCGCATGTTCCATATGTCGTTGAAATGCCGCTCGGCCCAATCTTCGATCGTCTCGACTGCGCCGCCATGCATGCTGCGCGGCGACTGGCCATCAAGCCGCGTGGGCGCCACGACAATGCGTTCCTCGCGGAAATCCGCCCCAGCGAGCCGCTGTGCAATTTCCTGCATATCTAAACCCATCTGGCGCACTGCCGCGCCATTATCGCGCATCAGCCACTCCGTGTGGATCAGGTTCGCTTGGCTGATACAATCGGCGATGAAAAACCGCCCGATGCGCCGACCTGTGGCCGGGCCATAGGCGCTTGCGCCCAGATTGGTCGAAAGGCTGAAGCCGAGGTGCGAGGTATAAAAGCCATCGTCCTCATTTCCGCTCCAGGCGACGTTGAGGTGGTGGGATTCGCCATCGGGCGCGGCATTGATCGTCGCAGTGGTTGCCGCAACGACTTCCTCGACGGAGTGGACGGTGCCGGTAGCGGAGTAGACCACGCAGTTGGCATCGTAAGTGTCATAGATTCGTCCGACTTGCCGCTCCGGCCAGATCTGGTTGGTGATCCTCACAATATAATCGACGATATCAGTGAATTGATCCTCGAACCCACGCATAGGCTGGGTGCGTGTCGGCCCCGGCGTCTGGAGCGTGCGCGTATCGCATTTACGGATTTTGGTCACCTGTGGTCGTTCTGGCAAAATGAAAGGCAGGCCTTGCGGTTCGGACATTGTGGTCTCCCGTGGAAATGCTCATCAGCCTATTGCAACCGCTTGCAGTCGAGCGCAAGTAGAGTGTTGGAAGGTGCCTACACTCATGACCGATTTTCAGGCCGAGAAAGATCTGGTTCGGCGATATCACGCCAGCATTGCGCAGGCGGGGCCAGACACAATCGCCGAGGTGCTTAAGCAATATGTTTCACCGGACTGGCACTGGCGCGGGATGCACCCATTTCACGAATTGCATGGCCACGAGGATGTGGCGCGGGTTTTCTGGGCGCCGTTCATGAAGGCGATGACGCGCATCCAGCGGCGGCCTGACATTTTCATCGCCGGATTGAACGAGATGGACGGATTTCAGGGCCGCTGGGTGATCCAGATGGGCCACCTGATGGCAAATTTCGACAAGCCCTGGCTGGGCATCCGCCCGACTTTCAAGATCGTCATGCTGCGCTTTGTCGAATTCAATCATGTCGTTGATGGCAAGATTGTCGAAACCTGTATGCATTTCGACATTCTCCATCTGATGATGCAGGCGGGGCAATATCCGCTGCCACCGCAAACCGGTGCGCACCTTGTCCAGCCCGGCCCGGCAACCCACGAGGGCCTGCATTATGGACCGACGGATCCCGCGCAGGGTGAGGCCACGCTCGCAGCAATCAATGCCATGTTGATGAACCCCAGCAGCAGGGTTGACGGCATTGACGAAGAAACCCGCCTGCAGCGCGCCTGGAACGACGACATGATCTGGTGGGGCCCGGCGGGTATCGGCGCGAGTTATACCATTGAACGCTACATCAAGCAGCACTGTATCCCGTTCGACGAGGCGCTTTCCGAGGGCTATCGCTTCAACGGCCACCTCTGCCGCCTGGCTGAGGGTAATTTCGGCGGATTCTTCGGTTGGGCCAACCTGACCCTGCAGAATTCAGGCAATTACCTCGGCATGACGGCTGGCCCCGGTCCGGCCGACATGCGCGTCGTCGACATGTATCGCCATGAAGGTGGCAAACTGGCTGAGAACTGGATCTTTATCGACATCCTGCACTTCTTGAACATGCAGGGATTGGATGTGCTGGGGCGGATGGCCAAGCTCAACGGGCTGGGCGTGTAAAAAGAGGGACCGGTTTCAAGCCGGTCCCTCAGGACTTGTTCCCGAAAGTGGAAAGGAGGAGAGTAGCTTCCGCTTCGGGAGCTCAACCAATCGTCAGAACGATTGGCCGAACCGCAATCCGATTGTGCGAGGCTGCGCATAGAGGCGGTAAACCTCGCCCACCGGATCAAACCGCGTCGGCCCGCAATAGTTGATGTTGCAACGCGCCGAGCGCGCCAGCTGTGCCCGCTCGTCAGTCAAATTGCGGGCAAAGATTTCAAACTTCATGTCTCCTCGCGTGAATCCAACCGCCATATCGAGCATGAAATAGCTCGGGAGAACACCAGTCTTCAACACGTCTGCCGCCGTAATCACCGGGTTGCGTTCTCCGACATAAACTCCGGCGGCCTGTATATGCGCGGTTCCGCCGCCAAGCGGCCATTCATAGCGCGCGACCACGTTCCCTTTGAAGCGTGGCGTGAGAGGCAGTTTCTGCCCGGCCGGTGCAGTCACCCTTCCAGACAATATGAAGGGTTCGCGCAAGCTGGCTTCGACGTAAGTGCCCGAAGCAGTGATCGACAGGCCCGAGCGTGAGCGCCAGCCCAGATCGAACTCGATACCCTTGGTTCGCGCGCTGCCGACGTTGCCGACCAACGCGACGCCAGAACCTCCGGCTGGCTGATATGTTACCTGGACATTCTTCCAGTCCTGCCAAAAGGCGACCACATTGAGCGTCAGCTGGCGATCGAGGAAGGTATTTTTGGTGCCAATCTCGTAGTTGTAAAGCTTGTCCGCGCCGAACGGCTCGGCCGTGCCCGCGCGGTTGATGCCACCCGGTCGGAAGCCGGTAGAAGCTGTTAGCCAGATCAGGCTGTCGGGGCTGAACTTGTACGTCGCATTGGCCCGCCAGGTGACGCCGCTACCTTTTGAGCGTTTGGGCGAAATGCTGCCATCGGCGTTCAGCACACCAAGGTTAGTGCATGGTGTTCCGGGAACCACTGCCAAACCAACGCCAAACGGCCCGCCGCCTGAAGCCCGACCGAGGCACTGGCGCACGCCGGTGCCGAAATAGGTGGTGTTCACACCGAAAAAGCCGACAAGGTCGTTGTCGAATTTGTAGCCGCGCAGGCCGCCTGTGACAGTCAGCTTGTTGGTCAGGTCCGCGTCGATCTGGCCAAAAATCGCATAGTCGCGGTCGCGGCGATCCTGCAAAGTCAACCAGACTGTCCCCGGACGGCCGGGCACCGAGAAACGGTCGGCAAATCCAGGAGTGATATATTCGTTGGTCTCGTTTTGCGACTGATACTGGTAGAACAGTCCAACGATACCGCGCACGGGCTTATCCGACGGTGTCGCTATTCGCAGTTCCTGACTGGCCTTCTTGAGGAGCGAGCGATTGCGCACGACCTGCGAGGGATCAATGAGCTGCCCGGCATTGTTGACGACGCCGGTGCCCGATCCCGCGACCAGATCATAGAAATAACCATAATCCGAATAATCGTTCTGATCTGTGCGCAGCCGCCGCATATAATAGCCGGCATAGGTCACGTCGAGATCAGCGATTTTGCCGGTGATCGTTGCGCCAGCCTGGACAAAACTGTCCTCGCCGAATTCGGGATAATAGGATGAAACCGCGAGATCACCCAATTTGGTATCGTCCGAGCGGAAATTGCCGTTCCAGTTGGTCTTTTGATAGGTCACCGCCGGCGTGATCGTCCAGTTGTCATCCAGATCTATGCCAAGCTGCGCGCGCAAGCCATAGATGTCGCTGGTATTGAAATCCTTTTTAACCAGCGCCGAATTTTGCTGGACGATTCCTGAAGATGGGAAGCGTCTGGCGCGGAACACATTGTCGATGTAGCCAGGGGTGCGGTTATACCAGCCAGCAACGCGCAAAGCGACCTTGTCAGAAATCAGCGGTGCGTTGATATAGGCCTTCGCCTGACCGCCCCAGCCATTGCCTAGCACATGGCTGACTTCGAGGTCGTAGGAAGCGCTGAATTTGGCTGCATCGGGCTTATTTGAAACGATGCGAATTGTGCCAGCCAGGCTTGATGCGCCATAGAGCGTGCCCTGCGGTCCGGCGAGCGCCTCGATTCGAGCAACATCGTAAACCTGCAGGTCCACAGTTCCCTGGATCGAGCTGATTGGCTGCTCATCAAGGTAAGTACCCACTGTCGGCAAGCTGCCAGAAAGGATCAGACCACCATCTGTGGCGACGCCGCGAAATACCACCGAGGCATTTCCGGGCGCGCCAACTGAACCGGTAGTGAAATTGGCGCTGGGAAGGAACTGCATGTAATCGGCAAAATTGCGCACCTGAAGCTGGTCAAGCTTCTGGGTGCCGAGCGCCTGCATGCTTATCGGCACGCTTTGCAGCGCTTCGGAACGCTTCTGTGCGGTGACGACAATATCGCCGCTCAAGGCCTCGTCCGTAGGAGCCCCCTGAGCCGCGGCCAGGTCTGGCAAGGCGAGAACCGTGGTGGCGAGCAGTGCCGACACAAGCTGTCGGCTGTAATGTCGTGCAGCAATAGCCATGATGCGTCCTTTTTTCCGATCCCTGAAGCGGCCAGGTGGGAGTGTAGGCCGGACCCTCCGCTCGTCACGAAAATGACTTCTTCTGCATTCGCAGTCAATGATTTTGTTGCAAGGCCTTGCAAATCATCCTGGGGGGCCGTCGAGCGCTGTCTTTAGAGGATCGAGCCAAGGCTCAAAGTGGCGCCAGTGATCAAGCGCATCGGCATTGATCGGCTGGCGCACCTGTTCCGAACTTGCTGTACGAACCGCACGATCGGTTTTGTGAGGGGCAAGGCACGCGGGTTCGAAGGGCAGGCCACAATGCGCAAGCAGCAAGCGGATTTCCTGTTCCGCATTTGCGACCAGGGCTTCGTGCTGCACCCGGTATACCCGTCCGGGCAGCACGCTGTCATAATGCCGCATCAATGCGGCATAGTCACGCCAGTAACGACCAATGTCCGTCAGATCGTAAGTGAAGCCCTGACCGCGCGAAAAGTGCTGCTTGAAACATGAAAATCCGGTAGCCATCGGGTCGCGCCGCGCGTCGATAATCACAGCACGGGGAAGGATGAGATGAATCAGGCCCAAATGCTGGAAGTTGTTAGGCATCTTGTCGATAAAGCGAGGCCTTCCCGTTTTGCGCTGCACGCGCGTTCCCTCGAGATAGCGCCGGGCGAGCATCGCGCGTCCTTCAGGCGAGAGCGCGAGCAGCCTGGGCAGATAGCCCGCAGGATCGTCATCTCCGTCGCCGCGTCCGCCCAGATCAGCGGCAATTGTGCCGATATCAGGCAATTCCATAGTGCCTTCAACCTGGCTGTGCGAAGCCAGGATCTGCTCGATCAACGTTGATCCCGAGCGAGGCAAGCCAACTACGAAAATAGGATCATTGGCTTGATCTCCCCCGTCTCTCCGCGCAGCAAAAGCCTCGGTAGTCAACAAAGCACAGCTCTGGCGCATATGCTCACTGTTGCGGTCAGCATTGTAGGGCAATTCCACACGACGCAGGCGATTGCCTTCGGCATAATTGGCGAATGCGGGCTCCCACTGACCGGCATCTTCGTAGGCCTTGCCCAGAGCAAAATACAGGTGATAGCGATCTGCAGTTGCTTCGGCTTCGGCCAGCGCCGCCGCCATCGCGGCACGGTCGGCGGCATCGAGTGTTACCGTTTTGAGATTGGCAAGGCTCCACCAGGCGTCGCCGAGCGAGGGAGCCTGGGCAATCGCCTCGCGGTAGGCTGTAATGCACTCATCCTGGCGCCCAATGGTTTTGAGCACGTGGCCAAGGCTGATCCAGAGACGCGGTTGATCGGGAAATTTGTTCAATATTCGCCGGTAGAGCGCTATCGCCTCTTCATACCCCCCTGTCCGCACCAACACCGCCGCCTTGAGTGCGAGATGGCCAAAATCATGCGGCTCTGCCGCGATCACGCGGTCGGCCTCGGCATGGGCTGCGGTGAATTTGCTCTGGCGATGCAGTACAGTCACATAATTGGCGCGTGCCGCATGGAAATCTGGTGCAATTTCCAGCGCGCGGGCGAGCAACTTTTCTGCATCGGCATAGCGCCCCAGCCGCGCGGCCAGCTCAGCCATCATCCGGATCGCGGCGACGTCGGTTGGGTCAGCGCGCAGCCGCTCTCGCAGGCCGTTTTCAGCCATATCCAGACGCCCTTGTTGCAAGGCGAGCGCTGCCGCGATCATAGCCGGATCACGCTGGGCCTCAGCAAGACGCTCAGCCAAATCGATGCGCTCGCCGCTCAATCGCGATAGGCCATGGCGAGTACGGCCACTTCGTCAAACACGGTCCATTCCTCGACAATCAACGGTCCGTCCAGCCGCAGATGCGAGCTGCCCATCATGAACACCTGCCGCCCCGTAGGCCATTGGTTGCCAAGCAATCCGCCGCGTGCGCTCGATCCGCTGAGCGTCCAGCGCACCGCGACAATCACTCCGTCGTTCTCTTCTGACCAGCAGACGTGGCCGATGTCGAGCTTGCCATCAGGGATGCTCGCCAGCAATTGTACGATCAGTGTGGACAGCGCGCCTAGCCCTTGCAAGGTCCGCCCGCCGCCGGAATGGGCAATAACATCAAGCGCATAAAAGCTGCCCAGTCGGTCCAGCCGCCGTTCATTCCAGACCCCATCGAAAAGCGCCTGTGCCCACGCTTCGAGTGACCCTGGATTGTGGTTGACCGTGGGCAGCATACCGTGCCCGGGTGTCTGGATATAGGCTTCGCCCAGCGGCATTTCAGCCATCACTCGCCCGGCATCGTCGAGATCGAAACCCAGTTCGCGCACGCATGCCCCGTTGTCGCGGACCAGCCATTCGGTGTGAATGCGATTGGCGCGGCTGATACAATCGGCGGCAAACCGATTGGCAAAGCGCCGGCCGGTGGCAGGTCCATAGGCAGTTGCCACCCGGTTGATGCCGCCGCCATAGCCTAGATGCGCGGTATAGAAACCCTGCACTTCGTCCCCGCTCCACGCAACACTGAGGTGATTGGTGTCGCCGTCGGGAACGGCTGCGATACCTGCAATTGTCGACTTGACCACGGCTTCGGCATTGCGGACCACGCCATAGCTCGAATAGACCGTGCAGGCCGGGTCATAGGTCTCGCGGATATAGCCGATCGCGCGGTCAGTCCAGATTTCATCGGTAATCCGCACGATGTAGTCGACGATGTCGGTAAAGCGAGGTTCGAAACCGGCCAGCGGCTGGCATTGTGCAGATGGCAGCGGTGCCGCTGCATCGACCTTGCGGATGCGCCGTACCTGCGGCCGCTTTGGGAGTGTAAAGGGAAGCTTTTCTATCAGATCACCCATTTTCGTTCCAATTCAGTATGCAACTTTTGCTAATGCGCCATGGGCATTGCGGCCAAGGGTTTCAGGCAGGAAGAACCAAACAGCCGCGCCCAGAAGATAGACAACAGCCGCCAAACTCATTGCCGTTGCCAGGCTCAGACTTGAGCTGGCCCAGGCAGCAAATAGCGGCGATCCGAGCGCCAGAATATGTTCCATTGTCATGCACCATAGACAACGGGCGGTAAGCAAGGCAAAGCATTTTTGCAAGGCCTTGCAATGGAAGTGGGTAATGGAGATGGGCAATGGAGGTGGATGGATGACCGACTGGACCGTGCTCGCCGAAGGCCTCGGCTTTCCTGAAGGCCCCGTGTGTTGCTCCGATGGCTCGGTGTTGCTGGTCGAGATCGAGCACGGACTGATTACCCGCGTCCGCCCCGATGGCAACAAGGAAGTGGCGGCCCGTCCAGGCAGCGGGCCAAATGGCCTCGCGATGGGTCCCGGCGGCATGCTCTATGCCTGCCAGAACGGCGGCTGTCTGTGGCGGGAATGGAATGGCATGCGTTTGCCGCATGGCATTCCGGATAGCTATCCGGGCGGATCGATCGAGCGCATCGACCTTGTTACCGGAAGCGTTGAGCCGCTATGCACAAGCGCGGGCGATATCGCGCTGTGGGGTCCGAATGATCTGGTGTTCGATGCCCACGGCGGCTTCTGGTTCACCGACAATGGCAAGTCGAACGGGCGCGAAAAGAAGGTCACCGGCGTGTTCTATGCCCGCGCCGATGGATCGGAGTGCCGCGAGGTCATCTTTCCGCTGGACGGCCCCAACGGCATCGGTCTGTCACCCGATGGCCGCACGCTCTATGTCAGCGAAACACCTTGTGCACGGCTCTGGGCCTTTGACATCTCCGCTCCGGGTGAAGTAGCGTTCAAGCCCGGCCTGCGCGGCCCGAGCGGGCGATTGCTCTACACCGCGACGGGGGGCAGCGCGTTTGACAGTTTGGCGATAGAGGCCTGTGGCAATATCTGCATCGCCACCATTGGCTTGCCGGGTATCTGCGGCATCAGCGTGATCAACCCTGATGGCTGCCTTGTCGATTTTGTGCCGACTGACGATTGTTTCACCACCAACATTGCCTTTGGCGGCCTTGATCTGAGGATGGCTTTTGTCACGCTGGGCGGCACCGGGCGACTGGTCTCGCGGCCATGGGCCAGGCCCGGTTTAGCGCTCGCCTATCCCTGATTGATCAGCGCGGGATCACCGCCCTGCGCCATGATGTTGACCGAGGTCGAACGTTCGGTGGCAAAGCGGTGGAGCGAGTGCGGGCCGCCTGCCTTGGGTCCGGTTCCCGAGAGACCGATTCCGCCAAACGGCTGAACGCCCACTACCGCACCCGTCATCGCGCGGTTGACATAGATATTTCCTGCGGGAAGCAGTGTCTGAACTTCGGCAGCAAACCGCTCTAGCCGACTGTGGATCCCAAGCGTCAGGCCAAATCCGCGTGCTGCCAGCCGCCCGAGATCGTCCGCGAGTTCTTCGCGCCGATAGCGATACACGTGCAGAACCGGGCCGAAGACCTCAGTTTCGAGAAAGTCGGGTCGGTCAACTTCGGCGATGACGGGCGCAAAATAGTGCCCGAGTGCGCTCGCCGGTCCGGGATGACGAGCAACAATCCGCGCCTCGCGTTCGAGCCGGGCGACGTAGCGTTCGAGCAGGGCCTTGGATTCGGCATCAATTACCGGGCCAACGTCAGTCGCGGGATCGCCGGGATCGCCAACAACCAGAACTGCCAACGCGCCTGCCAGCCCTTCTATGAGTTTGTCCGCCGATTCTTTGGGTACAAACAGCATACGCAAGGCCGAACAGCGCTGTCCGGCCGAACCAAAGGCTGAGACAATGGCATCGTCGATTACCTGCTCACGCAGGGCGGTCGTGTCCGCAACCATGGCGTTCAGGCCGCCAGTTTCGGCGATGAAGGGAATGATCGGTCCAGGTCGCGATGCTAGCGCGCGGTTGATTGCCCAGGCTGTTTCGGTGCCGCCTGTAAAGGCCACGCCATCGATCCCCGGATGCGCGACCAGTGCTGCGCCGACCACGCCGCCCTCCCCCAGAATTAATGTCAGCAGTGCTGGATCAAGCCCCGCGCCGTGAAACAGCGCAACGGCGGCGGCGGCGATGACCGGAGTCTGTTCGGCCGGTTTCGCCATCACGCCATTGCCCGCCGCCAGCGCTGCCGCGATCTGCCCGGTAAAAATCGCCAGCGGAAAGTTCCACGGTGAAATGCAGACAAATACCCCGCGCCCACGCAGCTCCCAATGGTTGGTTTCGCCCACCGGGCCGCGCAGTGCAAGTGGTTCTGCAAATTCCAATTCAGCCAGGTGCGCATAATAGCGGCAGAAATCAGCGGCTTCGCGAACTTCCGCAACGGCGTCGTCGAAAGTCTTGCCGCCCTCGCGGGCGAGGAGTGCGATGAGCCGCGAACCATTGGCTTCGAGCGCATCGCCCATCGCGCGCAGAATCTGCGCCCGCGCAGGACCACCTGCTACATCCCATGCCGGCTGTGCCGCACGCGCGGCGGCTATCGCAATTCCAACCGTTGCAAGATCCCACTCGGCAAGTTCCGGCTCGACCGGCAGGGATTCAAGCGTCACTCGCGCAGCATCGCGCACAGCCTGTTGCGAGATATCACGGCCCATCGAATTGGCGCGGACCTCGCCATAGAGATCGCGCGGTAAGGGAATATGGGCAGCTCTACCCGGATTGGCTTCGACCATGGAAATCGGATCGGCAACGACCTCGGCGGCGGGGATGCGATCGTCCAACAGCTTGTGAACGAAGGAACTGTTCGCCCCGTTTTCCAACAGCCGCCGCACCAGATAGGGGAGCAATTCCTCATGTCCCCCAACCGGAGCGTAGGCGCGCAGGCGCAACGGGCCATAGTGCGCCCAAGCCGCGGCATAAAGCGATTCGCCCATACCATGCAGGCGCTGGTGCTCGATAATTACGCCTGCTTCTTCCGCCATTCTACGCACCGCCGCCAGGCTGTGGGCATTATGTGTGGCGAATTGCGGATACAAATGCGGGGCGGCCGCAATGAGTTCGCGCGCGCAGGCGAGATAGGATAGGTCGGTTGCCGGCTTGGTGGTAAATACTGGATAGTCGGGCATGCCTGTGACCTGTGCCCGCTTGATTTCGCTGTCCCAATAGGCCCCTTTGACCAAACGGATCATCAAACGACGGCCAGTGCTGGAGGATAGCGCAGCGAGTTGCCGGATGACTTCTGGCCCGCGCTTCTGATAGGCTTGGACGACGACCCCGAGCCCGCGCCAGTCGCCCAGCGCAGGCTCGCTTGACAGCCGATCAATTAACTTCAGCGAAAGAACGAGCCGATCCGCTTCTTCTGCATCGATTGCCAGGTTGATATCGTTGCGGGCCGCCAAAACCGCGAGATCCCTGAGCCGCGGATAAAGTTCGTCCCAGACGCGCAGCTCTTGCGCAGCTGTATAGCGCGGTGAGAGCGCTGAGAGTTTAACTGAAATTCCATGACCCAATTCCGGCCCCGCCCCCGCGGCCGCTGCGCCGACTGCCTCGATAGCGTCGGCATACAGGCGGAAATAGCGCTCGGCATCTGCAACAGTGCGTGCGCCTTCGCCCAGCATGTCGAATGAGCACAGCATTTGCTCGCGCGATGCGCGCTTGAGCGCGACTTCGATATCGCGGCCAAGCACGAACTGTTCGCCCATGATCCGCACTGCCGTTGCCACCGCCTGACGGATCACCGGCTCTCCCGCACGCGCGGTCAAGCGCTTGAGGAAACCTGCAACGTCGCGGCGCGATTCATCGTCAACATCGATCAGCTTGCCGGTAAGCATCAGCCCCCAGGTCGAGGCGTTAACGAACAGGCTGTCGGACTGACCCAGATGAGTTGCCCAGTCAGCAGCGCTGATCTTTTCAGCGATCAAACGGTCGCGGGTGGCGGCGTCAGGGATACGAAGCAACGCCTCGGCGAGACACATCAGTGCGAGCCCCTCTCGCGTGCCAAGAGAGAACTCCTGAAGGAAGCTCTCAACCACCCCGCCACGGCGCGGCGAACTGCGCGTTGCCTCAACCAATGCCGCCGCGTCGGCCACCACTGCTCCGCGAGTGGCTGGGTTCAGCGGCTCTGACGCGAGCAGTTGGCCGATGACCACGCTCTCATCAGCAAACTTGACTGAATCCAGGAAATTCCAGTCGAGCGTCACGCAGCTTCTTTCGCCTTTGCACGCAGGACCATGCCGAACAGATCGCGGGGGTCGTCGGGATCGGCCAGCAGGTCGAGTTCGACATAATGCGGATGATCGTCAAGCCGGTCGCGTACGAAGCGCAGCGCTGAGAAATCTTCGATGGCAAAGCCTACCGAATCAAACAAGGTGATTTCTTTACCTGATTGCCGTCCGGTCGCCGCTCCCGTCATCACCTGCCATAATTCAGTCACAGGATGCTCAGCGTCGAGCTGCTGAATTTCTCCCTCAATGCGCGACTGAGGCTCGTATTCCACAAAAATCGACGCACGCTCAAGGATGTCGCGGTGGAGTTCCGTCTTGCCGGGGCAATCGCCGCCGACCGCATTGATATGGATGCCCTCACCGATCATGTTGTCGGTGAGGATCGTGGCATATTGCTTGTCGGCAGTAACAGTTGTGACGATCTCTGCGCCTTCCATTGCCTCTTGCGAGGACTTGCACACGGTCACTGTTATACCCGAACCGGCAAGATTCCGCGCGCATTTGCGGCTCGCCGCCTCATCGATGTCATACAAGTTGACCTGGTCAATGCCCAGCAAGGCCTTGAAACCGGTTGCCTGGAACTCGGATTGCGCACCATTTCCTATGATCGCCATGGTGCGCGCACCCTTGGGAGCCAGATATTTCGCAGCCAAAGCCGACGTTGCCGCGGTGCGCAGAGCGGTGAGAATGGTCATTTCAGATAGCAGCAGGGGATAGCCAGTTGGCACGTCGGCAAGCATGCCAAAAGCTGTCACCGTTTGGCGGCCAGATCGGGTGTTACTGGGGTGGCCGTTGACGTATTTGAATGCATAGATGGAATCGTCGGCGGCAGGCATCAATTCGATCACTCCCTCCTTGCTGTGCGAGGCAACACGCGGGGTTTTGTCGAACGAAGGCCAGCGGCGGAAATCTGATTCTATATAGTTTGCAAGTTGGACAATGAATTGCTCGGTGCCGATGGCGAGCACCAGCTCCATCATGTGATCGACACTGACGAAAGGAACCACCGCAAGATGGCCGGGAATGGTCGGCATGACTGCACCTCTGATGGATAAAAGCCAAGACCGCGCCGAGAGCCTGTCTCTCAGCAGGCGGGTCTGGCAAGCGGGCGTCGCACCGTGGCGCGCCCGCTACCCCTGATCTACGCTTAGCAAGGTGCTTTCGTCAAGATTTATTGCAAGCGCCTGCAATCAATCCACAGCGGCCTGCTTTTTCGCCACCAGAGCCGCGCGCGTGGCGTCATGCGTGGCCCGGGTTACCCGCAGCATGCCATAAAAAATGCAAGCGACCAATCCAGGTATGGTCGAGAGGACAAAGGCCCCGGCCAGTCCCAACAGCGCAGCTTGGGGAACCTGGCCAGGCACCGCCTTCGCCGGGAAAGCAATGATCGAAAGCACCCAACCCGCCAAGGCAGTGCCGAGCGCCTGATCGACGCGTTGGAAAAAGGTGCGCGTGGCATAGAGCGCGCCCTCTTGGCGCAGCCCAAATTTCAGCTCGTTTTCATCGGCGATGTCGGCCAGCGCCGAGGTGACCGTGGTTATCATCAGGCTATAGGGCAAATGCTGGAGCAGCGAGAATGCGATCAGCATCCACACCAGCCCCGGCGTATCCCACCGCAGTATGCCCAGCCAGCCGAGCGCCAGCGGAATCGCCGGGCCGATCGAATAGAGCGCCAGCGCGCCTGCCCCGGTCCAGCGCTTGTCGATTTTCGCATGCAGCCGCTTCACTACGAGAGCGGCGAAAAGATAGCCAGAAAAGCTGCCGATCGCGAACAGGCTGATCTGGTTGTTGTCGAGCCGCCAGAAATAGGTCGCCCCGTAAAGCCACAGCCCACCGCGCACCCCGACCATCATCGACAGGAACAAGAGGCCGAGCAGCAGCACTACATAATTGCGGTTGGACAGCGTCCGGCCGATGTCGCGCGCCCATTCGCGCAGGCCAAAGCCGTGCGCGGCGGGCGGCGGCGCGGGCAGATATTTGATGATTTTGGTGGTCGACAGGCTCGAATAAATCAGGATAACGAGGATGAAACCCGCCATGGTTGCGGAAAACAACGGCCAGCGTGTTGGATCGAGCGCGCCGTTAGAAAACTCTGCGGTCGCCGCGAAGAATACTCGGAACGACAGCACCCAGCCCAGCGTATCGCCCAGCCAAAGGCAGAACGTGTTATATCCCATCACGCTGGTGCGTTCGAGATAATCGCTCGACATTTCGCCGCCCAACGCCAGATGCGGCGTATGATACAGCGTCATCGCCTGGAGCAGCATGGTGTTGGCAAACGCCAGCCAGATCAGCTGTCCGGTCTCGCTCCAGTCCGGGGGGTTGAACACTGCCCAGAACAGCAAGGCAGCCGGCAGGATTGAGGCAAACATGAAGGGATGACGCCTTCCCCATCTGGTCCGGGTGCGGTCTGACCACGAGCCAACCAGCGGATCGAAAATTGCGTTGACGATGAGACCTGCGGCGAGCGCGGTGCCAACGTGGCCCGCATCCAGCCCGCGCACCTGATTGTAGAACAGCATCAAGAACGATGCGGTCGCGGTGTAGGCAGCGGCCTCGGCCGTGCTGCCCAGGCCATAGCTCACCTTCATGAACGGCGTCAGGCGCGGCAGGTCGTTCAACCGCCAAGCCTGACCAGATTGCCATGCGGCCAAGGCTCGTCGGTGATCAGGGTTACCTCGTCGCCTTGCCATCGCGCCAGCGCGCGCGCCTGCATCGGCCGGTGGGTCCGCCCCGCACTGAGCGTATAGAGTTGATAGAGCGCCACGCCGTCTCCCGCATCGCCGCCGACGCGCAAAACAAAGGCCCGACTACGGAAGGCGTCCAGTCGGGCCAGGATCGCTCGCGCGTGGCTCACGGCGCATTCGCGGAGGCCAGGTTCGGCGATATCGGCGAAGACATCGCGCTGCGCCTGGGCAAGATCGGTATCGAATGGCACCATCACGCCCTTTTCGCCTTGACCGCTTGGCTGGACGCCAATCCGCCAGATGCGCACCGCCACTGGCCCGTTACGCTCGATCAGCAGCGCCTGATCATCAGTGATCCGCCCTTCGAGCGCGCCATGGCTGAAGCTCGGGGCCTGCTCCGGAAAGGGCGCGCGGCGCAGCATGTCTGCTATCGCTTCGACGCCGAATCCCTCGCAGTCTGCACTTTCCATCCGGCAGGCACCCCACAAAGACTCAAGGTCAATCGATCCCGCCGCCAATGCTTCGATAGCGCTCATGCTCCCAGTCCTCCTGCGACCTGACGCAGCACCGCAAGTTCGTCGAACACGGTAACCTCCTCGGTAATCGCGCCCTGTTCGATGCGATAATGCGAGACGGCGATGATCAGCAACTCGCGCCCGCTTGGCGGGCCCCATGGCCCCAGTCCGCGATGGTGGCCAACCAGCGACCAACGGATCGCCAATGCCACGCTGCCGTCCGGGTTCGGGCGGGCGGCAACATGCTGCGCGGCGAAGGCGCAGTCATGCAGCATAGCGCGGAGCTGAGTCACGCAACCGATCCAGTAACCCCGTCCAACGCCGATGCGACCGGTGGGCCAGCGCACTTCCACAATATTCGACAAGCCTTCTGCCGCCTCGCCCAACATATCCTCCACGAAGGCCATGCGCAGCATCGCGATAACCGTCACGGCGGGATGGCCGGGCGAGACTGCGACATCACTACCGTTCCGGATCGCCGCAATCGCGGCAGCGCGCCAGGCGAAGCACTGCTGATCGCCTGCGCGGTCGGTCGCAGCCTGAGCCTGCGCGACTGCCCAGTTACTCTTGCCGACCTGAAGCACCGCTCGGCCATTGTCACGAACCAGCCACTCTTCAACAATCCGGTTCTCAACGACCGCGCAATCGGCGATCGTCGTCGCACCGATCGGCAGGAATGTCGCCGGACCGAGCACCGGGTCATCGCCCATGTGCGTCATCTGGCTGGTCAACCGGTGGGAGCTGTAGAGTCGGCCGTCGGGGTCCTGCGACCAGATAACGTCCTCGCCGATAACTTGCCGGTCGCTCGATGAGGCGAGCGCGCCAATGGTTGACTGGACCACCGCTTCCGCACCTCTTGTCGGCCCGGTCAGCGTATGCATGACGACATCTTGTGCGTAATGAGTGCGGCACAGGCCAATGTTGCGCTCTTCCCAGATGCGATGAGTGCAGCGTAGGATATAGTCGACAAAGTCAAGATAATCAGGATCGAAGCCGGGCATGTCCTGCCGCCGATCCGATGCTTCAAGGATGGTCTCCAGCATAATCCCCCGGGGAGAGGAGACCTCGGCCAGCCCATCCCACCCCATTACGGCCCGGTCGTCGTGCGTCTTCATGGCGTCAAACTAGTCCTATTGACTGCGAAATCAAGAGGCCCATTGCAACCGCATTCACTCACCCTGATCGGGCGAATGGTCCAGGCTCACTGTGTGGCACGTAGACAGAGTCGGGTTTTCGGGCATAACGGCGAAAATGGGGCAAAAAGTCAGGATCAATCGGCCTCACAATCCGGCGATTTCATTGATGTGCTGGGTCAACATGGGGGCAACCAGGCGCGACGTGCTGAGCGCCCAGCGCAGCCTTAGATCACCTATCCTGAAGCCGAACACGTCGTGCATTTCGTCTGGCAATGCGCAAACGAGCTTCACGAGGAAGACACCTGTTTCATGGCGCAACCACTGCGCGGCAAGCGCTTATGTCCAGCGAGCACGAGCGCCAGAGCCGTCGAGGTTCTTGGCCCGCGTCGTGAATAATCGGCCACACGCCGCGGATGACCTGCAGCAGCGTTCCCTCGTGCTTATCGGCATCGATCAAGGCTGCGACCGATCCGCCAGGTAAATGAGGCTGCGGCCAGGGCCGGATCGATGTCGCGGCATTCTGGCGCGAGGTTGAAGGCAATCTCGCGCTCAAGCGCTTTTTCAAGCTGATCAATAAACGTTAACCGGTCCCTTGGTCGGCCTGAGGTCCGTGTCGCGCTTTGGCAAATGCCCGGTCGGTTGCCATGAACCGTGAAATCATCGGCGCAATGAGCTTTTCAGGATTCAGCGCTTTCTTGCCTGCGCTGCTGTTCAACACGCCTACATAGGCGACAAGATCGCGGTGAACAGACGCAGGAAGTTCAATGGTCACACGAACAGGCTTGTCCTCAGCCAGATCGCTCAGCTTCAGCTTGGTCATTGTCCGCCTCCGATGGACGCAAGGATCAAATCCCGCGTCACAGTCACGCGCAGCGGAAATCCGGGACGAATGGTGAGTGTCGGCGCGACATTCAATTGTCGCCGCGCAATCTGTTGCCCTGCCTGATTGATCGTATCCTGGGTTCCCGTGCGGAGCGCGCGGGTGACGCCGGGTAGCTCCGCCTTCCTGACTGCCCGTGCCCACGGTGTCTTGGTCCCCTGAAAATATCCGTCGCCGGTATCGGCCGGGAACACGAACTCGGAGTCGTCGGTCCGTTCGATCTGCTGGAGCAGCGTCAGTGCCGCCGTTCCTAGCGGACGCATCGAACGACCGGCCTTGCTGTCTTCCAGCACGAGCAGACCATTCTCGAAATCGACCTCGTCCCATTTGAGTCCGGCGATCTCATTGCGGCGGCAGCCGGTCAGCGCCCACAGCCTGGCTATGTTGATTGCTTTGACGTTGGTGCCTTCCTGTTCCAGTTCGTCGAGCGCACTGCCGAGCCGCCCCACTTCTTCCAGCGTCAGGAAGCGTGTCTTCTGGCCATCAGTCTTGCGCACGGCGGCGTTCTCGACGGGATTACGCTCGACGATCTCACTGCGCTTGGCGAAGCTGAACACGGCGGACAGGTCACGCACGACCTTACGGGCGGCACCAGGGCCACCCTTGACGATGATGCGCTTTCGCGGCCCGACCTTCTCATTCTTGGCTGTCTTTCCAGCCTGAACATCGGCGGCGAACCGTTCGATGTCGCCACTGCTCACGTCCTTCGCGCGGCGATTGCCGAGAAGGGGCAGTACATGATGGCGCAGCCGGGCGAGAGTGTACGCCTTGGTCAGCGGCTTCATCGGCTCGCCAATCCGTTTGCCGCGCTGAACCACGCAGCCATGGGTCTCATAAAAATCAATCAGCGCGGCCATGGTCATCTCGCGGCGGCGCGCAGCAAGGTCGCCGGCCGGGTCGGCGCCTGCTGCAACGCTTCCAAGGATCGCCTTTGCCTTCCGGCGTGCTTCCTCTGCCGTCAGGGTGCCAAAGCGCCCGACCGTCTGAATCCGCTGTGATGCATTACGCCCATCGCCGCCAACCCGGTATTTGGTGACGAAGGTCTTGATGCCCGAAGGCTCGATCCGGAGACCGAAGCCGCGCAACTCGCAGTCCCAGATATGGTAGCGCTTGTCAGCCGGGTGAGCAGCATCCACGGTGCGCCTTGTGAGTGAGGTTTGGCTTTTGACACCCATGGCCATCCGAGCTCCAGTTTACCACGCGCATCCCACCGTGAAGTCGTTTCGTGGCGTAGACAAACTTGCTCGCGGAGCTTGAAAGTATCAATAAACCAAGGGGTTTGTAGGGCTCTGGCGTAGGATCAGAAAGATGCTTCGGGGCATTTTGAATTCTTGCCAAGGTTGGGGTCGAGGGTTCGAATCCCTTCGCCCGCTCCAGTTTTTCTACGGAAAACCAATAGGTTAGACCAATCGGCATTTGACCGATAATCCGACATTTAAGTCGGTATCCCACCAGTATACCACGGATCTATATCCACATATTTTTGGGGAAAGCCTTCCCCTGAGCCTGAGCCGCTGCGCTGTCTCCGGCTACCCCTTCTGCGGGGACACCCCGCAACACCCCGGGAATCGGAGCGGGGCTGATGACGCGCTCTGTCCCGCAAGCCTTGACGGGCATGCTCCTGCGGGCGCGGCGTTTAATGCGAAAGGCCCCGCGTGCACTCTGAACCGGCGGGCATAGTGGCATGCGCAGGCGGAAAGCCGACAAGCCCCGGCTTTCCGCCTGCACGACCAAGGGACCGATCCCCCGCCTCCCTTCAGGGTGCGGTTTTTTGCTTTGCAATCTCGCTGGTCGTTCGCGCGACGTGGAGCAAGGGCAGGTGAGAGTCAGAGGCTGGCGGGCTTCGCCGTGACGGGTTGAGGGTCGAGAGAGAGGCTCCCGGCCGCCCGTCATGGAGGTTTTCCCATGAATATGCAGGTTACAGGTGCCGGCCGCGATGCGGGCGGCGGCTACAAGGTCGATGTGTCGCGCGGGAAACGGGTCGGGCGGGTTTCGTCTGAGTGGTTCTCGCGGCCCGATGATGCGCGATTCCTGTCGCTCGGCGATCTGGCCAGCGCGGTGCGCGGCCGGTCCGAGCGAAGCAGGACCCGTGTGGTTGAAACTGCGCTCATTCACGTCGAGGCGAACCGGAACGATCCCGAACGCCTGGCGCTGATCCTGCCCGGTGCCGACGCACCTGTAACGCCCACCCACTGGAGTTTCGGTCAGCTAGCGAGCCAGGTCGGCGCGCCCGCTGCCTATCTGCGCCAACTGCCCGCACCCCTTGCGGCGATCAACCTGCAATACGGCCTGACTTCGCACCGTGCCGAGCAGATCAAGACGTTGGAGACGGACAACGGAAGGATGGAACTGCGCGCCGTTACCGGTCCCGACTATGGCCGCATCTACGATCACGAACTCGTCGAGGCGGTGCAGAAGATCGCCGGCAACGGCACGGGCGATACTCGCTGGAAAGTGCCTGGCGTGCTCGACTGGTCGACCGGGATCTACAATCCCCGCGTCGACATCACCCGCGACACGACAACTCTCTATGCCTCGGACCGGGATGTATTCCTGTTTCTGGTCGATGACCTCAACCCGATCGAGGCGGGACGGTTGCCCGATGGATCGCCGGACCTCTACTTCCGGGGCTTCTACTGCTGGAACTCCGAGGTTGGTGCCAAGACGCTGGGTATGGCGAGCTTCTACCTGCGCGCGGTCTGCCAGAACCGGAATCTCTGGGGCGTCGAGGATTTCGAGGAGATCAGCATCCGTCACAGCAAGTATGCCGCGAACCGTTTCGCCCATGAAGCAGCGCCGGCCTTGGAGTGCTTCGCCAACTCCTCGCCGCAGCCTTTCATCAACGGCATCAAGGCCGCCCGCGAGCGGATCGTCGCCCGCACCGATGAAGACCGCAGCGACTTTCTGCGGGGGCGCGGCTTCTCCAAAGCCGAAACCGGCAAGATCATCGAAGCGGTACTGGCCGAAGAAGGCCGCCCGCCCGAATCGATCTTCGACTTCGTGCAGGGCATCACCGCGCTCGCCCGCGACAAGACCCATCAGGACGCCCGTCTCGACATGGAGGGCAAGGCGAAGAAGTTGCTCGACCGCGTCCACTGAGACCCAGTCTGGATGAACTGGCCTTTGTGCGTCCCCGGCGTTGCGCTGCCCCCTCAGAGTAAGAGGGCGACGCTTCGCTTCGTGACGGGATGAGGTCCGAGAGAGAGGCTTTCGGGCAGCCCGTCATGGAGAAAACCCATGACCAAGACATTGCCCAAGCTCGTGCTCAGTTCCTCGCGTGACATTCCTTTTTCCCAGCTGGTGCTGAGCCAGAAGAACGTCCGGCGCGTGAAGGCGGGCCTCTCGATCGAGGATCTGGCCGGCGACATTTACCACCGCACCCTGCTCCAGAGCCTCAATGTCCGGGCCGTGCTCGATGACGATGGCCAGGAAACCGGCGTGTTCGAGGTTCCGGCAGGCGGGCGCCGCTTCCGCGCGCTCGAACTGCTGGTGAAGTCCAAGCGGATGGCGAAGGATCAGCCGGTCCCCTGCGTGGTGCGCGAAGGCGGCATCGCCGAGGAAGATTCTCTTGCCGAAAACGTCATGCGCGAAGGACTTCATCCGCTCGACCAGTTCCGCGCCTTCAGCGCGCTGATCGAGGCGGGGCTGTTCGAGGAGGACATCGCGGCGCGTTTCTTCGTCTCTGTCTCGACCGTCCGGCAACGCCTGCGGCTTGCCTCGGTCTCGCCAACTCTGCTCGACGTTTACGGCGAAGACGGCATGACGCTCGAACAGCTTATGGCCTTCACGGTCACCGAAAACCATGCGCGCCAGGAACAGGTCTGGGACCAGCTCAACAACGGCCAACACATTTCGGCCCATCACATCCGACGCCTGCTGACCGAAGATGCGATTCCCGCGACCGACCGGCGCGTGCGGTTCATCGTGCTCGATGCCTACACCGAGGCGGGCGGTCATGTGATGCGCGACCTGTTCTCGGCCGATGGCGATGGCTGGTTGCAGGATCCTGCGCTGGTCGAGCAGCTGGTCAATGACAAGTTGGCGACCATCGCACAGGAGATCGGCGGCGAAGGTTGGAAATGGGTCGAGGCCGCCATCGACCTGCCGTTCGGTTGCGAACGTGGCAAGCGCCGGATCACCGGCACCACCGTGCCGCTGACCGATGAGGAACAGGCCCGGCTCGACGCCCTGGTCGAGGAGTTCGACGCGATCGGCGAGGAATATGGCGACGGGTCGGACGTTCCCGACGAGGTCGATGCGCGGCTGACCGA
>JANLOZ010000157.1:0-10527 GCA_031366845.1 Novosphingobium sp. | reverse complement strand
TACAACCTACCGCCGCTGCATATCCCGGCTCTCTCCCGGAATGCGCACTTCGAGGCCATCGAGAGCATCGTTCAGGACAATCTGGCAGGACAAGCGGCTGGTGCGGGCGATTCCGGCGGCGAGGTCGAGCATGTCTTCCTCGTCATCGCTCGCGGCTTCGAGCTTGGCGAACCAGTCGGGCGCAACGATGACGTGGCAGGTGGAGCAGGCCATCTGGCCTTCGCAGGTGCCTTCGAGCGCCAATCCGGCGGCCTGACCGACTTCGAGCAGCCGCGCGCCGGGTGTGGCCTGCGCCTCAACCCGCTCGCCACGTTCAGTGATGAAGGTGACCTTGACCAAATGCTATGCTCCCAGCGTCTTACGCACCTTGCGCCTGCGTGGCAGCCTCGATAGCGCGGCAGGCCGTTTCCACTTCATCTCTAGTCGTGTAGCGCCCGAAACCCAAGCGGATCGAATTGCGTGCCTGCGCCGGTGCGAGCCCAATGGCGGTGAGCACCCGGCTGGGTGCGCCGGTGCCGCTGCCACAGGCCGAGCCCGCCGAAAAAGCTACCTCGCGGCAATCGCTCATCAGGCGGGGAAAGTTTAGGCCATCGAGCCGCAGGCTGAGATTGCCCGGCCAGCGCGCTGACTCGCTGCCGTTGAGCGTCCAGCGCGAGAGAATGGAGCGGGCGAGGCTGGCGAGACCGGCAAGGTGCTGGAAATCCTGCTCCATCCGCGCCTTGGCCAGCGCCGCCGCCGCGCCGAACCCGGCACAAAGCGCTGGGCTGAGTGTTCCCGAACGAAGCCCGGCTTCCTGCCCGCCCCCCTGAATGAGCGGCGCCACTTTCACCCCATCGCGCACCCACAGCGCGCCGATGCCTTTGGGGCCATAGAGCTTGTGCGCGGTAACGGCGATCAGGTCTGCGCCATCGGGCGGGGCCAGCTTGCCAGCGCCTTGCACGGCATCGCAGAGGAACAGTGCGCCGATTTCATGCGCACGCTCGGTCAGCCGCGCGACGGGCTGGATCGTGCCAATCTCATTGTTGACCTGCATGACTGCGACCAGTCCGGTGCCCTCGGGAAATTCCAGTTCGGGATCGACCAGACCTTCGGGGTTGACGGGCAGTTCCTGGCAGGCAGCACCGCTGGCAATCGCGGCATTGACCAAGGCTGAATGTTCTATCGCCGAGAAGGCAATACCCGCTTCTGGTCCGCCCCACGACACGGCGCGCACGGCCTGATTGATCGCCTCGGTCGCCCCGCTTGTGAACACCACTCTGCCACCCTTGGGGAGCAGACTGGCCACTTGCTCGCGCGCAACTTCCACCGCTGCTGCAGCTGCCCTGCCAGCCTTGTGCATCGAGTGCGGATTGGCAAAGCCCCCAATGCCACCTGACCATTCCGGGCCAGACAACCAGTGCATCATCGCCTCGCGCGCCTCTGGCGCGAGCGGTGTTGTCGCCTGATGATCAAGATATATCATGTTGCAGCTGCATCCGTGGGAAAGCGATGAGGACGAAAACGTTGCTTTTTGAGGCCCTGTATCTATATAGCGCTCGCTTCCCGATCATAGCCCCGAACGGTCCGGCATCCGAACTTTCCCGGATGCCGCGCGAAGGGCCAGCAATACAGGTAGATCCCCATATGCCATCCGTGATTTTCCCCGGCCCCGAAGGCCGCCTGGAAGGCCGTTTCCAGCCCGGACCGCGTCCGCGTGCGCCGGTGGCAATGATCCTGCATCCGCATCCGCAGGCCGGCGGCACGATGAATGACCGGATCACGATGGCGCTGTATAAAACCTTTGTGGCGCGCGGGTTTGCCGTGTTGCGCTTCAATTTTCGCGGGGTGGGCCGCAGCCAGGGCAGCTTCGACAACGGCATTGGCGAGCTGAGCGATGCAGCCTCTGCGCTCGATTGGGTGCAGTCGATCCATCCCGAGGCTTCGACCACGTGGATCGCAGGCTATAGCTTTGGCGCGCTGATCGGCATGCAATTGCTGATGCGCCGCCCGGAAATCCGCGGCTTCATCTCGGTCGCGCCCCCGGCAAACATGTATGACTTCAGCTTCCTCGCGCCCTGCCCGGCCTCGGGCATCGTCGTTCAGGGCGTAAACGATACAGTGGTGACGCCAAACGCGGTGCAGAAGCTGGTCGATAAACTGCGCACCCAGCGCCACATCACCATCCACCACGACGAAATCCCGCGCGCCAACCATTTCTTCGAGCACGAGATGGATGAAATGATGCTGTCGGTGGACAATTACCTGAACTTCCGGCTGGCACCGGATTGCCCGATCAGGTGAGGTTGCCTACCCCCCCTCAAGCGCGGGGCAGTCACGTTTCGTCAAACCGACCAATTTCGTCATCCTGAACTCGGTTCAGGACCCATCGAGCCGCAAGCTCATTGTATGCCGGAGAGAAGCAGACCGGGAGGTTTGCGCCCGTCCGACATCGGCGGAATAGGCCGAGAAATGGGTCCTGAAACAAGTTCAGGATGACGGGTAAATATTGATTGGGCTCGTTTTGATAGCTGAATGCGAGCCCGCTACTTCGCCTGCTCCACCGGAACATTGCCCTTGCTATCCGGCACGGTCCAGATCGCCACGTTAACCGCCAGCACCGCAGCCAGCACCAGCATCAGCAGCGCCTGCTTCTTCGCCCCGCCGCGCCGCAGCAGATAGACCGCGCCGAGCGTTAGCGCGATGATGGCGAGCGCCATGAGCGAAAGGGCGGTATCGAGCATGTCGTTGGTCTAAACGCAGATGCCGCTTGGTGAAAAGCCATTTGACTCCGCGCTGGACTATTTACAGCATGGGCCGATGAACAGCACCGCCCTCACCCGCCGCGATACGCTCACCGCACTTTCCGCCAGCGCCGCCGCGCTTGCCCTGCCCGCGCAGGTGCTCGCAGCCGCCGCATCACCGACGGACCGCGCCGCCGCCTTGCTCGATCAGATAGCCTGGGGCCTGCTCGAAGATGGGCCCGAAGGCGCGACTTCGCTCGGTCTTGACACTGGCAAGCACGCCGCGCTGCGATCAAGGCTCGGGGGGCGTTCGGGCGGCGATCAGGCGCATATGGCCTCGCAGTTGCGATCAGCACTCGGCAAAATCAAATCCATCGATGAAAAGGCACTGGACACCGCCACGCAAACCAGTCTCGCCGTGGTCAAAAGCGCCTTTTCCACCGCGCTCGATGGCTTTGCCCTGCCTTATGGTGATGTTGCGGTCGGCGGCTGGCGCAACACGCCCTATGTGGTGATCCAGAATGTCGGGGCCTATCTTGATACCCCCCGTTTTCTCGATGGTGATCATCCGGTGCATTCGGCGAGCGATGCAGAGGCGTACCTGGCGCGACTGGGGCAAATGCCGAAGCTGCTCGATGGCGAGCTGGGGCGGCTGCGCAGCGCCACCGCGAAGGGCCTTGTCCCGCCTGATTTCCTGCTCGACAAGTCGATCCCGCAGATCGAGCGGACGATTGCCGATGCGGGCGCGGGGACCAGCGGCCTGGTAACCTCACTGGCTGGACGCACCAGCCAGATCCCCGGCGCCTGGGGGCCGCGGGCGCAGGATACCGTGACCCGCAAGATCGTTCCCGCGCTCGAACGCCAGCTTGCAGAACTAAAACGCCAGCGCGCCCGCGCCACGTCCGAGGCCGGCATGTGGTCGCGCCCGCACGGCGACGAATGGTACGCCTGGGGCCTGCGCGCCAGCACCACTACCCGCCGCTCGCCAGAGGAGATCCACAAGATCGGCCGCGAGCAGCTAGCCGAACTGCAGGCAAGGATGGAGCCGATCCTGCAGAAGCTCGGCTATACCAAGGGCAGCGTTGGCGCGCGGATGAAGGCGTTGGGGCAAGACCCGCGCTATCAGTTCCCGAACAATGATACCGGGCGCAAGCAGATTACGGACCTGATGGAAGATCGCATCGCCTTCATCCGCACCAAATTGCCACAGGCATTCCGCACGCTCGTTCCCGGCAAGCTCGAAATCCGCCGGATGCCGCCAGCCGAAGAACCCGGCGCGCCCAATGCCTATGGCGGCGCAGGATCGATTGATGGAAAAATCCCCGGCAAGGTCTGGGTAAACCTTGGTGACACCGGTCGCCACGGCAAGTTTTCGGTGCCCGACCTGGTTTTTCACGAGGGCATTCCCGGCCACGTCTGGCAGGGCGAATATGCCAACCGGCTGCCGCTGATCCGCTCAATCCTCGCGTTCAACGCCTATTCGGAAGGCTGGGCGCTTTACGCACAACAATTGGGTGACGAGCTTGGTGCCTATGACGATGATCCGGTGGGGCGGCTGGGCTATCTGCAAGGGATATCGTTCCGGTGCTGCCGTCTGGTAGTCGATACCGGGATGCACGCCATGCACTGGAGCCGGGCGCAGGCGCAGCAGTGGTTCGCCGAGGCCAATGGCTCGGGGCTGGCCGAACTTGCGCCCGAGATTGACCGCTATTGTTCATGGCCGGGGCAGGCTTGCGGCTACAAGATGGGCCACAGCGAGATCAATGCGCAGCGGGTGCGGTCAAAGACAGCGCTGGGCGCGCAATTCGATTTGCGCGATTTTGATCAGGCGGTGGTCGGCGGCGGTAACGTGCCGCTCGATGTGCTGGCGCTTAATGTCGGGCGTTATATCGCTGCGGCCAGCGGATAAAACACTCGGCACGGCGCATTGCCTTGCCGCGTTCATAATTCCCCAACTATCGTCGCGCCGCTCAGGGCGAATCGCTATGTTCCCGGCCCGGGAACCGCCCGTTCTTTGGGAGTTCAATGCATGTCGATTTTCAGCTCGATCAAGGATGCCATTTTTGGTCACAAAGCCGAAGCCGCTCCGGTTCCTGTGCCCGCCGCTGCTGAAGTTGCACCAGCGCCCGCGCCAGCACCCGTGACGATGAGCGACGTTGATGTCGAAGCATCACTTTCATCGATGAACGGCGCGGGCGATCTCAACTGGCAGACTTCGATCGTCGATCTGATGAAGCTGGTCGGCGTCGAAGCCAGCTATGACAACCGCAAGTCGCTCGCGCATGAGCTCGGCAATGCCGACTATGCGGGTTCAGCCGAAGACAATATCCTGCTGCACAAGCAGGTGATGCAGGCGCTGGCTGCCAACGGCGGAAAGGTTCCGGCATCGCTGCTCGGCTAAAGCGACTCGCTTGCCCTTCCTCCCCTCCTCTTCAGGGGAGGGGCAGCGAGACTTGGCAGCTTGCTGCCTAGTCGCAGTGGGGTGGGGTTTGTGATCTGGGCGCAACCTTGGCGGGTGGGGATAGACCCCACCCCAACCCCTCCCCTGAAGGGGAGGGGCTTAAGGCGGATGGCAACCCCTCCGCTGAAGGGGAGGGGCTTAAGGGGTCAACTCCGTCACTTCCGAAAAAACAGAAAGGGCGGCGGCTTTCACCGCTGCCGTTTTTTGTTGGCCTGCGCCAAGACTGCAATCAGGACTTGTTGCCGCCCATCAGCCCGCCGAGCAGGCCGCCAAGGTCGGCACCCTGGCCGCCGCTCATCATGCCGCCGATGGCAGAGACGATTTGCGGGTTGTCCTTGAGCAGGCCGCCGAGCTGGCCGAGCGCGCCCTCGCCGCCGATGTGATCGGCGATCTGCCCCATCACGCCTGCGTCCATGCCGGTGTTGGCGGCAGCGGTGGCAACGGTATCGCCCGGCTCAGGATGCGCCTGGGTCAAGGCTGCGACTGCGGCTTCGGCCATGGCCGGCGGAATACCGAATTTGGTGGCGATAGCGTCAATCGCGACATTGCCGCTAAGCTGGCCGAGAATGCTGTCTAAAAGGCTCATATCATGCGACTCCTATAGAATTGACCTGCGCCCATGGGCACAACTTCATCCAGCGCAAAGGCAATTTTCAACAGGCATGTTGAAAGTCAGGCGGCGACCGGTGCCGCTTGCCTTACGCCTTCGTCAACGTGATCGGTAAACTGGGCAAAATTCTCGACAAATTGGCGGACCAACGCCTGGGCGGTTTCGTCATAGGCCTCGGCATCGTCCCAGGCACCGCGCGGATCGAGCAGCCTGGAATCGACGCCCGCCACCGCGACCGGGAATTCGAAGCCGAAATTGGGATCCTTGCGGAATTCGGCATCGCCCAGGCTGCCATCGAGCGCCGCATTGAGCAGCGCGCGGGTCGCCCTGATCGGCATGCGCTTGATCCCCGGCGTGGTTGCCTTGCCGCCTGACCAGCCGGTGTTGACCAGCCAGCACTGCGCGCCGCCTTCGGCAATGCGCTTTTTGAGCAGGTTGCCATAGACGCTGGGGTGGCGCGGCATGAACGCGGCTCCGAAGCAGGTGCTGAAGGTTGCCTCAGGCTCGGTCACCCCGATCTCGGTGCCGGCGACCTTGGCGGTATAGCCGGACAGGAAATGGTACATCGCCTGCTCGGGCGTCAGCCGCGCGATTGGCGGCATGACCCCGAACGCATCGGCAGTGAGGAGGATGATGTTCGACGGCGGCGGGCCGAGGTTCTTTTCGCTGGTGTTGGGGATGAAGTCGATCGGATAGGCGCCGCGGGTGTTCTCGGTCTTGCGGGAATCGGTAAAGTCGAGCTCGCGCGTCGCCTCGTCCATCGCCACGTTCTCGAGGATCGTGCCGAACATCTTGGTGGTCGCGTAGATCTCCGGCTCCCCCTCGGCCGAGAGGTTGATCATCTTGGCGTAACAGCCGCCTTCAAAGTTGAACACCGCCTGGTCGGACCAGCCATGCTCGTCATCACCGATCAGCGTGCGGCTGGCGTCGGCCGAAAGCGTGGTCTTGCCGGTGCCCGAAAGCCCGAAGAAGATCGCGCTGGTGCCGTCTGATCCGATATTGGCCGAACAGTGCATCGGCATCACGCCCTGCGCCGGGAGCAGGTAGTTCAAGAGGCCGAATACGCCCTTCTTCATCTCGCCGGAATATTCGGTGTTGCCGATGAGGATCAGCTTCTCGGTGAAGTTGACCGCGATCACCGTGTCGCTGCGGCAGCCGTGGCGTGCCGGGTCGGCTTTGAAGCTGGGCAGGTTAAGAATGGTGTATTCAGGCGTGAAGCTGGCGATCTCGTCTGCCGTAGGGCGTACCAACAGGGTGCGGATGAAAAGACTGTGCCATGCCATCTGGGTGACCACGCGCACGTTCACGCGGTATTCGGGCTGGCTGCCGCCGAACAGGTCGGCGACATAGAGTTCCTTTTGATCCTTGAGTGCGGCCATGAAATCGGCCTTCAGGTTGACCCAGTGCTCCCCGGCCATCGGCTGATTGATCGGCCCCCAATTGATCGATTCTTCTGTGGTGGCATCGCGGACGACGTATTTGTCCTTCACGCTGCGCCCGGTGAACTTGCCGGTATCGACCAGCAGTGCGCCGTCCTTGGTCAATCGTCCCTCGCCACGCTTCACGGCATGTTCAACCAGCGCTGCCGTGCCGAGGTTGGCAAACAGTGTCGCGCTGGTGGAAAAACCCTGTTTGTCGAGCGAAGTTGAAAGCGTGGCCAAGTTCTTCTCCTGTAAGCGCCTGCCGCTACGGCAACACTACCGCAGCGCACTATTGCATAGGTATGCGAGATTCGCCGCGCCGCATAGGCGAGCCACGTTCTTGCGTCAAATCAGCAGACTTGAATCGGCGGTTCAGCGAAACAGTTTTGCTTCTATGCCAGCAAGAAGCGGTACACCGCTTTTGCGATTGTCCGCGCAGCAATTGTCAGCGGTGGTCCACTCGGCTAACCGCAGACGCTAGCACAAGTCAGGTTGCCCGCATGGACGCCCATCCCAGTTCGCCCACCCCCGCCGCTCCGGTTCCGCGCCAGGTTATCGCGCTGGTGGACGATGACCGCAATGTGCTGACCACGGTTTCGATCGCGCTTCAGGCTGAAGGCTATGCCACGCGCGTCTATGCCGATGGCCAGACGGCGCTGAAGGCGCTGCTGGAAAACCCGCCCGACCTGGCGATTTTCGATATCAAGATGCCGCGGATGGACGGGCTCGAACTTCTGCAGGCCTTGCGCGAAAAATCGGGGCTGCCGGTGATCTTCCTCACCTCGAAGGACGAGGAGCCCGACGAGGCGCTCGGCCTTGCGCTCGGGGCCGATGATTACATCGCCAAGCCGTTCAGCCAGCGCCTGCTGACGGCGCGCATCCGCGCGATCCTGCGCCGCGCCGAGCTTAACCGCCAGCCTGCGGGCGAAGCGAGCGGCGAAGACGCGCCCGAAATGGTCAAACGTGGCCGGCTCGAAATGGATCCAGCGCGCCACCGCGTCGCCTGGGAAGGCAAACCCGTTTCGCTCACCGTTACCGAGTTCCTGATCCTTGAGGCGCTCGCCCAGCGCCCGGGCGTGGTCAAAAGTCGCAACCAGCTGATGGATGCAGCCTACAGCGACGACATTTTCGTCGATGACCGCACCATAGACAGCCACATCAAGCGCCTGCGCCGCAAGCTGCGCGCGGCAGACAACAATTTTTCAGCGATCGAGACGCTCTACGGCGCAGGCTACAGTTTTTCCGATGGCTGAGAGCGGCCAGCAGCGCGCGCCGGGACGGCTGTTCTGGACGCGGCGTCTGGGGCTGACGACGCGCATCCTGGCGGTAAACGTCATCGCGCTGGCGCTGCTCGCGGGCAGCCTGTTTTACCTCGATTCGTATCGCAATCAGCTGCTCGCCGAGCGCTCGCAACTCGCGCAGTCTGAGGCCGAGATCATCGCCGATGCACTGGCGGAAACGCCGCGCAGCGAACGCGCGCCGCTGCTCGCGCGGATCGGCGGCGAACAGCAATTGCGGTTGCGGCTCTACGATGCGCGCGGCCACCAGATCACCGATTCGTTCCTGCTCGCCGATCCGAGCTTCACGCTGGCCGATCCCAACCTGCAAGGCTGGGCGGCGCGCACCGCATCGGTGCTCGATCGCGGGATGGACATAATTCTCGGCGCGCCCGACATGCCCGAATATGTCGAGGCGGCGATCCCCACCGCCGATGCCTGGCCCGAAGTCTCCGAGGCGCAGAAGGCCAATGTCGCCAAGGTGCGTGCCCGCCGTGCACCCGATGGCACCCCGGTGTTCACCGCCGCCGCGCCGGTGGGAGAACGCGGCGAGGTGCTGCTAACCACGCGCAACGCCACCGACATCACGCAAAAGGTGCGCGATGCGCGGCAGACGCTGGCGATCATCATCGGCATTGCCCTGCTGTTATCGGTGCTGCTGTCGCTGTTCCTCGCGCGCACGATTGTGCAGCCGCTCAAGGCCCTGGTCCGCGCCGCCGTGCGCGTGCGGCTGGGGCGCGAGCGCGAGGTTATCGTCCCCCGCCTGCCCGAACGCGGCGACGAGATTGGCCTGCTCGCGCGCGCGCTGTCTGATATGAGCGCAGCGTTGCGGCAGCGGATCGATGCGGTTGAAATGTTTGCTGCTGATGTTGCGCACGAGGTCAAGAACCCGCTCGCCAGCCTGCGCAGCGCCGTAGAATCGCTTGGCAAGGTCGATGATCCAGAGCTTCGCCGCCAGCTCATCACCATCGCCGCGCATGATGTGCGGCGGATTGACCGGCTGGTAACCGAGATTGCTGATGCCAGCCGGATCGACGCCGAACTCTCGCGCACCCAATTCGAAACGCTCGATCTGATGGCGCTACTCACCGGGCTGACCAGCGAACGCGCCGAGCGCGGCGCCGACGGCGATTGCCGGGTCGCGCTGACATCGGCGTTCAAGCACTGCATGGTCGCCGGCGATCCTTCGCGGCTCGAGCGCGTATTCCACAACCTGATAGACAACGCGGTGTCGTTCTCGCCGCCTGGCGGGGCGATTACCATCGCGCTTGATCGCCGCGATGGACGCGCGCGCGTCTCGATCTGCGACGAGGGCCCCGGCATACCCATCGACGAGCGCGAAAAGGTATTCGAGCGGTTCCATTCGCTGCGCCCCGAGGCCGAGGATTTCGGCAGCCATTCGGGCCTCGGCCTCGCCATCGCCCGCACCATTGCCGAGGCGCATGACGGCAGCCTGTTCGCCAGTGATCGCAACGATGGCAAGCCCGGCGCATGCCTTGTGCTCGAACTTGCACCGATGCGGTCATGACGCGTCTGCATCAAGCAACCGGCGTGGCGATCGGCGGACGCGGGGTGCTGATCGAAGGGGCGCCGGGTGCGGGAAAGACCAGTCTGGCGCTGGCTTTGATCGATCGCGGCGCTGTGCTGATCGGCGATGATGGCGTGGCAATTGCGGTTTCCGGTGGCCGCCTGCTGGCAAGTCCCCCGCCCGCCACCACCGGCCTGATCGAAGTGCGCAATGTGGGTATCATCACCCGGCCCTGTGCCCAGCGGGTCCCCATCGCGCTCGTGCTGCGGCTTGACCGCGAAGCTCCGCGCCACATCGAAGCTGCCGAAACCTGCACCATCGCTGGCTGCACCCTGCCGCTGATCCGGCTCTATCCCGATAGTACTGTCCTCGCGCTTCGTGCCGGACTGGCACTCGAACGTCACGGCATCGGGTGATTGCATCGGGTAACGGGGCACGAGCGCGGTGGACATTGGCTAACACCCGGCGCATGGCACCCGGCCATGCCCGCAAAAGCGCCAGATGAGTCGC
>JANLOZ010000153.1:0-8191 GCA_031366845.1 Novosphingobium sp. | reverse complement strand
GCGCGGCGCAACATGCTGTTCGATCACGCGGCGCGGCGCTGGCGCGAAGATCCGCCCGCCAATCCGATTGTTGCCGCAGGGGTTACCAGCGCATCGCCCGCGCTGGCCAAGCTGTTGCGCTGCGTTTCAGAACTGCCGCGCGGGGCGGTGATCCTGCCCGATCTCGACCGGTCGCTCGACATCGAGGTCTGGGAGGCGCTCGGGCGGGCGGGGATAGCTGAAGAAAAGGACGGTGCGCCGTTCGGGCGATCAGATGCCTTCACCCATCCGCAGTATCACCTCAAACTGCTGCTCGGGCGCATGGGAATTGCCCGCGATGAGGTGCAGCCGTGGCACCGCGCGGGCCTTGGCGCCGCGCCGCCCGAGCGCAGCAAGGCGATTTCGAACCTGTTTCTGCCGCCAAAGGCGAGCGCGCGCTGGGTCTCGCTGGTTGCCCGAGAGCGGCGGCTATCGGGGGTGCGGCTGATCGAATCGGCGCATCCGGGCGAGGAATCACTGGCCATCGCACTGACGATTCGCGAGGCTTTGGAAGTCCCTGAAAAGCGGGTTGCGCTGCTCACGCCCGATCGTGAACTGGCGGCGCGGGTAATCGCGCAACTTGAGCGATGGGGGATTGAGGCCGACGATTCTGCGGGCGAGCCGCTGCCACAAACCGCCGCAGGGCGATTGTTTCTGATGCTCGCCGAGGTTGCGGTGAGCCAGGCTGCGCCGGTGCCGCTGCTCGCGCTTTTGGGGCATCCCTATGCGGGTGAGGCGTTTGGGCGCGCCGATTGGCTCGACCATGTTCGCGTGGCTGACCTCGCCTTGCGCGGGCCGCGCCCCGCGCCGGGGCTGGAGCCTCTTCGCGAGATTGCCGCGCGGTTGGAGGAGAAGCATCGCGGGATTGTGGCTTGGTGGGGGGTGGTTGAGGGCCTGCTCGCGCCGCTGCTGGCGCTGGGCGAACACCTCCGCCTTGATGACGCGATCAGCGCCATTGCCGCCGCCGCCGAATCGATTAGCGGGGGCAAGGTCTGGGGTGGCGCTGATGGCCGGGCACTGGCGAGTTTTGTTGAGGACTTGCGCAGTGCTGCTTGCGCTGTTGGAACCCGGATCGACGGCGAGGGACTGCCAACCATGCTGCGCGAAACGCTTGACCGGATCGCGGTGCGGCCGCCGTGGGGCGGGCATCCGCGGCTGGCGATCTATGGCCTGATCGAGGCGCGGATGAGCCGGGCCGATCTGGTGATCTGCGGCGGGATGACCGAGGGCACCTGGCCCGCCGCGCCCGCGCCCGAACCGCTGCTCGCCCCCGCCGTACTGCGCGCGCTCGGCGTGCCCGACGGCGATTTCCGCATCGGCCTTTCGGCGCACGATCTTGCCGCTGCGCTGGGTGCGCCTGAGGTGGTGCTGAGCCATGCCAGGCGCGATGCTTCGGGCCCGGCGATCCCCTCGCGTTTTGTGCTGCGGGTGCGCGCGATGCTGGGGAGCGATCTGCTCAAGGGCCACCGCGATGATGGCCCGGTCAGGCTGGCGCAGGCGCTGAATGATCCGCCGACTGTCGACCCGCACCCGCGCCCCGCGCCGCGCCCCAGCGCCGATCAGCGCGATGTGCCGATTGCGGTGACCGGGCTCGATAGGCTGCGCGGCGATCCTTATCAGTTCTATGCAAGTTCGATCCTGCGGCTGCGCAAGCTGGACGAGATCGATGCCGAGCCGACGGCGGCCTGGCGCGGCGAAGTTGTCCACAAGGTATTGGAACTTTGGCACAAGGGCGGCGGCGCTCTGCTGCCCTATGCCGAACAGCAACTGGCCAGGATGAGCGCCCATCCGCTGGTTCGCGGGCTGTGGTGGCCCCGCCTGGAGCGCGCCTTGCTGTGGATTGAGGAGCAGGTCGGCGCGCGCATTGCCGATGGCCACGAAGTGCTTGCGAGCGAGGCCAGGGGCGAAATGACCCACGCCGGGGTGAAGATCATTGGCCGGGCTGACCGGATTGATCGCAGCGCCGACGGCGCGCTGGCAATCATCGATTACAAAACCGGCAAACCGCCGAGCAAAAAGATGGTCGCCGATGGCTTCGCGCTGCAACTGGGGCTGATCGGGCTGATGGCGCAGCGCGGTGCCTTTGCCGGGGTTGCTGGTGAGCCCGAGAAGTTTGAATACTGGTCGCTGCAAAAGGACAAAAAGAGCAGCACCGGGTTCGGCTCTATCGGCGAGGCGGTGGTGGACAAGGAGGGCAAAGCGAAGGCGCTGCTGCGCGAGGACTTTCTCGCCAAGACCGAAGAGTATCTAAACGACGCCATCGCCCGCTGGATCAAGGGGGATGAGGAATTCAAGGCGCGACTAAACCCCGATTTCCCGGCCTATAAAGACTATGATCAGCTGATGCGGCTCGACGAGTGGCTGGCGCGGGGGGAGCAGGGGCAATGAGCCTGCCGCCCGCCAACGACGCGCCTGCCAGCAAGGTCCGGCCGCTTAAGGATAATCAGCTGCTCGCGGTCGATCCGCAGGAAACCGTCTGGCTCAGCGCCTCGGCGGGGACCGGCAAAACGCAGGTGCTTTCCGCGCGGGTGTTGCGGCTGTTGCTGCGCGACCGGGTTTCACCATCGCAAATCCTGTGCCTGACTTTCACCAAAGCCGGTGCGGCGGAAATGGCGGTGCGGGTTAACGAGGTGCTCGCCGACTGGGTGCGGATGCGGGAGATCGAGCTCGGGATCGAGATTGGCCATATCGGCCTCGCGGCCACGCCTGAGATCATCGCCCACGCCCGCACGCTGTTCGCCTCGGTGCTTGATTGCCCGGGCGGGGGGCTGCGGATCGATACGATCCACGCTTTCTCGCAGTGGCTGCTCGCCGCCTTTCCGGAAGAGGCGGGCCTGTCACCCGGCACCCGCGCGATGGAGGACCGGGATCGCAGCTTGCTCGCGCGCGAGGTGCTGTCCGGGCTGCTGCTCGATGCCGAAGCGCAGGGCGATGCGGCGATGCTCGATGCGCTGAGCACATTGTCGCTGCGCATGACGCCTGCGGCAATCGAGGTGTTCCTGCTGCGCTGTGCTTCGGCGCATGATGTGTGGGACGGGCTTTCGCCCTGGGCGCAGGGGGATCTGGCTGGCGAGGTCAAGCGGCTGGTTGGGCTGCGTGCCGATGCGGGCGAGGCGGACCTTGTCGCGCTGTGCAGTGACGATGTGTTCGACGTTGATTCGCTGCGGCTGTGCTTGTCCGCCTACAGCCAGTGGAACGTCAAGACTGGCAAAGCTGGACAGGCGGTGATTGGCGATTGGCTGGCGGCCACGGCGGAAGTGCGGCTCGCGACGCAGGCTGACCTGTTCAAGATTTTGTTTACGCAGAAAGACACGATCAAGGATTCCAAATCACTCATCAAATTCGAGGAATTCTTCTGCGATGCGGCGGCGAGCGTGCTCGAATCGATGCTCAAGATCCGCGAGCTGCAAACGCTGCTCAACCTCGCCGCCTACCTCACCCCTGCGCTCACCCTTGGCCGCGCTTTTGCCCGGCGCTGGCAGGAGGCGAAGGCGCGCGAGGGGCTGATCGATTTCGATGACCAGATCCGCCAGGCGGCGGCGCTGCTGCAGAACAAGGAATTTTCCGCCTGGATACGCTACAAGCTCGACCGCCAGTTCGATCACATCCTCGTTGATGAGGCGCAGGATACCAACGAAGCGCAATGGGACATCATCCACGCGCTAAGCGGCGAATTCTTTGCGGGCGAAGGGCAGCGCGATACTATTCAGCGCACGCTGTTTGTGGTGGGCGATACCAAACAGGCAATCTTCCGCTTTCAGGGGACCAGCCCGGATAATTTTGCCCGCGCAAAGAAGTGGGTCGAGCTGGCCATGGGCAATGCGGCCGCCAATGCCGACCAACTGCGTGACGGACGCGCGTTGCGCAAACTGCTTGACCTCGATCTCGGCAATTCGTTCCGCACAGCCGCTCCGATCCTCGAATTTGTCGATAAGGTGATTGACCATGTCGGCCGCGAAGCGATGGGGGTGACCGAGGAGCAGGGGCGCCATGTCGGCCAGGAGCGCGAAGGCATCGTCACGCTGTGGCAGCCGGTCACCGGCCTCAAGCCAGACGAAGACGCTGGCCTTGCCGATAACGATAACGACGATGGCCCCGAAGCCAGTGGCGGCGAACCAGAGGACAAGGGCGAGGAGACCTGGCTTTCCCGGCAAGACCGCGCGCTGGCGGATCGCATCGCCAGGCAGGTTGCCGAATGGCTCGATCCGCACGGCCCCGGCTTGCCGCTGATCAAGGACCACCACCGGCGCGCCCGCGCGGGCGATGTGATGATCCTGGTGCGCAAACGCGCCGAGCTTGCCGGGCTGATCGTTGCGCGGCTCTATGCGCACGGGGTTCCGGTGGCCGGGGTAGATCGGCTGCGGCTGGGCGCACCGCTCGCGGTGAAGGATCTGGTCGCGGCGCTGCGCTTTGCCGTGCAGCCGTTTGATAACCTCAATCTCGCCGCGCTGCTGGTTTCGCCGCTGTTCGGCTGGAGCCAGGAGCAGTTGCTCGAACACGGCTATCGCGGCGAGAGGACCGCGCTTTGGGAGCATTTGCGCGGGTCGCGTCAACCGGTGGCCGTCGCGGCGGTTTCGTGCCTGCTCGAACTGCTTAGAAAAGCCGACTACGATCCGCCGCAGGCGACCTTGCACTGGCTGCTGGTCGGCCCGTGGGACGGAAGGCGCAAACTGGTCGCGAGGCTGGGGCTGGAGGCAAACGATCCCATCGAGGAATTGCTCAACGCGGCGCATACCTATGCGATGAGCGATACGCCGAGCCTGATCGGCTTCCTTCACTGGTTCGATGCCGGCGACGGCGAGCTGAAGCGCGAGGCCGAAAGCGGCGGCGATATGGTGCGGGTGATGACGGTGCACGGCTCGAAAGGCCTGCAATCGCCGATTGTCATTCTCGCCGATGCCACCTCTGATCCAACGAAAAACCGGCCCACGCCGCTTGGCCTTGAAGACCCGCGCAGCGAGGCGTTCGGGGACAAGGCGCGGGCCTATATACTGCCGCTGCCCGGGGTGCCGAAAGAGGAGCAGGCAGGCCGTTTGCGGCTGGTCGCCGAGCAGGAAAAGGCGGCGGAACTCGAGCAGCACTGGCGGCTGCTCTACGTGGCGATGACGCGCGCAGAGGAGGCGCTGTTTATTGGCGGGGCGCTCAAGCGCCGGCAGGATGTTCCCGAGAACTCGTGGTACGCAAAGCTCGAACAGGTGATCGGCGAGGACAGGATTGCTGACCCGTTGTGGGGCCACCGCCGTGAATATGGCTGCCTGCCGCCGATGCCGCCGCGCACCGCGACGGCGCTTTCGTTGCGATTGCCCGAGCCGGTGCCATCATGGGCGCTGACCAGGCTTTCCGCCGAACCGCGTCCGTCGCGCCCGCTTGCGCCTTCGTCGCTGGGTGAGGACGATGCCCCCGATCCTCCGCACGCGCCCGGCCAGGGCGGCGAAGCGGCGCGGCGCGGGACATTGATTCACCGGCTTCTCGAACGCCTGCCCGAAGTCGCCGCGTCCGAACGCGAACCTGCGGCGATGCGCTGGCTGGCGCGCGCGGCGGCGGATTTGTCCGCAGGGGCGCATGCGGAAATGGCCTCGTCCGCGGTGCGGGTGCTCGATCAGAATGAGTGGGCTGATCTGTTCTCAGCGCAAGCGCTGGCCGAAGTTCCCATCGCCGCGCTGGTGGGGGACCGGGTTGTTGCAGGCACGATTGACCGGCTGCTGGTAACGCCCGCAGCAATCCACCTCGTCGATTTCAAAACCGCCCGTCGCCCGCCCGCCACACTCAGCGAAGTTCCTGTCAGCATTCTGCGCCAGATGGCCGCCTATGTTGCCGCGCTCGAAGCGACTTATCCGGGCCGCGCGGTGCGAGCGGCTTTGCTGTACACGCAAACGCCGCTGCTCATCGAACTGCCGCACGAGGTGATCGCCGCGCACAAGCCGCAATTGTCCACCGGCGAGTAAAGCTTTTGTTGTTGCCCGGTTGCGCGGGCGCGATCACGCCCTAAATTGCCCTCCAGCAATCAGGAGTTTGTACCCATGGCCACCATCCACGTCACCGATGCCAGCTTTGCCGCCGATGTTCTCCAGTCCGACAAGCCGGTGCTGGTCGATTTCTGGGCCGAATGGTGCGGGCCTTGCAAGATGATCGGGCCATCGCTTGAGGAACTGTCGGTCGAAATGGCCGATCAGGTGACCATCGCCAAGATGGACATCATGGAACACAGCAAGATCCCGAGCGAAATTGGCGTGCAATCGATCCCGCTGATGGTGCTGTTCAAGGACGGCAAGCAGGTGGCGCAAAAGCTCGGCGCCGCGCCGAAGAGCCAGCTCAAGAGCTGGTTGGAGTCTGTGCTTTAGGAATCTTCTCCCCTCCCCTTCAGGGCAGGGGGTTTTTGGGCTTAAATCCCCGCCATTCGCGCCGCCAGTTCGTCCCACAGTTCCGGCGAAGCAGCCCCCAGCAGGCCCGGCTGCAAATGTTCATCCACCCGGTAAGCCCGCCCGTCGGGCCGTGCCGCCTTGCCGCCTGCCTCGTTCAGGAACAGCACCCCGGCGGCATGATCCCATGCCAGCGTACGCTCAAAAACCGAAACGTCATTCACCCCCAGCGCCAGTCGCGGATATTGTTCGGCGGCGCAGCGCGGGATGTCAACGCAGCTATAGTGCGGAGCGATCTGGGCTTTGAGTGCCGCGCGGCGCGCGGGATCGGCGAACACCAGCGATATGGCCGCGACCGGCGGCGTCTGGCCGCTGGCACGCGCGACGATGCGATTGCCGTTGACAAAGGCACCCTTGCCCGCCTGCGCGTGGCAGAACCGGCCGGTCAGGCAATCATAGATCCACCCGGCCACCGCCTCGCCCTTTTCCGCCAGCGCCACCAGCACGCCGAACGGCGGCTTTCCGAAAGCGAAATTGTTGGTGCCGTCGAGCGGATCGATGATCCAGCACAGGTCATCGCCCAGCCTGTTCATCAGCGCAGGATTGGCGTGGCAAGCTTCTTCGCCGACGATTGCCGCCTCGGGGAGCAGTTTGGCAAGTCCCTCGGACAGGATCGCCTCGGCCTGATGGTCGGCGATGGTGACGACATCATCCGCCGCCTTGGCATCGATCTGATCGGCGGAAAGCGACTGATAATGCGGCATTATCGCGCGTTCGCTGGCCTCGCGCATCAGCCTGTGCACGGCGCGGGTCAGCGCCTCGTTCAACTGCGATAATCCGCGTTGATCGAAATGTAGCCGTGGGTCAGATCGCAAGTCCACACCGTTGCGCGGCCTTCGCCCAGCCCCAGATCGACTTCGATGCTGATCGCGCTCCCCCGCAGATGCGCTGCAACCGGCGCTTCGTCGTAATCGGCTATCGGCAGGCCGTCACGCGCGGCCCAGGTGCCGCCGAAACCAATCGAAAGCCGGTCGCGGTCAGCCGGTTCGCCGGCCTTGCCCACCGCCATGACCACGCGCCCCCAATTGGCGTCCTCACCGGCAATCGCGGTTTTGACCAGCGGCGAATTGGCGATCGAAAGCCCGATCCGCCGCGCGCTGGCATCGCTCACTGCGCCGGTCACCGCGATTTCGATGAACTTCTGCGCGCCTTCGCCATCGCGCACCACCAGATGCGCGAGCTGGCGGCAGACATCGCCAAGCGCGGCGGCGAAGGCATCGGCGCCGGGACTGTCAAACGCGGTCAGCGGTGCATTGCCTGCCTTGCCGGTGGCGAAGGCGAGCACGGTATCGCTGGTCGATGTGTCACTATCGACCGTGATGCAACTGAAGCTCGTCTGATTGGCCGCAGACAGCAGCCCCTGCAAAAACGCAGGCGCAATGGCGGCGTCGGTGAAAATGTAGCCGAGCATCGTCGCCATATCGGGGGCGATCATCCCCGAGCCTTTGATGATCGCGGCGAGCGTAACCGTGCGGCCATCGACCACCGCCGTTGCCATGGCCCCTTTGGCAAAGGTGTCGGTCGTGCCGATGGTGCGCGCGGCGTCTTCCCACCCGCACGGCTCGGCGACCAGCGCCAGCGCAACGCCATCGCGCGCCTTGCCCAGTGGCAGGGGCACGCCGATCACGCCGGTTGAGGAGACAAATACCGCTTCCTTCGCGCAGCCCAGATGTTCGGCCACCTGCGCCATGATCTGCTCGACCGCGGCGCGCCCGCGATAGCCGGTAAAGGCATTGGAATTTCCGGCATTGACC
>JANLOZ010000133.1:0-4609 GCA_031366845.1 Novosphingobium sp. | reverse complement strand
ACAGGCATGTGCTTGCCGTGCAAGTCAAAACACGTTTCCAATGAAACTTTTAGCCCGCCGCGCGCAGCCGTTCAAGCGCCGTCTCGCGGCCGATCAGCGGCAGCAGCGCGCCCATGTCTGGCCCATGCTCAAGCCCCGTCATCGCCAGCCGCAGCGGGAGGAACAGCGCCTTGCCCTTGCGCCCGGTGGCCTCCTTCAGCGCGGCGGTGAGCATCTGCCACGGCGCATCGCCCCAGCCCTGCCCGGCGAGCGTTTCAGCAGCGAGCATAACGAAGGCACGATCTTCGGCTTCGAGCGCAGGCGGCGCGAGCGACCCGCCAACGATCTGCCACCAGTCCGCCGCCTCGGAAATATGGGCCAGGTTGGGCCGTATCGCCTCCCACCCCGCCTCGCCCATGCCCTCAGGCAGCAGATGCCGCACGCGGGTGAAAGGCAGACGGTGGACGATCTGGGCGTTGAGCCGCTGCAGTTCCGCCTCGTCAAACCGGGCGGGCGCGCGGCCGAATGTGCTAAGGTCGAAACTCGCAGCGAGTTGATCGACATCGGCAATCGGCTCGACCGGCTGCGAAGTGCCAAGCCGGGCGAGCATGGCGATCAGCGCCTCAGGCTCAATCCCGGCTTCGCGCAGATCCGCCACGCCGAGCGATCCCAGCCGCTTCGATAGCTTGCCCTCGCTGCCCACGAGCAGCGCCTCGTGCGCAAAAGCCGGGGGATCGACAGCAAATGCCTGGAACATCTGCACTTGCGTGGCGGTGTTTGAAACATGGTCTTCGCCGCGCAAAACGTCGCTCACCCCCATCGCGATGTCGTCAATCACCGAAGGCAGCATATAGAGCCACGAGCCATCGGCGCGGCGGATCACCGGATCGGACATCTGTCCGGCATCAAATCGCTGGAAGCCGCGGATGCCGTCCTGCCATTCGATCGGCGTCGCGCGGTCAAGCAGGAAGCGCCAATGCGGGCGCGCGCCCGCCGCCGACTTCGCCGCATGATCGGCATCGGTAAGTTCCAGCGCAGCGCGATCATAGATCGGCGGCAGGCCTCGCCCGAGCAAAACCTTGCGCTTCAGATCAAGCTCCTGCGCGGTTTCATAGGCGCGATAGACCTGCCCCGCCGAAACCAGCTTCTGAAACTCGCGCTCGTACAAATCGAACCGCGCAGACTGCCGCTCCTCACCATCGGGCGTCAGCCCCAGCCATTCGAGATCAGCGCGGATCGCCGCAACATAGTCCTCGCGGCTCCGCTCGGCATCGGTGTCATCAATCCGCAGCAGGAACCGCCCACCAGCCTTGCGCGCCAACATCCAGTTGTGCAGCGCCGTGCGGACATTGCCGACGTGGAGATTGCCGGTGGGGCTGGGGGCGAAGCGGGTGGTGATGGTCATGGGATTTCAGGCTGCTGCCAGCCGCTCCACCGCAGGCTGCTCGTGAGTCAATGCGACAGCCAGTTCATAGTTCGACTGCAAATTCATCCAGAAGCGTGCCGTGCTTACTCCCGCGCGTTCAAGGCGGATGGCAAGATCGGGACTGATCCCGGCCCGGCCATTGACCACCCGCGACAGTGCTACCCGCGACATGCCGAGCTTCTGAGCGGCCTGAGTCACACCAAGACCAAGCGGTTCCAGCACGTCGTCGCGGAGCATCAATCCGGGATGGGGAGGTGTTTTCATCATCACAAAAGCCCTTCAATGATAATCCTGATAGTCAACCAGTTCAACATCAGCACCAACGAAACGAAACGTAACCCGCCAATTACCATTAACCCAGATCGACCAATGCCCCTTCATCGCTCCCTTGAGCGGGTGAAGGCGATAAGACGGCAGTGACAACTCATCTGGCCCGGCGGCTACATCCAGTGCTGCCAGAATGCTTAGCAGCTTTGGAACGGGCGCCGCGTTGACGCCACGCGAAGTTCCGGTTTCGTACAGCAGCCTGAGACCCTTGTGCCGAAAGCCTATGATCATTCCGCTTCATATCGCGTAACGATACAAGGCGCAAGCCAATCACCCAGACCGAAACGCATGGGTAATCGGATACCTGCGATCCCGCCCAAAGTTCCTTGACCCCAGCTTGACCCCCGGAGGTGCCTGCCGCCGTTTGTATTCAGCCAGATGCAGCAGGCGTTCGATGCGGATCACGGTCGCGCGCTCGAACCCTTCATCGACCAGTTGATCGACGCTTTTCTCGTGCTCGACCAGCCCGAGCAGAATGCCGTCGAGCACCGGATATTCGGGCAGCGAATCCGAATCTTTCTGGTCGGGCCGCAGTTCGGCACTTGGCGGTTTGGTGATGATGCTTTCCGGCATCACCCGGCCTTCTGGCCCCAGGCCAATCCGGGGCTTGCGTTCATTGCGCCATTTGCTGATGGCAAAAACGGTCATCTTGTAGGCGTCCTTCAGCGGATTATAGCCGCCCGCCATATCGCCATAGATCGTCGCATAGCCGACGCTCATCTCGCTCTTGTTGCCGGTGGTCAGCAGCATCGGGCCGAACTTGTTGCTCAGCGCCATCAGCGTCACGCCGCGGATGCGCGATTGCAGGTTCTCTTCGGTGATATCAACCGGCACATCGGCGAAGCTGTCCTCAAGCATTGCATCGAACCCGGCCACAGCAGGCTGGATCGGGATGGTATCATAGCGGCAGCCGATCAGCCGCGCGCATGCCGCCGCGTCATCAAGGCTGGTCTGGCTGGTGAACCGGCTCGGCAGCATCAGCGCCCAGACGCGGTCCGGCCCCAGCGCATCGGCAGCAATCGCCGCGCATATCGCAGAGTCTATTCCGCCCGACAGCCCCAGCACCACACCGGAAAACTTGTTGCGGTCAACATAGTCGCGCAGTGCCAGCACCATCGCGCAATAGATGTCTTCAGGGTGGTCGGCGAGCGGGGCGATCTCGCCCCGGTCACAGCGCCAGCCGGTGGCGGTGCGGGTCCAGGCGGTGGTAACCTCCTGTTCCTCCCAGTCCTTCATCTGCACCGCGAGCGAGCCGTCGCCATTGACCACAAAGCTCGCACCATCGAACACCAGTTCGTCCTGCCCACCGACGCGGTTGAGATAGGCGAGCGGCAGGCCTGTGCTCACCGCGCGGCGCTTGGCGACGCCATCAATACGCAGCGCATCCTTATCTATCTCATAGGGGCTGCCATTGACCGAAATAAACAGCTCGGCGCCGAAATCTGCGAGGTGCTTGCACACATCGGGATGCCAGATATCCTCACAGATCGGCAGCCCGATCATCACGCCCTTGAACACAATCGGTTCGGGCAGCGGGCCGGGCTGGAAAAGCCGCACCTCGTCAAATGTACCATAGTTCGGCAGCTCGTGCTTGAGCCGGATCGCGACAACCTTGCCCGAATCGAGCAGTGCCACCCCATTATGCAGCGCGCCATCGACGACGAAAACTGAGCCCACCAGCATCGCCGGGCCCGGGGCCTTGGTGGCAATCGCCAGCTGGTCCAGCTCGGCAGCAGCGCGTTCAATCAGTGCCGGCTTGAGCACCAGATCCTCGGGCGGATAGCCGATCAGCGAAAGCTCGGGAAAGACGATCAGGTCCGCCCCCAGCGCGCCAGCGCGCCGCCGCGCCGCAATCATCGCCGCAGCATTGCCCGAAAGATCGCCGACCGACTGGTTGAGCTGGGCCAGGGTTATCTTGAGGGTGTCGACCATGGTGGCGGTTTAGGGGGAGTGGCGCGCTAGGGCAATCCATCAAGGAAGCACGACAATCGGGTGAACACCTTTTCGCAGCGAAGGTCCTATGATATAACGCAGGTCCCAAGGAGCGCGTATGACCTATCATGCCAAACTTATCAAAGGCGGAAAAATCGTGATCCCCGCCGACCTGCGCCGCGAATTTGGCTTCAAGGAAGGGGATAGCCTCGTTTTTGAAAAGGAGGGCGATCAACTGGTCATCAAGAGCATGGAAAAAGTCATCCAAGAGGTGCGCTCCAAGGTGAAAATGCTGATCAAGGTCCCATTTACTGTGGATGACTTCATTGCCGATAAACGCGCAGAGGCTGCGCGCGAGTGAGTGGAATCATAGATGCTTCAGCCATTTTGGCGATAATGCTGGACGAACAAGGGTCAGATGTTGCGTTGGAAGTGGTCGAAGGCGCACGGGTGTCGGCAGTCAACTTGAGCGAGGTCTACCGTAAGCTGGTAGATCAAGGGATGCCGCTGGCCGACGCGATTTTCGTGTCGGGACGGTTCCGAATGTTTCCAGTACCATTCGACGCTGAGCAGGCGGCGGAGGCCGCCCGCCTGAGGCCGTTGACCAGGCATATGGGCTTCTCGTTTGCTGATCGAGCCTGCCTTGCCCTGGCAGGCCTGATGCGTCTTCCCGTCTACACCGCCGACCGAGATTGGGCGAAGATAGATCTCGGCCTCGACATCCGCTTGATCCGCTGAATAAAAGGCCCCGCCGGATCGCTCCGACGGGGCCAATTGTTTGTTATCAAGCTGAAGAAGCAGCGTTTATTCGCCGCTCTCTTCCTTGATCAGGTAATCACCGGCATCAGCATCGGTGCCGTGGGTTTCACCCTCGACCATGCCCAGCGGATCGTCGCCAATCGCAGCTTCGGGACCTTGCGCGAGTTCGGCAGCGTGCTCTTCAGC
>JANLOZ010000131.1:0-2361 GCA_031366845.1 Novosphingobium sp. | reverse complement strand
GAAGCGACAGGGAACGCCGCAGCAGTGGCGGTAACACCCTATCAGCAAAGCTTGCGCGATTTCGTTTTTGCCGAAGTCTGGAGCCGCCCGGGGCTCGATCGGCGCGCACGCTATCTGATTGCGATTGCCGGATCGGCGATGTGCTCAGGCCAAGGTAATCAGCTTGCCAGCTACGTTCTCGGCGCGCTTAAATCTGAGGCGCTTTCGGCCAGCGAACTGCGTGAGGCAGCGCTGCACATCGCGGTCTATGGCGGGTGGAGCGCAGGCGGCGATGTTGATGCGGCGGTTACCTCGGCGGTAAAGGCGCTCAAGATCAAGGAAGAGCCCAGCCCACCGATCCGCGCCGAAGCCTGGGACGCGCGCACGCGCGGCGAAGAAGGCGCGGCGCACTTCGTCAAGGTGATGACCTTTCGCGGCGGCCCCGGCGATACCCCTTACCTTGAGGCAATACGCAATTTCGTGTTCGGCGAGATGTGGTGCCGCCACGGGCTCGATGAACGCTCGCGCCGCTGGATGACGCTCGTCGGCGTCTGCGAAAGCGGCACCGAAACGCCGATCAAGAGCCATATCCATGCGGCGATGGCGAGCGGCAATTGCAAGCCGGCTGAAATGCAGGAATTCGTCCTCGCCTATGCCGTCCATTCGGGCTGGCCGAAAGCCTCGATCGTCCAGGGCGCAGTCTATGAAATGACGCGAAAGTTCGATGCCGGGCTGCCGTGGAACGGGTGAGGCGATGAAGGTTGATATGCAGGGCAAGGTTGCTCTCGTCACCGGAGCGGCTTCAGGGCTCGGCCGGGCAACGGCACTGAAACTGGCTGAGGCCGGGGCGGCTCTGTGCATCGTTGACGTCAATGCGGACGGCTTAACGGAAACCGAGGCGCTGATTGGTGGCAAAGTTGAAGTGCTGGTCCATCCCGCCGACCTCGCCGATCCCGCTCCCTGTGGCGAGGTGATGGCAGCGGCAGTGGCGCGGTTTGGGCGGCTCGATGCGCTGTGCAATGTCGCCGGGCTGATCTGGCTGGCCAATTCGCATCAGATGCCGCTCAATCAATACCAGCGCACGCTGGCGGTGAACCTCACTGCGCCATTTCTGCTCAGCCAGGCGGCGATCCCGCACCTGCTGGAAAGCCATGGCGCAATCGTCAATGTAGTCAGCACCGCCGCCTTTATCGGCGAGGCCTATGCCGCCGCCTATTGCGCCAGCAAATGGGGCCTTCTCGGTATGACCAAGGCGATGGCGATGGAATATACCCACCAGCCAATCCGGATAAACGCGGTGGCCCCCGGCGGAATGGTCACTAATATCGCCGCCAACTTCCGCCCGCCAGAAGGCGCTGACTTCGATCTGATAAAGCGGTTCTCAGGCATGCGCGGGACGGTGGAAGTGTACGATGTTGCCGATCAGATCGTGCTGCTTGCCAGCCCGGCCGGGCGCGGCTTTCATGGGGCGTGCATCACCATAGATGCCGGGATCACGGCGGGATGATGCAATGACATTAGAGACTGGGACATTACAGACTGGGACATTACAGACTGGCTTCATCGGCCTCGGCAGTCAGGGCGGGCCGATGGCAGAACGCATGCTGGCCGAAGGTTTCCCGCTGATGATCTGGGCACGTCGGGCCGAGGCGCTTGCGCCCTTTGTAGCGCAGGGTGCAACGGTGGCGGGGTCAATCGCGGCGCTTGGCCAAGCCTGCGATCATATCGGCGTCTGCGTGGTTGATGATGCCGGCGTTGCGGTAATCTGCGACGAGCTGATCCCGGCGATGAAGCCCGGAAGTTTGCTCGCCGTGCATTCCACCATCCTGCCCGCAAGCTGCGAGGCGCTGGAACAGCGCTGTTCGGCGCGCGGCATACTGTTCCTTGATACCCCCGTCAGCGGTGGCGGTCCCGGCGCTACGGCGAAGACTCTTACGGTGATGTGCGGCGGATCAGCAGAGGCCTATGCGCAAGGCAGGCCGGTGTTTGAGAGCTTTGCCGGGCTGCTCGTTCACCTTGGCCCGGCGGGCGCGGGGCAACGGGCGAAGATCATCAACAACACGCTGCTTGCAGCAAACATGGGGCTGGCACAGGCGGCGCTTGGCTCGGGCGAAGCCTTGGGGATCGAGCGCGCAGCGCTAGCCGAACTGATCAAGGCCTCGAGCGGACGCTCCTATGGGTTCGAGCTGTTCGCGCTCCTGCCCTCGCCTGCTGCCTTTGCGATTGGCGCGCCGTTGCTGGCGAAGGACGCGCGACTGCTGGCGGCAATCCTTGGCGATGAAACTCACGCGCAAAGCCTGCTTGCAGCCGCCGGGCCTTTCCTTTTCGCGGCTACCGGCGAGCCGCTTTAGGCGTGGCTTGACTCGTCAGCCAGTTCGCGCG
>JANLOZ010000124.1:0-3243 GCA_031366845.1 Novosphingobium sp. | reverse complement strand
CCGCCCGGCGCGATAGCCGGTTTCTTCCTCGAGTTCGCGCGCGGCTGCGGCGGCGTCATCTTCGCCCTCGACCGCATCGTGATCGCCGATCAGTCCTGCGGGAAGTTCGATGCACACGCGGCCCAAAGGCACCCGGTATTGTTCGACGAGCAGCACGTGCTGGTCATAATCAATCGCGAGGATCACTGCTGCGCGAATGCCCCGGGCGCGGCTGACATATTCCCATTTGCCGTGCACTTTGGCGGTGATGAATTTACCCTGCCAGACGACCTGCTCTGGCATCAGACCTCGATCAGTCGGTCGGGCAGTTCGTTGACATCATCTTCTGCGCGCGGGAAATGTTCGGCCAGAACCGCCCCGACTTTCTCGGCAGCAAGGGCGAGCCCTTGCGCCATATTTCCCGCCTTGATCTGCAACAGCAAGGCAGCCAGCGCATCGCCCCAAACCTCGGGCGCAACCTTCGAAGCTATGGCCTCATCGGCGACAATCTCGGCGCGGCGCTCGGCCATGCTGAGATAGATCAGCACCCCGGTGCGCCCTTGCGTCCGCCGCTCGGCCCCGACCTTGAAGCAGGTCACCGCGCGTGCGCGAACGCGGGCATGCTTGATCGGCGGCGGGACCAGCCACAGCCGCAGCGGGCGATAGAGCTGGATCAGCCACATGCCTGCGAATTTGATTGCGGCTGCACCCGCTGCCAGTCCGAAGATCTGGCCGGAGGTCCATTCCTGGACCCAAGTGCCCAGCAACCGATCCCACAAGCCAAGGTAGAACGCGGAAAAACTCGCCAGCATGCACAGCGCGAGCATTGCCACCGCCGCCGACCACACGAGCGCGATGTCGGCGTAGCTATCCGAATGATCGGCGAGGATCGTGACGATTTCGCCCGCGGTCTGCTCCTCAGCCTTGCCCACGGCCGCGCTGACCAGCGCGCGCCCGGCATCATCCATTATCGGTGGTTTTGCCATGTCCGTCCCCTACCAGCCGCCCGAAGCGCCGCCGCCGCCGGAGCTGCCCCCGCCGCCGGAAAAACCGCCACCGCCACCACCCCAGTCGCTGCCGCCGCCGCCTGAGAAACCGCCGCCGCCGCGCCCACTGGTCATGCCATTCAGCACCGACCACAGAACGATCTGCCCCAATCCGCTCGATTGATATTTCTGCCCGCGAGCACGGCGGATCATCGGCAAAACGAAGGCAAATCCAAAGAACAGCAACCAGATGATCAGCCCCAGCGGCACGCCTTGCTGCTTTTTGGGCTTTGCTGTTGCGGCGATCTTCGCGGCTTCATCGGGCGGCAGGGTGAGTTGCTTGATCAGGGCATCGGTGCCAGCTTCGATTCCGGCGGGGATGTTGCCCGCCTTGAACTGCGGCAGAATTTCCTGCTGGATGATGATCGATGACAGGCCGTCGGTGACAATTCCTTCCATGCCGTAACCAACCTCGATCCTGACCTTGCGATCGCTCGGCGCGACCAGCAGCAGAACGCCGTCATTGCGCTCCTTGTCACCCAGCTGCCAGTTGCGGAACAGCCGGTTGGCATAGTCGCTGACGTCATAGCCATCGAGGCTCGCCACCGTCGCGATAACAAGTTGCCGGTGGGTCTGCTGCTCGAGAGCGGTCAGTTTCTGGTCCAGCCGCGCCGCTTCATCAGCCGGGATGATCTGGGCGCCATCGACAACCCGCCCGGTCAGTTGGGGAAAAGTCTGGGCGCGCAGGCTGCCGGAGAACAGCAACAATCCTGCAATCACCAGCCCCCACATCACAAGCAGGGCCAGTGAGACAATCCCAAAACGGCGGGGCAGGGCAGAGTGCCCGGCGGGGCCGAGCATGGCGGTCACTCCTTTTCGGATCAAAGCTTGCCCTGAAGACTGGGCGCAACCTCAGCCCCGGGGGTTACCGACTGATAAGGCACCAGTTCCTTTGCGCCGTAAAAAACCTTGGCACCAATCGCATCGGGGAAGGTGCGGATAGTCGTGTTGTAGTCCTGCACCGCGCCGTTGTAGTCCCGGATGGCGACGCGAATGCGGTTTTCCTGACCCTCAAGCTGGCTCTGCAGCATCTGGTAGTTGGTGATGCTCTTGAGCTCAGGATAAGCCTCAACATTGGCGAGCAGCCTGCCGAAGCCGGCCATCGACGTCGAAAGCTGGTTCTGCGCGTCCTGGAACGCCTTCATTTTGGCGGGATCGCTCAGATCGCCGGGAGCGACCTGAATCGACGTTGCCTTGGCCCGCGCCTCAACCACGCCAACCAGAATTCCCTTTTCCTGATCGGCCGCGCCCTTTGCCACTGCCGCAAGGTTCGGGATCAGATTGGCGCGTTCCTGAAAGGTTGCCTGAACGTCGGCCCACTTGGCCTTGGCTTTTTCCTCTGCCGTAGGGACCGAATTGATCCCGCAACCGGCAAGGCTGAGCGCGGCAGTGCCGACGAGTAGCGAGCGGGCGACATTGCGAATAACAGGGCGAAAGCGAGCAGACGACATGGGAAAAATTCCTTCCGATAGCGGCGAGGCAGCGCCTCTGATCGACAATGTAGCGCGATGGCGCGGCGGTTCAATGGCAATCGGTGTTTTATTCGCGTAACACACGATTTGGCTAAAAACGTTGTGGCCTCATTTTATTGCTGGCAAAGTCCGCGAATAAAAAGTCACATAATAAAGGGGATCGTTATGTTCTGTGAATTCAAGGCATTTATCGCACGGGGCAACGTCCTCGATCTTGCAGTCGGCGTTATCATCGGCGCCGGTTTCGGAAAGATCGTAACATCGTTGACCGATGATCTGCTGATGCCGGTCATCAGTGCGGTGACGGGCGGAACCGACTATTCGAATAAATATGTCGTGCTGAGCGGCGCTGCGCCTGAAGGCGCGACGCTCGAGGCTGCCCGCAAGGCTGGCGCCAACGTGCTAGCCTATGGCAGCTTCGTCAGCGCAATGATCAATTTCCTGATCCTCGCCTTCGTGATCTTCCTGATCGTGCGCCAGGCCAACAAGATGATGCCTGCTGAGGCCCCGGCCGGCCCCAGCGAAGTTGACCTGCTGACCGAGATCCGCGATTCGCTGAAGAAGTAATTTCAGCATCTGCGTGAAAGAAGGGGCGGGGGCCGGAAGTCTTCGCCCTTTTCTTTTGTTCGCCAGTCCCTATATCGGATCTCGCCGGGTTCGCCCGGCTATGGTGATAAATGGCGGCGTGCAATAGGCACAGCGGACCCGGGGGCAGTACCCGGCGGCTCCACCACCTCCTCCGGGTT
>JANLOZ010000122.1:0-6452 GCA_031366845.1 Novosphingobium sp. | reverse complement strand
CTTTCGGCTGCGCAACGTGCGGCGCTGGCGGGGCAGAAGTTTGAAGGCGCGGGCTATGATGCCGCGATTGTTCCCGATGGCGATCACTGGTTCGCGGTTGGCGGCGTGGCCAATCCTGAGAGCCTTTCATCCTGGTGCATGGCCAAGCTGGCCGAAGTGCTTCCTTCAGGAACCTACCGCCTCGCCGAAGGTGATCCGGGCGCAGCCACGTTCGGCTGGGTTACCGGGCAATACCGCTTTGATCGTTACCGATCCGACGCCCCCGACGATGGCCTGCGCATTCTGCTGACCAGGCAGGTCAAGCAAATCGACGCCAAGCTGGCAGAGGCGGCAGCGACCGAGCTGGTGCGCGATCTGGTGAACACCCCTGCTGAAGATATGGGGCCAGCGGAGCTTGAAGCGGCGGCAGCGCAGCTCGCCAAGACATATAAGACCACGCTCCACGTTACCAAAGGCGACGCACTTGAGCGGGAATTTCCGATGGTCCACATGGTCGGCCGCGCCGCCAGCCGCAGCCATGCCGCGCGGATGATCGAGCTTGAATGGGGCAATGCCAGGCACCCGCGTCTGGCGATCATCGGCAAGGGGGTGTGCTTCGATTCGGGCGGACTCGATATCAAGCCTTCATCGGGCATGCTGCTGATGAAGAAGGATATGGGCGGAGCCGCGCATGCCATCGCGCTCGCCGGGCTGGTCATGGGCGCGGGGCTGCCCGTGCGGCTGCATCTGCTGGTTCCGGCGGTGGAGAATGCCATATCCGGCAACGCCTTCCGCCCGGGCGACGTGCTGCGCAGCCGCGCCGGGATTTCGGTCGAGATCGGCAATACCGATGCCGAAGGGCGGCTGGTGCTGGGCGATGCGCTTGCCAAAGCGTCCGAGGCAAAGCCGGACCTTATCATCGATTTCGCCACGCTCACCGGCGCGGCGCGGGTGGCCCTGGGACCAGACCTGCCCGCGCTGATGGCGCGCCGCGATGCCACTGCCGATGCCCTGCTCGCGGCGGGCAAAGCGAACGATGATCCCTGCTGGCCCTTGCCGCTGTTCGATGGCTACCGCGAATATCTGAAAAGCGACATCGCCGACATCAACAACAGCGCCAGCAATGGTTATGCCGGAGCCAGCGTCGCCGGACTATTTCTTGATCGCTTCGTCGGCGATGGCCTCGATTGGGCGCATTTCGATACTTTCGCCTGGCGGCCGTCGGCCAAGCCCGGGCGCCCCAAAGGCGGCGATGCTCTGGGCCTGCGCGCGGCCTGGCACATGCTCAAAGTGCGCTATCCCGGGTAAGAGGGTGCGGCGCGCTCAAGCGCCGCCTTGCTACGCAGCGCAATGTCGGCCTCACTTTGGCCGCGCCGCAGCGGCTATTCTCCGATAGACCAGCCGCGCTGAACCATCGCCGCGTGGCAGACGGGCGGTCAGGCGGTAGTCGCGCGCCAGCGCCGCCGCGAGCACCGCGCGGGTCGCGCGGTTGCCGCGTTCGAACACCGGAGCAACGTCAACCACCACCTCGGGCGCGCTCGCCATGATGCGGCGTTCTTCGGCAACCGGATCGATGCCGAGTGCGGCGGCGCTGCTTTCCTCTGCGGTGTTAAGATGGCCGGGAAAGGCGTAGCGGGTCGGCAGGCAGGCGTGGGTAAGCAGATAGAGCGCGGGCGGGCCATCATAGACGTAGAGACAGCCGTGCTGCGGCTGCGCAGCGCGGGTGAGCGCTTCAGCCTGACCTGCGCCACCGAACATATGGTGCGCGATGAACAGCACCACCTGACTGAGCGCGGCAAACAACGTGAGGGCAATCAGCCCGGCGCGGCGCGCGCGCGGTGCGCGCAGCAGCGGTGCGATTGACAGCAGCAGCGGCGGCAGCAGTGCAATCGCATAGTGCGGGCTGAGCACATCGCGCAGCACGGTAATGCCGAAAACTCCGGCGGAGAACCAACCGATAAGAAAACTCAAGCCCTGCGGATCACGCCGCCACGCGATCACCGCAGGCACTATCAGTAATAACAAAATTCCGACCTGCGTCACCGCGCCCGAAAGCAGCTGCGCCAAGGCCACTGGCTGCCGCCCGAAGCCCGACCAAAAGTTGGCGAACACAAACGCATCGAACGCGCCGTGCTGCCAGTACCACAGCGCCACCAGCGCCGTTGGCAGCGCGGCGCAGCAGCCCAGAGCGAGCGCCAATTTCAGCACTGCCCCGGCACGGCGATGCTTAAGCCAATGCGCCGCGACCAGCACCGCGCCGAAATACACGCCTTCAAACACCACAGTATATTTGATCTGCAACGCCAGCCCGACCAGCACCATCGCCATGCAACCGCGCAGGGCAATCGCCGCGCGCTTTTGCCAGACATCCCACGTTAACAAGGCCGCACCGATCATCGGCAGGTTGAACAGCACTTCGGCCTGCCCACCCTCACCCTCCATGAAGTTCAGCCAGACGAGGTAAAGCAGCGCGATGATCGCCGCGCCCCATCGGCCGCCCCCACGCCGCGCCGCGCGCCACAACAGCAATGCACTCGCAGCGGCAAAGGAAAGCACGATCAACTGGTATTGCAGAAACCCTGCACCGCCCAGCGCGCGCGCGGCGGCATAGATCAGGAACAGGCCCATCGGCTTGCGGTCAAACAAATCGACATAGGGCACCGCGCCGTGGACCATGCGGTCACCCATCAGCAGGTAGAACTGCTCGTCAAAACCAACAAACGGATCGCCCAGCGTCTGCCCGCGCAACACCAGCGCCGCGACCGCCAGGGCCGCAAAAGCCAGCCAGCCGCGCCGCGCTGGTTCGGGCCGGGCGGCTGGCGCGATCAAGCTTTTTGGCGCTTAAGCAGCGGCCCCAGATAGCCGCCGGTATAGCTCGCCGTGTTCGCCGCCACCTGTTCAGGTGTGCCGACCGCGACAATCTCGCCGCCGCGCACACCGCCTTCGGGGCCCATGTCGATCACCCAGTCGGCGGTTTTGATCACATCGAGGTTGTGTTCGATGACCACCACCGAATTGCCGGTATCGACCAGCCGGTGCAGCACTTCGAGCAATTTGCGCACGTCTTCAAAGTGCAGCCCGGTGGTGGGTTCATCGAGGATGTAGAGCGTCTGCCCGGTGGCGCGGCGCGAGAGTTCCTTGCCCAATTTGACCCGCTGCGCTTCGCCACCCGAAAGCGTTGTCGCCTGCTGGCCAACCTTGACGTAGCCGAGCCCGACCTCGTTTAGCATGTGCATCTTGTCGCGGATTGGCGGGACCGCCTTGAAGAACGCCTCGGCATCCTCAATCGTCATGTCGAGCACGTCGGCGATCGAGTGGCCCTTGAACTTCACCTCGAGCGTCTCGCGGTTATAGCGTTTGCCGTTACACTCCTCGCAGGTGACGTAAACGTCTGGCAGGAAGTGCATTTCTATCTTGATCAGGCCGTCACCCTGGCACTTTTCGCAGCGCCCGCCTTTGACATTGAAGCTGAACCGTCCGGGCTTATAGCCGCGCGCGGCGCTTTCGGGCAGGCCGGCGAACCAGTCGCGGATCTGGGTGAAGGCGCCGGTGTAAGTCGCGGGGTTTGAGCGCGGGGTGCGGCCGATGGGGCTCTGGTCAATCTCGATCACCTTGTCGCACATTTCGAGACCGGTGATCTTGTCATGCGCGCCGGCAATAATCCGCGCGCCGTTGAGCACCCGCGCCGCGCCTGCGTGGAGCGTATCGAGCGTGAGGCTGCTTTTCCCCGAGCCCGAAAGCCCGGTGACGCAGGTGAAGGTGCCGAGTGGAAATTCCGCCGTGACCCCGCGCAGATTGTTCGCGCGGGCATTGTGGACCACGACCTTGTGGCCATTGCCCTTGCGGCGCGACTTGGGAACCTCGATCCGGCGCGCACCGCTAAGGTACTGCCCGGTGAGGCTTTCGGGGCTGGCGAGAATGTCCTCGAGCGTGCCCTGCGCGACAATGTACCCGCCGTGCACGCCCGCGCCAGGGCCAAGATCGACCACGTGATCGGCGTGGCGGATGGCGTCTTCATCGTGCTCTACTACGATCACCGTATTGCCGAGATCACGCAGCCGTTTCAGCGTTTCGAGCAGGCGGTCATTGTCCCGCTGATGCAGGCCTATCGAAGGTTCATCGAGCACATAGAGCACGCCCGAAAGTCCTGATCCGATCTGGCTGGCGAGCCGGATGCGCTGCGATTCCCCGCCGCTCAGGGTTCCCGATGTGCGGTCCAGATTGAGGTAATCGAGCCCGACATTGTTGAGAAAACCCAGCCGCTCATTGATTTCCTTGAGAACAGCGCGGGCGATCTGGCTTTGCTGCGGCGTGAGCTGCGCATCGAGGCCAAGGAACCATTCCACCGCCGCCGCGACCGACAGGTGGGTGATCGAGGAGATATCATTGCCCCCGACCTTGACGCTCAGCGCCTCGGGCTTGAGCCGCTTGCCCTCGCAGGTTTCGCAAGGCTGCGCGGTCTGGAACTTGCCCAGCTCCTCGCGCATCCACGCGCTCTCGGTCTGAAGCAGACGGCGGTTGAGATTGCCGATCACGCCTTCGAAGGCCTTGTTCACGGTGTAGGTCTTGCGGCCATCGGCAAATGTCAGCGGCACCGCCTTGCCAGCCGTGCCGTGCAGGATAACGATCCGCGCCTCGACCGGCAGGCTTTCCCAGGACACATCAATGCTGAAGCCGAAATGCGCGGCGAGGCTGGAAAGCACCTGCATGTAATAGGGGCTTGGCGGGTTTGATTTGGCCCAGGGCACCACCGCCCCCTGCTTGAGGCTGAGCGCCTCATTCGGCACCACCAGCTGCGCATCGAACAGCAGCTTTTCACCCAGCCCATCGCAGGCCGGGCAGGCCCCCAGCGGCGCGTTGAATGAGAACAGGCGCGGTTCGATGGACTCGATCGTGAAGCCGGAAACCGGGCAGGCGAATTTCTCGGAAAAGACGATGCGGTTCGGCGGCAGGCCGGTGCCTTTCATTCCAGAAGCCCTCGCCCCTTCAGGCGAGAGGGTTGGGAGAGGGGCGGGGGACACAGCGGGGGACACAGCATGGGACACCCTATTGGGTGTCCCCAGATCTACACCGTCAGCGACCGGGGACACCCTATTGGGTGTCCCCAGATCCAGATCCGCGCCATCACCGGGGACACCCAATCGGGTGTCCCCGATCGCGCCTGCGGCCTTAAAGGGGACACCCAACAGGGTGTCCCCGATCGCGCTGAGCTCGGCCACCACGCCATCGGCCAGGTCCAGATAAACCAGCCCATCCGCCAGCTTGAGCGCCTGCTCAAAGCTGTCCGCCAGCCGCGTTTCTATCCCTTGCTTCACCGCGATCCGGTCAACGACAACCTCGATGTCATGCTTGAATTTCTTGTCGAGCGCCGGGGCATCCTCGATGGCGTACATCGCACCGTCGATGCGCACGCGGGTGTAACCGGCCTTCTGCCACTCGGCCAATTCCTTGCGGTATTCGCCCTTGCGCCCGCGCACCGCGGGAGCCAGCAGGAACGCGCGCGTGCCTTCGGGCAGCGTCATCACCCGGTCGACCATCTGGCTTACAGTCTGGGCCGAAATCGGCAGCCCGGTGGCGGGCGAATAGGGCACGCCGACGCGGGCCCACAACAGCCGCATATAGTCATAGATCTCGGTCACCGTCGCCACGGTCGAGCGCGGATTGCGGCTGGTGGTTTTCTGCTCGATCGAGATCGCAGGCGAGAGCCCGTCGATATGCTCGACATCGGGCTTCTGCATCATCTCGAGGAACTGCCGCGCATAGGCGCTCAGCGATTCAACATAGCGCCGCTGCCCCTCGGCATAGATCGTATCGAAGGCAAGGCTGCTCTTGCCCGAGCCAGACAGCCCGGTGATCACCACCAGCGCATCGCGCGGCAGGGTTACGTCAAAGCCTTTAAGGTTATGCTCGCGCGCGCCGCGCACGGTGATGTGGGTAAGGGACATGCGGGGCGTTTGTTCCAGATTTGTTCGCGGGTGACAAGCGCCTCCTCGCGGTTTTCGTCAGGTAGGTTCAATCCGCGCCAATGCAACCGTGTTCGCTAAATCCAAACGCGCAGTTAACGGCGCGCGCCAGCCCGTTCCAGCCCTGCGACAAGCGGTAATCCCTCCATCGCATTTGCTTTGCCAAGCGATCTGGCGCGCGTCATTCATCGTCAAGGTTTAAGGGAAGGGTCGCTCCACCATGAAGTTCACCGGTTTTTCCGGCGCGATTGCGCTGGCTGTCTTGCTGATGCCCGCGCTGGCAGTGGCCGACGATCCCAACGATCCGGCGATGCGCAGCCCGGCGGCGCGCGCCCGCGATCACGAAATGATCCGCCAGCTCAACCTCGGCCAACTGGCAAAAGTGCGCGCGCGCGATGCCGGTTATGCCGAAGGCTGGGCGCAATACCGTGATGGCGGATCGGGCGGCGGCCAGAGCTCCAGCAACGCCGACTACGCCCGCGCCCGCTTCGATTACGAACGCCAGATGGC
>JANLOZ010000117.1:0-2248 GCA_031366845.1 Novosphingobium sp. | reverse complement strand
CATTATCGCGTCATGGCCCGACTCGTCGCCCTGACCATGACTGCCCCGCAGCGCCTGCCGCTGATGGATATGCCGCGCGCGATAATCGTCATCGGCTGTGCTCTCGCGCTGATCCTCGCTGGTAAACCGCTGCCCTATTAGAGCGGCGATTGGGAAATGTGAATCACCTCACCCCAACACCGTCTTTCCTGAGCTTGTCGGACTCGAAGAGGGCGCGAAGCGCCAACGACTGCTTTTTCTTCAGGCGGTTGTGCGCAACGCACGAAGTAAAGAACAGTCCTTCGACAAGCTCAGGATAGGCGGGTTTGGTTCAGATTTTGCGCAAGGCACCCTGAAGAGGAGGGGCTTAAGAGGTCACCGCCATTATCCCGGCGATTCAGGATTAACCCAAAACGCGCTAAGCCAGCGCTATTCTTCGGGATCGGCCACCTTGAACGGGTCGCTCGGCACCGGCTTGCTTGGCAGCGGCTGGCGCGGCAGATCCTTGTCGCTGTCGGCGGCTTGCAAAAGCATGGCTGCCATGATGGTCGCCGCTTGCCGCAGATCGTCGCCGCGCAGGTGATCGACCGTATCGAGGTTCGAATGGTGGACCCGGCTGTCATAGTCGAGCGGGTCCTGAATGAACTGATAGCCCGGCAGGCCGATCGCCTGCATGAACACGTGATCGGTGCCGCCGGTCTTGCTGGCAGCGACTTGCGTGGCACCCATGTCGCCGAACGGCGCCAGCCACTTGCGTAGCATCGGCTCGGCGGAAATGTTGTTTTCAGCATAGACGCCGCGGATCTTGCCCGATCCGTTGTCGAGATTGAAGTAGGCCTTGATATCAGCGTAGCCGGGCCTGGGCGAGATTGGCCAGGCTTGGCTCCAGGCGGAATAGGCGGCAATCCCGCTCAGCTTGGGATCGACCGGGCGGGTCGCGAGATGGCGCTCGATATAGGCGCGCGAGCCGTAAAGCCCCTGCTCTTCCCCCGCCCACAGCGCGAAACGGATCGTACGGCGCGGCTTGACGCCCAGCCGCGACAGGATGCGCGCGGCTTCGAGCACGACGACCGAGCCCGCGCCATTGTCTGCCGCGCCGTCACCAGCGATCCAGCTGTCAAAATGCGCGCCCGCCATGACATAGCCTGCCTTGGGATCGCTGCCTGGAATGTCAGCGATCAGGTTTTCGGCCTGAAGTTGCTTGTCGTCAAAATGCGCTGCCAGTGCGAGTTCGATCTCGGGTGCCGCGCCGCTCACCGCCAGCCGGGTCAGCCGCCGATAGTCCTCGGCTGCCAGCTCGAAGGATGGCAGGGCAAGCAGTTCCCCGGGGCGGAAGTTGTAGCCCTCACCGTGCACCAGCATGCCGTCGCGATAGCTGATCCTGACCATGGCCACCGCGCCTTCGGCCTTCAAAAACCGGCTGAGTTCGAGCGGAAAGTTTGCCCTTTTGGCCCGTGCATCGATCGCCAGTGGATCGAATCTGGGAAGATCATAATGATCGAGATCGCCAATGTCCTTGGCCTCATAGCGGCGGAATGGCAGCCTGGTGGCCTCGCTCGATGTGCCGGGCAGGCTGAGCAGCACAATCTTGCCAGCCAGCTTGCCCTTCCACTGGGCAAAGTGCTGCACCTTGCTGATCGGCGCGACGATCACCGACGCGCGCAGGATGCCGCCAGTGGGCGGCGACCAGGCTACCGGCATCACGGTCATCTGCGTTTGGCGCGGAGTGATCATCCGGGCGGAATAGCTGTCCACATTCCAGCCGAGCCCAAACTCAAAAGGTTCGCGGTGGACGTTCTGCAGGCCGGTGGCTGTCATTTTGGCGAGCGCCCAATCGGCGGCGCGGCGGAAATTCTCCGAATTGGTCAGTCGCGGCCCGATCCCGTCCATCAGCTGCGATGCAGTTTTCATCGCTTCGCTGCGGTTGAGCCCTTCATCGATGACCGCGCCGATCTGCGCCTCGCTGGTATCAGCCGAGACGACTGTGGGCGTGATGAGCAGGCTGGCGCCGAGCGTGGCGGCGACAATCAAGCGGACTTTGGACATTGAAAACTCTCCTAAACTTCATGCTGCTTTGCTGACACAGACTTGCAGCACTGCCAAGGGGTCTGGCGGATTATCAGGCCCCGCGGATTTGGCTCAGACGCTTTTCCCATGCCAGCGCATGGGCAACGATGACATCAAGCTCGGCGTGTTTGGGAACCCACGGCAGGGTTGCCTTGATCCGGCGGTTGTCCGATACCAGCGCGGCAGGATCGCCCGCGCGGCG
>JANLOZ010000094.1:0-2255 GCA_031366845.1 Novosphingobium sp. | reverse complement strand
CCCAACGGTGTCGATTTGTCGCTGTTCGGCGAACCGGCGGCGCCGGATTCTGCGCTTCGGCGCGCGTTGGCCCTGGGCGATGGCCCGGTGATCGGGTTCATCGGCTCATTCTACGACTATGAAGGCATCGACATTCTCATCGATGCCATGCCGCTGCTGCTCGACGCCCACGCCGATGCGCGGTTGCTGCTGGTCGGCGGGGGGCCTTGTGCGGCGGCGCTGAGGGCGCAGGCCGAGACGAGCCCCGCCGCCCACGCGATCCGCTTCGTTGGCCGTGTGCCGCACCACGAAGTTGAACGCTATTACGCGCTGGCAGACATCATGGCCTACCCGCGCAAGGCCAGCCGCCTGACCGATCTGGTCACGCCGCTCAAGCCGCTCGAGGCGATGGCCCAGGGCAAGCTGGTTGCCGCAAGCGCCGTCGGCGGCCACCGCGAACTGATCACCCATGGCGAAACCGGCGTGCTGTTCGCCCCCGACGATCCCGCAGCCTGCGCCGCAGCGCTCGCCCAGCTGCTCGAATCCCGCGCCGATTGGCATCACATTGTTACGCAAGGCTTTGCTCATGTTCGCGCCACTCACGACTGGTCGGTAAATGTTGATCGTTATCTTCGTGTTTACCAAACACTGGTAGGTCTGCAGATCGACACAGATAGCGTTGCAGCCTGAAGGGGCCGGCGCGCTGATTACCAGCAGGGGTTTTTAATCTTGGCCAAGACAAAGACCAGGGGGCGTGCAAAGGCAAAGGCGTCAATCACGCGCCATCCGCTGTTTCCGGCAATGATAGCCATATGGTGCGCCGCGCTGCTGAGCCTTGGCAGCCTTGCCATTGGCACGGTAGCGCTTGAAAATCTGGTGCTGGCGCTGCGGATCGATCTGGTTCTGCCCGTCGCCGCGCCGCCGCTTGGCATCAAGGCACGGATCCTGCTCGCGCTTGCGCTGTTTGTGCTTGGTGCAGTTTCGGGCTTTATGCTCGCCCGCCGGATTGCCCGCCCGCAAGATACCGCCGCGCAGCGCAGCTTCAGGAAAAACCAGCGCGCCGATAGATCGGTTGCAGATGATGAAGACTTCCCCCGGCGCGATGCCGCAGCGGCACATCATCTCGCTAATCCCATTCCTGGCCGTCGCCGCGCCTTGGCGATGGAGGAAGACTATACTCTTGAATTTCAAGAGCAAATTACGCTCCCTGGCGGAGCCCCGCAAATCCTTGATCTCGCCGATCTCGGCGCGTTCGACGATATGTCCGATGCCGACGGCAGCAATGACAGGGGCGATGCACTTGACGGCTTTGGAGCCCATGAAGACGAGCCCGACGCCGCCACTCACCTCTATGATCCGTGGAATCGCCACACCGAACGGCCGATGATGGCGACGCAGCAGCCCGCTGTGCCGTCGATGATCGCACTCGCTGCGGAAGCGCCGGTGATCGATGCGAGCCGCCCCTTCGCTGCGCCTTCGGCCAACCCGATCAGCGCCTTTGCTCCGGCGGATGAAGAGGTCAAACCCGATTTTTCCCCGTCGAGCTTCGCGCCGCCCGCTGAAATTGCTGATGAACAAGCAGAGCCTGCGCCGTTACCGTTTGCACCGCTCGCCGCTGCCTTTGCCGCACCCGAGCCCGATCCTGAAACCAAGTCTTGTGATACGGAAATGGTCGATGCGGCCGCTGCCTTGCGCGCCTTTACCGCGCCGGTTGCGCCAGCTTTCGAACCCGATCCGGAAATTGCTGTCGCGCTTGAACCTGCTGCCAGTCCATCCGCGGTTGAAGCAGAACCGGTTGCCGCCGTTCTTGGCCTGGTGCCCAGCGATGCCGCTGAAAAATTGATGGCCGCGCCGATTGCATCGCTTGGTGTGGTCGAACTGGCCGAGCGGCTGGCGCTCGCCATATCGCGCCGCCGCGGTGGCGCGGACTCCGCAAGCATTGCCGAAACTGCACTTGCTGCACCGGAAGCGAGGATGCCCGCACCTGTGCAGCATTTTTCAGCGCCGAATGCCTTTGCGCCGCCGGTCCAAAGCGTCGCAGTAGAGCCGCCCGCCCTTGCATATGCACAGCCGCAAGAACAGCCACAAGAACAGGCAGCGCCCTCGCGGTTTGCCGTGCCGCCAGCCTTTGCCCCGCCGCCAGCCTTTGCTCAGCCCACGCCTCCTGCGGCAGTCAACCCGATTACGGCGATGGCTGCAACGACGCCGACGGCTATGCCTTCAGCCATGCGGCCGCTGAGCTTTGACGATCAGGACGACGACGATTCGCTCGCTTC
>JANLOZ010000093.1:0-22394 GCA_031366845.1 Novosphingobium sp. | reverse complement strand
AGCAAAGATCGCTCCCATGTGGCCCGGGCCTTCGTGGTTGGCAACGCCGTTCCACCTGGCATCGATCCCCAGCGCAAAGCTCGCCTCGAGCACCGAGACCGGCGAAATGCCTCCGCCCTCATGCGTTTTGGGCGGATAGTTAACCACGCCGTCGATATCCGCGATCCGCAGACCGGCATCGGCGATCGCCATTGTCGCTGCGTCGATCGTCAGCTCGATCGCGCTTTTGGGCGAAGGGCGGCCAACCTCGGACTGGCCGATCCCGGTGATCCGGCAAAGCTTTTCAGGCAGGCCTTCAAGCATGGGCGCTTGCCGCAACCGGGCGAAAAAGCGGCAGCCAGACGTCCTCGTTCTGCTCGAACTCGACCGCGACGTCCATGCCGCTCACCGCCTCACCGGGCGCACACAGCAAGTTGGTGAACACATAAAGCTCGGCCTGTTCCGCAAGGGCGATCACCGCAAAGATGAACGGTTCTTCCATACCCTGTTGCCAGACCTGGTGATTGACCGTCCAGCTCACCACCTTGCCCCGGCCAGAAACCGGCTGCGGTGAAAGATCGGCCGAATGGCAGACCATGCAGCGCACCAGTGGCGGGTGCTGCCAGTGCCCGCAGGCTTCGCAGTGCTGAATGCGCAAAATGCCTTCTGCGCCGCTGGTCCAGAAAAATGCGGACAGCGGTTCAAGTTTGGGCAGCTTGCGCGCAACAGTCAAAATACAACGCCTTTGATCTTGAGATCGATAATCTCATCCTCGCTGAAACCGGCAGCGCAGAGCAGTTCATCGCTGTGCGCGCCGACGTCGGGCGACATGCCGGCGGGCATCGGCGCGCCATCGAACTGCATCGGTACCGAAACCACGGGTATTTCAACCCCGCAGGTCGTCGTTACAGTCTGGATAAGCGCGTTGGCCTGCACCTGTACGTCCATGTGCAATTCGCCGATGTGCTGAACGACATCCCACTGGCCCTCTTGCTGCGCGAGCAGCACGCGCCATTCGGCAAGCGACTTGCTGGCGAAGATCGCGGTCAGTTCGCCAAGGCATTCAGCCGTGTTCGCGCGCCGCGCCGCCGCGTTTGCATAGCGCGGATCATCCGCCAAGTCGCTGCGCCCAAGCAAATGGCACAGCGGCGCCCAGTATTTGTCGGCCTGCAACATGCACAGTGCAAGGAAGCGGCCATCCCTGGTGCGGTAGTTGTACGAGAGGACATTGTTGGGGGACCCGCGCGGAGGACGCGGGAAATTGTCTATCCCGTCGATCATCGTCTGGGCAATCCCGCGCTGCATTGACCACATCGCCGCGCCGAGCAGCGAGACATCGACGCTCGAAGCCTCGCCGGTCATCGCCCGCTTGGCAATTGCCGCACAGACCCCGCCGGCGAGCATCGAGCCCGATAGCGTGTCCCCATGCGCCGGGCCTGCGGGGCTGACCGGATAGGGCGCATCGGGCTCGGTCAGCGCCGAGGATATGCCGCCGCGCGCCCAATAGGATATCGCGTCATAACCGCCCTTGTCGCCCTCGGGCCCGCGCTGGCCAACGGCCGATCCGACGGCATAGATCAGCTTGGGGAAGCGGGACCGCAGACTGGCCTCGTCAATGTGCATTTTCTTGCGCGCGCGGGGCAGGAAGTTGGTGAGGAACACATCGGCATCGGCCAGAAGCCGCATCAGCACCGCCTGACCCTCGCTGGTTTTGAGATCGAGGGTGATCGATTTCTTGCCGCGGTTGTAGCATTCCCATGACAGCTCGAGCGCCTCTGCCCCCCGGGCTCCGGGCACCGAACGCAACCCCCGGATAGGATCGCCGCTGGTCGGTTCAACCTTGATCACCTCCGCGCCAAGATCGCACAGCATGGCACCGGCGACGGGAACGAAGGCCCACATCGCCGCTTCAATAACCTTGATACCCTCGAGCGGCCTGCCCATCCGACACTCCCACCTTGCTGCTTTTGCGGCCAAGCCTAAACCCGACTTGCCAGAGGTCAAGGGTTTCGCCATTGTGATTGTAAGTTCACTATTGTGAATTACTGGCCCCGGAGCGGTGAGAGGTTTAGCATGGACAGGATTGCGGTTCCGCAAAGACTCGAGCAGGCGCTCGATCCGTCTTGGCTGTCCGCTGTGCTGGGGCAGGCGATTGCCGGCACCGAAGCGGTCGAGGTTATCACCACCGTCGCCACAAAAGTGCGGTTCCTTGCCCAGCCCGCCGATGGCTCCGCCCCGCTGGCGCTATGCCTCAAGGGCCTGCTCGGCGAAGATCCGATGATGAAAATGGGCGGGCCGACGATGGTCAAGGAAGCCGATTTCTATGGCAAGGTTGCCGCCCGCGTTTCGGTGCGGGTGCCGACCTGCGTAAAGACCGTGATCGACCGCGAAAGCCAGCAGGCGATTGTCATCATGCGTGACCTGATCGCCGATGGCGCGACGTTTTGTTCGGCGCTCGATTCGTTCACCGCCGATGATGCGGCGGCGAGCCTGGAACAGATCGCCGCGCTGCATTCAGCAAGCAGTCTGCTCGCTGACCGCCCGTGGATCACCCACCGGGTTGCAGAGTTCGCCGCGCACCCGCATTTGACGGTCGAAACGCTTCAAGGCCTGCTCGATGATCCGCGCGGGGACAGCCTGCCGCCGTCCACGCGCTCTGCTGCACGGCTTCTGGCCGCCCTTGCCCCGCTTGTGCACCATGATTGCACCCGCGTGCAGTTCCTCGTTCACGGCGATGCCCACGCGGGCAATGTGTTCCGCACCATCGATGGCCCCGGACTGATCGACTGGCAATTGCTGCAATCGGGAGGCTGGGCGCTCGACGTTGCTTACCACATCAACGCGGTTCTCACCGTCGATCTGGCGGAGCGGGAGGAACGTAACCTGTTGCATCTTTACCTTAATTTGATGCGCGCGGGCGGCCACGTGATGCCCGACAATGACACCGCATGGACCGAATACCGCGAGGCCTGCGTCTATGGCTACTACCTCTGGGCGATCACCCGCCGGGTCGATCCACCGATAATCCACACCTTCACCGCCCGCCTCGGCGCAGCGGTGACCAGACACGATAGTTTCGCCCTGCTCGGCGTATGAAGGAGATCAAAGTGGAGCACACAGGCTATATAAATGGGCAATACGTGCAGGGCGAAGGCGCTGATTTCACAGTCGAAAACCCGTCCGACCAGAGCGTGGTGGCTGAACTGCGCGGGCTGTCACTGGCGCAGTTTGACCGTGCAATCGCCGCCGCACGCACAGCCTTTGACGCGGGCGAATGGCCTGGCCTGCCCCGCGGCGGGCGCGCGCAGATCATGCGGAAATATGCCGCAGCGCTCGCCACGCACGCCGACCGGCTCACCGAACTCGCGGTGCTCGAGGCCGGGTGCCCGGTCAATTCCTCGGTCATGGTCGCGCAGGTTCAAACCCCGCTGCGCCATGCCTCTGAAATCATTGATCTTTACCTTTCACTCCCCGAGATCGAAGACAACCCGCTGCCGATGCACGAACGGCTCGGCATGGCCGGAAGCCCGATGCAATCGATCCGCCGCTACCTTCCCCACGGCGTCGTTTCCGCCATCGCCGCCTACAATGTGCCCTTGTTCACCGCGCTGTGGAAGGTCATACCGGCGCTGATCACCGGCAACTGCGTCGTGCTGCGGCCCAACCCGTTAACCCCTTTGTCAGCAATGATTTTTGCACAGGCGGCGGAGGAAGCGGGGCTGCCAGCAGGCGTGCTGGGCGTGGTTATCGAAGGCGGGCTCGAAGGCGGCCGGATGATGACGAGCGACCCGCGCGTTGACATGGTCTCGTTCACCGGTTCGGTCGGCGTTGGCATCAAGATCGCCGAGCAGGCCGCACCAACGCTCAAGCCCCTGGTGCTCGAACTCGGCGGAAAATCGGCGCAGATCTTCCTGCCGGATTCAATCGCCAGCGCCCCGATGCACGCGCGGGTGATCTGCGTTGCACACGCCGGGCAAGGCTGCGCGCTTGGCACCCGGTTGTTCGTGCCCGAAGAAAACAAGGCCGACGTGCTTGCAAAGGCTGTAGAACTTCTGGCAGCCATCAAGATTGGCCCGGCGAATGACCCGGCGACTGAAACCGGCCCGCTGATCAACGCCGCGGCCGTTTCCCGCTGCGAACGCCTCGTTGCGGAGGCCGTGGCAGCGGGCGGCAAGGTGGTATTCGGCGGCAAGCGCCCGGCGCACCTGAGCAGCGGCTATTACTTCGAACCGACGCTGCTCGACCTGCCCGACAACGCCAATCCGCTGGCGCAGGAGGAGGTGTTCGGACCCGTTGCCGCCGTCATCGGCTACCGCGATCTTGACCATGCCATCGCCATGGCCAACGATAGCAAATTCGGCCTGTCAGGCTGGGTACACGGCGCGGACAAACGCCTTGCGCTCAGCGTCGGCCAGCGGATGCGATCCGGCTCGATCAACGTCAACAACGGCGTAACCAGCGCCTGGGCATCGATGGGCGGAATCAAGCTTTCCGGCCTAGGCCGCGAACGCGGGCCCGAGGGAATACGCGGCTTTCAACAGATGTCGGTGCTGAATTTCAGTTGATGCGCACCAAACCTTGACTTGCCCACCACCCGCGCCATGACCAGCCCTGTGGGCCAGTGGCATTTCTGGATCGATCGGGGCGGGACGTTCACCGATGTCGTGGCGCGTGCGCCCGATGGGGCGATCGTCACGCATAAGTTGCTGAGCGAAAATCCGGAGCGGTATCGCGATGCGGCTACGGCTGGCATTCGCGCGGTGTTGCGGCTGGCTGATGATGCGCCGATTCCGGCCGGGCGCATTGCCGAGGTGCGGCTGGGCACCACGGTCGCCACCAATGCCCTGCTTGAGCGCAAAGGCGCGCGGGTGTTGTTGCTGGTTGATCACGGTTATGCCGATTTGCTGCGCATCGGCCACCAGACGCGGCCTGATCTGTTTGCGCTGAATGTTCGGCTGCCCACGCAGCTTTATGCCGATGTGCTTGAGGTTGCGGGGCGGGTTTCGGCGGACGGCGAGGTGATAGCGCCGCTCGATGAGGCGGTGCTGCTGGCTGCGCTGAAGGCCAAGCGCGCCGAGGGTCTTGAAACCTGTGCCGTGGCGCTGATCCATGCCTGGAAATTCCCCGCTGCAGAAGCGCGGATTGCCGCGCTCGCGCACCAGGCTGGCTTCGCCCATGTCTCAGCGAGCCACGAGGTCAGCCCATTGCTCGGGCTGGTGGCACGGGCGCGGACGAGCGTGGTTGACGCCTACCTCGCGCCGGTGCTGCGCGGCTATGTCGAAGCGGTGAGCGCCGAGCTGGCGGGGGTGCCGCTGGCCTTTATGCAATCGAACGGAGGGCTGGCAGAGGCCGCAAGGTTCCGCGCCAAGGATGCGATCCTCTCTGGCCCGGCAGGCGGAATTGTCGGCGCGGCGCGAACGGCGGAAGAGGCGGGAGAGGCGCAGATTATCGCCTTCGATATGGGCGGGACTTCGACCGACGTCGCGCTTTATGCCGGGGCGTTTGAGCGCCAGCTTGATACGCAGATCGCCGGGGTGGACCTGCGTGTGCCGATGCTGGCGATCGAGACGGTGGCGGCGGGCGGCGGTTCGGTTTTGCGCTTCGATGGCGCAAGGTTGCGCGCGGGGCCAGAGAGCGCCGGGGCCAATCCGGGGCCTGCCGCATACCGTCGCGGCGGGCCGCTGACAGTTACCGACGCCAACGTGCTGCTCGGCAAGATCCAGCCCGCGCATTTTCCGGCAGTGTTCGGGGCGGGTGGCGACAAGCGGCTGGACCGCGCGGTGGTGGTGACCAAATTCGCCGAACTGGCCGCGCCAATGGGCCGCGATCCGCGCGACATTGCAGAGGGTTTTGTCGCCATCGCCGTCGCGACGATGGCCGCCGCGATCAAGAAAGTGGCTCTTGCGCGCGGCGAGGATGCGGCGACATTCACCCTGCAATGCTTCGGTGGCGCGGGCGGGCAGCATGCCTGCCGCGTGGCCGAAGAACTGGGCATGGCACGCGTACTGATCGATCCGCTGGCGGGGGTTCTCTCAGCCTGGGGCATTGGCCTTGCCGAGCAGACTTCGCTCAAGCAGGCGGCGATTGAAGTGCCGCTGGGCAGCGATTTGGGCGCGCAGGTGGAGCGGCTCGAACAGGATGCGCGCAGCGCGTTTTCGGGCGATGTGGAGGTGCAGGCAACGGTGTGGCTGCGCTATGAGGGGACCGACAGCAAGCTTCCCGTTGCACTTGGCCCGCTCGTCACAATGCGTGCCGCATTCGAGACGGCCCACTTGCGCCGCTTTGGTTTTGCCACGACGGATCGCGATGTGATCGTTGCCGAACTGGCGGTTGAAGCAGTGGCACGGGGGCAATCCATAGCGCGGACGGGACTTCCCAAAGCCAGCGGCACAAAAGCCATCGACACGGTGCCGATGTGGACCAGCGGGCGCGAATGGCAGGTGCCGGTGTTCAATCGCGCCCAGCTTGGCGCAGGCGAGACCATCACCGGTCCTGCCCTGATCAGCGAGGCGATCGGCACCGTTGTGATCGAACCGGGCTGGCGCGGTGCCGTGCTGGCGAATGGCGCGTTATTGCTCACGTCTGAGGGAATGGAGCGCAGAACAGAGGCCGACCATTCGCACCCCGATCCGGTGCTGCTCGAACTGTTCAACCAGCTGTTCATGGGGCTGGCGACGCAAATGGGTGCGGTGCTCGAGGCCAGCTCCTCGAGCGTCAATATGCGCGAAAGGCTCGATTTTTCCTGTGCGCTTTTTGACCACGAGGGCAACCTCATCGCCAATGCGCCGCATCTGCCGGTGCATCTCGGATCGATGGGCGAAGCGGTGCGCACGGTGATCGCTGCCTTTGCGGGCGACCTGCGACCGGGCGATGCGGTGGTGCTCAACAACCCGTATAATGGCGGCACGCACCTGCCTGACATCACCGTGGTTTCGCCGCTGTTTGACGATGCAGGCAAGGCCATTCGCGCCTTCGTCGCCAACCGCGGGCACCATGCCGATATCGGCGGGCGAACGCCGGGTTCGATGCCGCCCGATTCCACCCGGCTGGACGAAGAGGGGGTTGTCATCGACCCCTTCCTGCTCTCGCGCGGCGGCAGATTTCGAGAAGCTGAATTCCGCGCGCTGCTCGGCTCGGGGCGCTATCCAGCGCGCAATCCGGACATGAATGTCGCCGATATCAAAGCGCAGCTCGCCGCCAATGCTGCGGGCGCGCACGAGCTGGCGCAGGTGATTCAGCGCTACGGCTGGACTTGCGTGGCCGCCTATATGGGCCACGTGATGGACAATGCCGAGGAAAGCGTGCGGGCGGTAATTGCCCGGCTGGCCTCGGGCACATTCACCGCCTCGATGGATGACGGCGCGGAAATTGTCGTGGCGGTAACTGTCGATCACCTCACGCGATCAGCCACCATCGATTTCACCGGAACCAGCGAGCAGCGGCCCGGCAATTTCAACGCCCCGCGCGCGGTCACCCGCGCTGCCGTGCTCTATGCCTTCCGCTGCCTGACGGGCGATAACCTGCCGCTCAACGAAGGCTGCCTGCGCCCACTTTCGATCCTGATCCCCGACGAATCGTTCCTCGCTCCCACCCCCGGCCGGGCGGTGGTGGCGGGCAATACCGAGGTCAGCCAGGCGGTGACCAATGCCCTGTTCGGCGCGCTCGGGGCCTGCGCGGCGGCGCAAGGGACGATGAACAACCTGCTGTTCGGCAACGACCACCACCAGTATTACGAGACTATCTGCGGCGGCACCGGTGCGGGACCGGGGTTTGACGGCGCGGGGCCGGTGCACAGCCATATGACCAACACCCGCATCACCGATCCCGAAGTGCTCGAACTGCGCCTGCCGGTGCGGCTTGAGGAATTTTCAGTCCGCCGCGGATCGGGGGGGGCGGGCAAATGGCGCGGCGGTGATGGCGTGCGGCGGGTAATCCGCTTCCTTGAGGATATGACGGTGACACTGGTATCCTCCAGCCGCAGAGTGCCGCCGTTCGGGCTCGATGGCGGCGCAGCAGCCAAGCCTGGGTGCCAATCGATCGAACGCGCCGATGGCAGCATCGAAGCGATGACGGGGACCGACGAGAAGCAGCTTTCCGCCGGAGACCGCGTGGTAATCGAAACGCCCGGCGGCGGGGGCTATGGGTTGGACAGGGCGTGAATCCTTGGGTTTTTTGTCTTGTATTGCGGGGCAAACACCTATCGCCATCTCGGAAGCGCGATTGGATTGCTAGGCCGCGATCCGTTCGCCGCCGCCAATCGTCGTTCGGTGCATCGAACGGCCGGTGTCCGCATCATAGGGCACGACGCGGTGCATCACCCCGCAATTGTCCCAGATCACCAGATCGCCGAGCTTCCATTCGTGGCGGTAGGTAAACTGCGGCTGCGCCACCCATTCGGTCAGCCGCGCCATCAGCGAGCGGCCGTGCGCCACATCGCGTCCGACAATCTCGTCAGCATGGCTGCCGAGCACCAGGCTCTTGCGGCCGGACTGGTGCTTCCACACCAGGGGGTGGGTCATCCAGGTCGCCATATCACGCCAGACCGCGACCTGATCGTCGGTCACCTCGCGGAACACCGGCTTCATGCTGGCTTCCATGCGGTGGATCACCATCAGGCCTTCCAGCGCTGCCTTGTCCTCTTCGGGCAGCGCTTCATAGGCGGCATAGGTATTGGCGAATTCGGTCTGCCCGCCAGTTGGGGAAAGCCTGCGCGCCGAAAGCAGCGTCGCCTTGGGCAGTGGCTGATCGATCGTCACCCCGTCTATGTGCCAGAAGAAGGTGCCGAGCACATATTCGGGTGTCATATTGAACTTCTTGTCGAGCGAGATCTTGTAGATATCCGGATCATCACCGCCGCCGCTTCCGGGCACCCGCTTGGTGAAGTTAACGCGGGGGCCGAGCTGATCGGTGAAGGCGAGTTGCTCGGCATCGGTGAGGTGCAATTGCGGGAACACCAACACGCCGCGATTTTCAAGCGCATCGCGCACGGCGGCAATGGTTCCAGGATCGCAGAGGTGCTCTTTGCCCACATGAACAATCCCGCCGATCTGCGGCTTCGCGGTCTCTACTCTCACCGACGTTCGGGTAAGGGGCGCTACGATCTCAGCCATACGACTCTCCACTGTTCTTGTGTTCAGCATGGCGTATAACCGCCGCAAGAGCAATCAGGAGTGCACAATGATCCGCGGCATCCACCACGTCGGAATTCACTGCCATGACATTCGGGCGATGATCCGCTTCTACACCGAGGGTCTGGGATTTGAGATGGTCGGCGAATTCGACTGGGCCGATGATGCCAGGCTTGATAGCATCGTCGATCTGGAAAATTCGGTCGCGCAGGGGGCGATGATGCGATCGGGCACCTGTTATATCGAGCTGTTCCAATACACTGCCCCGCTCCCCCGCAACACACAGGCGCTCACCGCGGCGGACAAGGGCTATACCCATATGTGCATCGATACCGACAATATCGAAGAAGATCTCCCCCGCCTGATCGCCGCCGGGCTGCAAGTGGGAGGCCGGGAGTTTGTTGATATGGGTCACGTGAAGACGCTCTATTGCCGCGATCCCGAGGGGAATTTGATCGAGCTTCAGCAGTGTATGCCGGGCAATGGGATGGAATTGAGCGAGGCGGGGAAGCGGGGGTGATCTAGGGTCAGGACCTACTAACCGCGCCTTCGAGGCGTCGGGATGGAAGCCATTCCGTCGTCCTTTCAGGATTTGGCCAAAATGGCCACTCGCAGCGTCGAGAAGTCTTGAAATATATGGATATTTCTGCGCCTTCTCTCCTCGCGACAGGCCATTTTGACTCAAACCTCGAAGGTGCGGTTAATAGGTCCTGACCCTAGAATTTTCCCGGAGCGGGCTGGTGCCGACTCGACGCAAGTCGGAAAACTCTGACGCGCTGCTGCGATAACTGGCGTGTGTCTGCCCGTGGCATTGCCCGGCGGACCAATATCGGGATAACTGCCAAAGCGGGACTGCCACTTGTGGAGTGGCGGCTGCGGAGGAACCTGACATGCATCGCCCCTACTATCACGGGATGTCTGCGCTGATCGCCCTGACTGTGGCGCTGGCACCGATGCCCGCATTGGCCGATTCCAGCGCGCCGCAAGCGATAACCGCGCTGCCGGGAAAACCGGTGTTGTTGATGGGTGCCTTTGACTTTGCTGGTCTGGGCTATCAGGTCGATGAATTCATCGTTGCCGGCAATGCCACGCGCTATGCCTTGCGCCGCCCGGCGAGCGAAGACGGCAAGCTTGATATCGTCGCCGATGGCAGCGCTGGCTATACCACCCGCTATGTCGTTGTTCGGCCAAGCGATGCGGCGAAGTTTAATGGCACTGTGCTGACCGAATGGCTGAATGTTACCGCCGGGCAGGATACACCTGCGGACTGGATGGTCGCCCACCGCGAGATGCTGCGGCGCGGCTATGCTTATGTCGCGGTGTCTGCGCAAAAGGTAGGCGTTGATGGCGGCGCTTCGATCATGGGTATGGGCACGCCGCTGACCAAGGCCAGTCCGAAGCGGTACGGCGGCCTGTCGCATCCGGGGGATGCCTTTGCCTTCGACATATTTTCGCAAGCGGGAAAGGCGCTGAAGGCCAGGGGATCGCGCGGACTGCTCGGGCCCCTGAAGCCTGCGCGCGTGATCGCCATTGGCGAATCGCAATCGGCGATGTTCCTCAGCACCTATGTTGATGCGGTCGATCCTGTGGCGCGGGCATTCGATGGCTATCTGGTCCATTCGCGCTTCGGCAGCGGCGCAGCGATGAACGGCGTGGGGGTGCGCGCGGCGATTGCGGGCAATCCCCAGGCGATGCCAGCCCAGCTCAAGTTCAGGCCCGATCTGCGGGTGCCGGTGCTCAGTCTGGTGACCGAAACCGATATCAACGGCGGCACCATTGCGGGCTATGCCGGATCGCGCCGACCCGATCATCGCACCCTGCGGGTCTGGGAACTGGCAGGCGCGGCGCATGCCGATGCCTATCTGTTCGGCGGCGCATTTGCCGATGATGGCAAACGCACCTCGGCAGAGCTCGCCAAAGCATTCCGCACGTCCAAAACCGCGCCGGGGGCGACGCTCGACAGGCCTTACAATTCAGGCCAGCCGCACCACTATGTCCTCGAAGCAGCGGTCAAGGCGCTCGATTCGTGGTTGCGGACCGGAAAGCCGCCGGCGTCGACCCCGATCATCGCCACCACCACCAAGGACGGCAAGGCGGTGTTTGTTACCGATGGCAACGGCATAGCCAAGGGCGGGGTGCGCACCCCGTGGACCGATGTTCCGACCATGCTGCTGTCCGGCATCGGCAACTCCGGCGGGTTCATCGGTGTGCTGGTGGGCGTGGGCGATCCGTTTGACGCGGCCAAACTCGCCGCGCTCTATCCCGGCGGCAAGGCCGATTACCTGAAGCGCTTCACGGTGAGCCTTGATGCGGCGATCCGAGCCGGGCACGTGCTCAAGGAAGACCGGCAGGAAATTCTGGACATCGCCGCGATAAACTACCAAGGGGCAGGCTGAACAGGTGAACAGCATACGCTGAAGCAAGGGTATTTCGATGCGCGGTCTGATGAATGGCGATGTCCTTTCCAACCTCTGGCTGGTGGCATTCTTCGGTCTTGCCGTGCTGTCATTGGTGATCGGCATCACCTCGGGTTACTTCAAGGCGCGCAAGTGTCAGCCCAAGGGCTTCAAGTGGAAGCAGTTCCGCTTTGAGGCGATGATTGCCGTGGTCAGCCTGCTGTTTTCGGGCGTGCTGATTGGCGGCGCGCAGACCTGGCTCAAGTCGCATGGCTGGATCACTTTCCAGCACGGACCAGCGGCGTGGTGGGTTATCCTGCTTGAATATGCCGCCTATTTCATCAGCTTTGATACCTGGTTTTACTGGCTGCACCGCTGGATGCATAACGAACCCTACTACCGCTGGATCCACAAGCTGCATCATCGTTCGACTTCGCCCAATGTGCTGACCACGCTTTCGGTTCATCCGCTCGAATCGATTATCAATGGCGGCTGGATGGTGATCTTCATCACGCTTTATCCGGTGCATGATATGTCGATGGCGCTGATCGGGCCGACCAACATTTTCATGGGTCTTTATGTCCATTCGGGCTACGAATTCCTGCCCAAGTGGTGGAACCGGACATGGGCAACCAAGTGGTTCATTTCCGCGACATTCCACGATCACCACCACCGCTATTTCAACTATAATTTCGGCGGTTACACTTCGGTGTGGGACCGGATTTGCGGCACCATGCGCAAGAATTTTGACGCCGATTTCGTCAAGATCAAGCAACGGCCGGTTCGCCGGGTGAAGCGCGAAACCAAGCCGGGGGAGGTTGCGGCCTAGAAGGCGCGCGCCCAAGGCAACCCGATTGCTCCGCGCAGCCGCGATATTGGCATCTTCGGCCTTTGCCTTTGCCCTTGCTCCAGTGACGCCCGCTCGTTAGGGCGCGCGCCATGTTGAACAACCTCGCACAGCAGCCAGCAGATGCGCTTCTCGCGCTGATCAAGCTCCACAATGATGATCCGCGCGCCAGCAAGATCGACCTCGGCGTCGGCGTCTATCGCACGGGGCAGGGCGACACCCCGGTGTTTGGCGCGATCAAGGCGGCGGAAAAGAAGCTGCTCGAAACGCAGAATTCAAAAGCCTATCTCGGGCCAGATGGCGATATGGGCTTTGTCCACGCGCTGATGCCGTGGGTGTTCGGCAAGGCTGATCCGACGATGGCCAAGATTTTGGGGGACGGGCGGATTGAAGGCATGCAGACCCCCGGCGGCACCGGCGCGGTGCGGCTTGCCATGGGGCTGGCCAAGCGCGCGGGGGTAAAGCGGATATGGATGGGTACACCCAGCTGGCCCAACCACGCGCAGATCATCGCCGATCTGGGGCTTGAGCTGAAGGCTTTTGCCCACAACACCGCAGACGGCGTGGTTGATATGGCCGAAGTGCTGGCGGTGATTGCCGGTGCCGACGCGGACGATGCGATCCTGCTCCACGGCTGCTGCCACAACCCCACCGGCATCGATTATGCCAACGATCAGTGGGATGTGATCGCCCCCGCCATCCGCGAATCAGGCGTGCTGCCGATCGTCGATCTCGCCTATCAGGGGCTGGGTTCGGGCATGGAGGAAGACGCTTACGGTTTGCGCCGGGTGCTCGCCGAAGTGCCAGAAGCGCTGATTGCCTATTCGTGCGACAAGAACTTCGGTCTCTATCGCGACCGGGTTGGCGCGGTCTATGTGATGATGGAAAGCGCTGATCTGGTCCCGGCGGCGATCTCGAATGGCCATGCGCTCGCGCGCTCTGCGTGGTCGATGCCGCCCGATCATGGTGCGGCGGCGGTTCGCCTGATCCTTGAAGACCCCGCGCTTACTGCGATGTGGCTTGACGAGCTTGACCAGATGCGCGCGCGCTTGGCGCAGGTTCGCGCGAAGCTAGCGGGTGCCGGGATGGCGGGATCGGTCAACCTTTCACCGCTCGGCGCGCAGCACGGACTTTTCTCGATTGTGCCGCTGACCTCTGAGCAAATCCTTGAAATGCGTGCGAAGCACGGCGTCTATATGGCAGGATCGGGGCGCATCAATGTCGCCGGGTTGACCGCTGGCAACATCGATCAGTTCATCGCCGCCGTGGCGGATGTGAGCGCCTGAATGAACCGGCAACCGGTTCTTGAAGGGGACCGGCTGCTGCTCCGGCCTTTGGCTCCAGGCGATTGGGCGGCGCTGTTCGCGGTCGCCTCGGACCCCGAGATATGGGCGATTCATCCAGCGCAGGATCGCTGGCAGGAGGCGGTGTTCCGGGCATTCTTTGACGATGCCCTGGCAGGCGGCGGAGCCATGGCGGTGATCGACAAGACAAGCGGCGGCATCATCGGCTCATCGCGCTGGCAGGGGTATGATCCGGCTCATCGCGGTTCGGTCGAGATCGGCTGGACTTTCCTTGCGCGCAGCCACTGGGGCGGGCGGTTCAATCTTGAGCTTAAACGACTGATGCTGGGACATGCGTTCCAGTTCGTCGGGCAGGTCATCTTCCGGGTGGGTGAAACCAACTGGCGGTCACGCGGGGCGATGGAGAAGATTGGCGGGCGGCTGGCCGATGCGATCGACCATAGCCAGATGGCCGGGCGTGAAGTGGCACATGTGGTCTATGCAATCACACGCGAAAGCTTCGCCACCGGCCCGCTCAACCCCTGAGACTCTGCATCCGCTGTAAATACCGCGCCAGCACGTCGATCTCGAGATTGACTTTGCCGCCAGCGGCCAGCCCGCCCAGCGTCGTCACTTCGCCGGTGTGCGGGATCAGATTGAGCGTGAAGTGGCAGGCGCCGCCCGGCTGATCGGCAACTTCGTTGACCGTCAGCGAAACGCCATCGACGGTGATTGAACCCTTGGCGGCGATATAGGGCGCGAGTTCCTTCGGTGCAGCGATGACAACGCGCAGTGAGCCGCCCGCTGCACTGACGCTGACCACCTCGCCGACGCCATCGACGTGCCCGGTGACGATATGACCGCCGAGTTCATCACCGAGCTTCAGCGCGGGTTCGAGGTTCAGCGGCATTCCTCCCACCCAGCGTCCGGGCACGGTGCAGGCTACCGTCTCGCCCGAAATATCGACCGCGAACCAGCTATCGCCAGCAGCGCCGCCGCGCTCGACCACGGTAAGGCAGCAGCCCGAACAGGCAATCGATGCACCGATGGCGATATGTGCGGGGTCAAACGGGCAAGCGATCACCGCGCGCAGGTCGCCCGTGCCCCTGGTTTCGGTGCCAGCACCCTTGGTTTCGGTTATCGTGCCGACGGCGGTTACTATTCCGGTGAACATGGGCTTCGCTCGTAAACGTCCAGCACGTCATTGCCAAGCCGCCGCTGATCGCACAGCTGCCAGCCCGATTTCCTGCCTGCAAGCGCGGCTTCGGTCAGTTCGGGGATCGCCGCAACGCCAGCGCCAATGGTCACCGGCGCGCGGTAAAGCATCAGGCGGTCCACCAGCCCTGCGCCCAGGAAAGCGCGTGCCGTCTTCGCCCCGCCCTCGACCATCAGATACTGCGCATCGCCCATTGCGAACACGCCTTGCGGCGCTGTCATCGCCTGCCAGCCTTCGGGCGCGTTGCCGCGGGTCAGAACCCAGCGTTCGGGGCTGCGGTCCTCCAGTCCGGGCAGCCGCACATCAAGCCGCGGGCTATCCGCCGCCAGTGTTCCCGATCCCACCAAAATCGCGTCCATCCGCGCCCGCATCGCATGAGCGTGCGCGCGCGTCGGCTCGCCGGTGAGCCACCGGCTTTCACCCGGCGGGCGGGCAAGGCAGCCATCCTGCGATAGCGCCAGTTTAAGCGTGATGTGCGGGCGGCCTTGCGTGATGCGCGTGAGGTAACCGGCGAGGCTTCGCTTGCAGGCGGCGCTGTCAACCAGCTCGACTGCAATGGTCGCATGTTCGATCCGCCTGCACCCTTCGCCCGCCGTCCGCGGATCGGGGTCGGCGCAGCCAATCACCACCCGGGCCAGCCCTGATGCGGCTACCAGATCAGCGCAGGCTGGGCCGCGCGCGCTCTGGTGCGCACAGGGTTCAAGGCTGACGTAAAGCGTGCCGCCGCGCGCAGCCTCGCCCGCCAGGCTGAGTGCCACCGCCTCGGCATGGGGTCTGCCACCCGGTCCAGTCCAGCCGCGGGCGATAATGCGCCCCTGTTTGACCACTATTGCGCCCACCGATGGGTTAGGCCGCGCCATGGGCCATCCGCGCGCGCCGATCCGTGCCGCAGCATCGAGCCAGCGCAGGTCTTCAGTGCTGGGCAACAGGGGCCTGCATTGCTGCCTTGGCCTTGGCTTTGGCGGCGGCGGCGGTGGCGGCGGCGTCGGCCTTCGCCTCGCGCTCGATCCGGTCAACATCCATGCCTGATGCGCGGCCTACCGCCTTGTACATCTGGCGCAGTTCCTCTTCGCTCCTGGCCTGCTCGGCGGCTCGGACATCGTTGAATTTCTGGTTGGCATTGATGAAATCATGCCGCTGCTTGTCGCTGCGGGTCAGCGGCCACGAATTGATATAGGTAACCTTCGGGCGCGGTGGGGGGCCGCGCCATGTATCGTGCGTGAGCATCCAGAACAACAGCCCCGTGGTCGCCGCTGCAAGCAACATGGTGCGCCAGCGTTTGGGCCCGGCATCACGAATCACCTCAATAAATTCGGTGATCGCCCCGGTTGGGCTGACTGTGCTCATTTTGGGCAGGCCTAGCATGGCGTCAATCTAGGGGCTGCACCGGTCAATTGCCAGTCTGTCAGCCAAAATGGCCATAGAGCGCACGGCCCTCGCGTTTCAGCCAGCGGTCGGCCTCGCCAATCCGGTGTTCAAACAGCCGGGCGAGATGGACCTTGAATGCGGGCGAATGATCGAAATGGGTGAGGTGGGCGACTTCATGCGCCACGACCGATCGCCGCACCATATCGGGGGCCATGATCAGCCGCCAATTGATCCGCAGCGCGCCGCGTGCCGAGCAGCTGCCCCAGCGCCGCTGGGCGGATGAAAGGGCAAGAACCGGCGCATCGCGGCCATCCTGCGCGCAGTAATCGGCGAGATCTTGTTCGAGGAGGACCTGCGCTTCAGCCTTCATCCAGCGAACGAGGCGGGAGGATATGCTTTGCTCGGTGCCGCCAAGCCGCACCTCGCCGTCGACCAGAATCACACGGCGCGGCGCTTTGGCATCGTGCACGATAGTCACCATGTCGCCGCGCAAGGGAAACCGGGTGCCGTTGCCAACTGGCCTGGCCTCAGGGATGCGCGCCGCCTGCCGTTCCAGCCAGTCAATCCGCTCGCGGGCAAAGGCGAGCGCCTCGCGCGTCGGGATCCAGCGCGGCACGGTGATCAGCACCGCGCCGCCATCGCTCGCCAATCGCATCGTCAGCCGCCGCGCGCGTTCATTGCGGCGGATTTGCACCGGGAGCACGCGCCCGCCAACCTCAACCGCAGGCTCCTCACGCGGATCACGGCGCAGCCATTCAAGCATGGCGCGCCTCAGCGGTCATAAGCCTCGTCCCACACCACATGGTTCTCGATCGGCCCGGCAATGTCTTCCGATATCAGCTTGCCGCGGATCGAATGGCCTTCGCGGTGGACGGCTTCGCGGTCACCGCTGATCAGGTAGTGCCAGGCGGGGAGCGGCTCGCCATCGGCGCGGCGGCGATAGGCGCAGGTTGAGGGAAGCCACGGCAAGGTTGCGGCGAGTTTGGGGTTGAGCGTCACACAGTCGGGCACATATTTGTGCCGCTTGCTGTAATCAGAACATTGCCCGGTTTTGAGATCAAGCAGGCGGCAGCCGACATTGGTTGGCCAGACCTGGCCAGTGTCTTCGTCTTCCACCTTGTGGCGGCAGCATTGGCCGCAGCCATCGCACAGCGCCTCCCATTCCTCGCGATTAAGCGATTCGATCGGGCGTTCCCAGAACCTGGCCGCTAGCGCACCCATGTGGTCAGCTCCTGCGCTACGGCATCGGCGCCTTTGTCGATCGGCAGCATGGCGATGGGCTTGCCATCGGGATCGAACAAATAGGCGATCCGGCTGTGATCCATGATATAGCCGCCGGGCATGTCTTTTCCCCGCGCGTGATAGACGGCGAAGGCCTTGGTTGCGCGGTCAATCGCGTCGGGCTTGCCGGTCAGCCCGATCATCGTCGGGGAAAAGAAGGCGGCGAATTCGCCCACCCGCGCGGGCGTATCGCGTTCAGGATCGATGGTTATGAACAGCGCTTGCACCGTGCTTGCCAGCGCCGGATCAGACTTTGCAAACTTGGTGAGCCCCCTGGTCAAGACCCCGAGATCGGTCGGGCAGGCATCGGGGCAAAAAGTGTAGCCGAAATAGACGACGCGCCATTTGCCTTTGAAATCCGCCCACGACACCGGCTTGCCAGTCTTGTCTTGCAGCGTGAAATCGCCGCCAATCGCCGCGCCTGCCAACGGCGCGTTGGCCAGCGGTTCTTTGCCCGAACAGGCGGCAACAACAAGGGTGAGGGCCAAAACGATCTGGCGAACGATGGAAAAGCTATTGCGCATGGCGGGGCAGTTCATGCAGTGCTAAGGCGCGCCATGCAAGGTGACCGCGCGCAGTTCTGCGCCAACAGGAGGGTAATATCGTGCGACGGGCCGGAATTTTGAAACGCATTGCCGTGGTGGCGCTCGTCCTGTCGCTCGCCAGCGCGGGGGCTGCGCAGAATATGTCGGCGGGATATAAATTCCTCGATGCGGTCAAGAAGCGCGATGGCACTGCGGTTGAAACGATGATCAGCAACTCGGGCGCGAAGGGCACGCGCGGCGATATCATCATCAATTCGCGTGATATCACCAGCGGCGATTCGGCGCTGCACCTCGTCATCGCTGGGCACGATTACAAGTGGCTCGAATATCTGCTGTACAAGGGCGCCGATGCCAATAACCGCAATTTTGGCGGCACCACGCCGTTGTGGCTGGCGATCAATTCGGGCTTTTCCGATGGCGCGATTCTGCTGATTTCCAAGGGTGCGCGGGTTAATGATCCTGGCCCCTCGGGTGAAACGCCGCTGATATCTGCAGTGCATCAGCGCAATGTCGATCTGGTGCGGGTGCTGATCAAGGCGGGGGCTGATGTTACCCGTGCGGACAATTCAGGGCGCAATCCGATGGACTATGCCAAGCTGGCGAACGCCGGCATGATCTCCAGCGAGCTTGATGCTGCGGCGAAGGTGGCCAAGGCCAAAAAGCAGTCCTACGGCCCTTCGTTCTAGGCGCGGTCTGTGGCGGTTGCTGACATCGATCCTGGGCAAATGACGCTGACGGAAATGCGCGCCGCTTTGGCCCCGCGCATAGCCGGAAATGCCGCGTTTGACGGCTGGGGCAATGTGGCGGTGGACAATGCCGCCGCTTCGCTGGGCATTAACGCCGCGAGCGCACGGCTGGCCTTTCCGGGCGGGGCAATGGACATGATCGATGCCTGGATCAGCGGCGTTGATGCGGCGATGGCGGCGCAATTATCGGCGGTGAGCCTTGCCGCGCTGCCGGTCCGCGCGCGCATACGGCAGCTGGTGCAGTTTCGGCTTGATGCCGTGGCGAGCACCCGCGAATCGCTGCGGCGGGCGCTGGCGATAATGGCGATGCCGCAAAATCTGGTGCGATCGGCGCAGTTCGGCTGGCGGAGTGCAGACGCGATGTGGCGGCTCGCGGGCGATACGGCGACCGATTACAACCACTATACCAAGCGCGCGATTCTGGGCTCGGTCTATGCGGCGACGCTGGCGGTCTATGTGGGTGATGAGAGCGAGCACTTCGCCGAGACCGCGGCTTTTCTGGATCGCCGGATCGAAGCGATCATGCGGTTTGAAAAGGCCAAGGCGAAGTTGCTGAACACAACGGAGCAACACTTCAGCCCGGCGCGGTTTCTCGGCCGACTGCGTTATCCATCGCGATAAGCGCCACTATTGCGAATGACTTGCAATTACATTAGCAACCACTAATTGCAGAGCATATGACTCTCGACCTCCTCCCGATTGGCGTTTCGGCGCGCATCAGCGCGGTCAACTGGCCGCAACTGGTGCCCGAGGAAGCGCAACGTTTGCAGGCGCTGGGGATTGATGTTGACGCCAGGGTTTCGGTTGCCCATCGCGGGGTTTTTGCCGGGAACGATCCGATTGCCTTGACGATTGGTCGGATGACGGTGGCGCTGCGGCGGGCGCATGCTCAGGCGATGACCGTTGAGCTGATCAAAGTCGAAAACACTGCCCAATGAACCCGATGCGCACCGCCGCGCTGGTCGGCAATCCCAATGCCGGAAAATCGGCGCTGTTCAACGCGCTCACCGGCGCACGACAGAAGATCGCCAACTATCCGGGTGTCACCGTCGAGCGCAAGGCCGGGCGGATGATCCTGCCTTCAGGCGAGCCGCTCGAGCTGACCGATTTGCCGGGTTCCTATGGCCTCAACGCCACCAGTCCTGACGAGGAGGTGACGCGCAAGGTTATTCTCGGCACGCTCGAAGGCGAGCCAGCGCCAGACCTGCTGGTAATCGTGCTCGATGCCTCCAACCTCGAACAACATCTCGTCTTTGCGCTCGAAGTCATCGCTCTCGGCCGCCCGACGGTGGTGGCGCTCAACATGATCGATCTGGCGGACCGCGATGGGCTGGTGGTCGATCCTGCCGCCCTCGAATCTGCACTTGGCGTGCCCGTGGTGGCCACGGTGGCTGTGCGCCGTCGGGGGCTGGACGATCTTTTGCGCGCAATCGCGACGACGCAAACTTCGGGCCCCGATCAGTCGCTTGCGCATCTGGGCCTGTCAGAGCGCCGCCTTGCTGCCCACGCCATGGCCGATGGTGCGATCCTTTCGGAAACCACGCGGCACCGGGTTCACGCGCGGATGGACCGGGTCTTGCTGCATCCCTGGCTCGGCCCGCTGGTGCTGTTCGCCATGCTGTTCGTGATGTTCCAGGCGGTTTTTGCCGGCGCCACGCCCTTTGCCGATGCGCTCGATGCCGGGGCAGGGGCGCTGGGTGCGGGCGTGCGCGCAGGCCTGCCGCCCTCGCTGTTTCGCGATCTGCTGACCGATGGCGTGATCGCCGGCGTGGGGTCGGTGGTGGTGTTCCTGCCGCAAATCCTCATCCTGTTCCTGTTCATCCTCGCGCTCGAAGCGTCGGGCTACATGGCACGGGCGGCCTTTCTGATGGACCGGATGATGAGCCGGGTGGGCCTGTCTGGCCGCAGTTTCATCCCGCTCCTCTCCAGCTTCGCCTGCGCGGTGCCGGGGATCATGTCGACGCGTTCGATCGCCGATCCCAAAGACCGGCTGACGACGATCCTGATCGCGCCGCTGATGACCTGCTCGGCGCGGTTGCCGGTCTATACCGTGATCATCGCTGCCTTCATCCCGCACCGCGCGGTGGCATGGGGGGTGGGCTTGCAAGGGCTGGTGCTGCTCAGCCTTTACCTTGCAGGCGTGATCGGGGCGATGGTGGTGGCGATGATCCTGCGCCGCACGGTAACCAAGGGCGATGCCAGCGGTTTCATCATGGAATTGCCCAAGTATCAGTTGCCGCGATTGAAGGATCTGCTGCTCGGCCTGTGGCAGCGCGCCTATATCTTTCTGCGCCGCGCGGGCACGATCATCTTTACCGTAACCGTGGTGCTGTGGCTGCTGCTCAATTTCCCGCGCGCTGCCGAGGGCGAGAATCAGGTCGATGCCTCGTTCGCCGGGCATATTGCCAATGGCCTTGCGGTGGTGGTGAAACCGATTGGCTTCAACCGCGACATTGCTCTTTCGCTGATCCCGGCGATGGCCGCGCGCGAGGTTGCCGTGGCATCGCTGGCGACAACCTATGCGGTTAATTCCAGCGGCGGCGATGAAGCGGGCACCCGCCAGCTTGGCGCAGAGCTGCAAAAGCACTGGTCGCTGCCGACCGCGCTGGCCTTTCTCGCCTGGTTCGTCTTCGCGCCCCAGTGCATGTCGACCATCGCGGTCACCCGGCGTGAAACCAACGGATGGAAATGGCCCGCCTTCATGTTGTTCTACCTGTTCGCCCTGGCCTACATCTTCGCAGGACTAACCTATTGGAGCGCCGTCGCTCTCGGGCTGTGAAGGTGTTGACCGGGTCCGGCAAGCTGGCCCATCACGCGGCAGGTGCCGCATCCAGAGGTAAGGCTGGAAAAAGTCGCTGCCCACGCTGGCAGTTGTTCGCTCCTTAAGTTAGGCATGCGGCACAATAGACACGGGAAGCGATTCGATGGCAGGCAGCGTCAACAAGGTGATTCTGGTGGGCAACCTTGGGGCTGACCCCGAAGTGAAGACCTTCCAGAACGGCGGCAAGGTGTGCAACATCCGCATCGCCACCTCGGAAAGCTGGAAAGACAAGAACACCGGCGAAAAGCAGGAACGCACCGAGTGGCACACTGTCGCCATTTTTGGGGACGGCCTGGCCGGCGTGGCCGAGCGCTTTCTGCGCAAAGGTTCGAAGGTTTACGTTGAAGGCGCGCTGCGCACCCGCAAGTGGCAGGACCAGTCGGGCAATGATCGCTATTCCACCGAAGTCGTGCTGCAAGGCCCCGGCGCGGTGCTGACCATGCTCGATGGCGCGCCCGGTTCGGGCGGCGGTGGCGGCGGCGGAGGTCAGCGTAGCGGTGGTGACTGGGGCGGCGGTTCGGGCGCTGGCGGTTCAGGCGGGGGCGGTTCAGGCGGGGGCGGTCAGCGTTCAGGCGGCGCGAGTGTCGGCGGATTTGGCGGCGGTGCAGGCGGAAGCTCGGGCGGAGGCGGGTTCGCTGATGATCTGGATGATGACATCCCGTTCTGATCGAGCTGCGCAGCTAGAGTTTTTCCGATTACCATCGGATCGGCACCAGCCCACTCCCCTACCCGACCACCCATATTATACAATGACTTGGCCGGCCGGGAGGGGGGTGGCCGGGTG
>JANLOZ010000075.1:0-3044 GCA_031366845.1 Novosphingobium sp. | reverse complement strand
ACCGTAATCCCGGTGGCGTCGGCGATGGTGCGCCAGTGCTTGTCCGCGGTGAGTGCGGGGCGGCCGTCCCGGCGCGCGAGTGCAAGGCAGAACCGGTCACCGAGAGACAAGCCGGCTTCAGCGGTCGCCGCGCGCAATAGGCCAGCGATCGTTGGAAATGCGAAGCATTTGACCGGCAGATCCGTTGCCGGCGGCATTCCAGGCCGCGAGCCTGCCAATCGCGAGGAACGACCGCATGTTCGCCAAGTTTGCCATTATTGAGAACACCGGTATTAAAAGGGGCCACTCATCGGCCGGCACCCCCGGGATAAAAAGGGGCCAGTCCTGTTAGACCTTCGCTTTTGCGCGAGGTCGGAGGATGAAGAGAGTGGAGCTTTATCAGAAGGTTCGCCGCGCCGTGATGATCGACGGCTTGAGCCGCCGCCGGACCGCATCGTACTTTGGGATTAACCGCAAGACGGTCGACAAGATGCTGACCTTTCCGGAGCCGCCTGAGCATGGGCGATGCGGGGTTACATACAGCCGGAAGCTGGCTGAGTTCACCGAGATCATCGACAAGATCTTGGCCGACGACCGCACGGTGCATGCCAAGCAGCGCCATACGGCGGTGCGGATATTCGAGCGGCTGCGGGATGAGCACGGCTTCACCGGTGGCGTCACAATAGTTCGGGATTATGTGGCAGGAGCCAGGTTGCGCAGCCGCGAGGTGTTCATTCCGCTAAGCCACAGGCCCGGACACGCGCAGGTGGATTTTGGCGAGGCCGACGGGATCATCGGCGGCAAGCTGACCCGGTTCCACTATTTCTGCATGGATCTGCCGCACAGCGATGCGCCGTTCTTCAAGGCTTACCCGGCCGAAGTGGCCGAGGCGTTCTGCGAGGGCCATGTCGCAGCGTTTGCCTTCTTCGGCGGCATTCCCCAGTCGATCCTTTACGACAACACCAAGCTGGCGGTGGCGCAGATCCTGGGCGACGGGAAGCGTGAGCGAAGCCGGATGTTTTCTACCCTGCAGAGCCACTACCTGTTTGAGGACAAGTTTGGTCGCCCCGGCAAAGGCAACGACAAGGGCAAGGTTGAAGGGCTGGTCGGCTATGTGCGGCGGCACTTCATGGTGCCGATGCCAGTGGCAGATAGCATCGATGCGATGAACGCAGGGTTCCTCGAGCGATGCGTGGAGCGCAGGCAAGAGGTGCTGCGCGGGTACAGCCAGAGCATTGGGGAGCGGATGCAAGCCGATCTGGCGGCGTTCATGGCGTTGCCTGCGGTGCCGTTCGACCCATGCCATATCGTGACAGGGCGAGCCTCGTCGATGTCATTGGTGCGCTACCGCACCAATGATTACTCGGTCCCCACGGCCTATGCCCATCAAGAGTTGGTGATCAAAGGCTATGTCGACCGGGTCGCGGTGATTTGCCGGGGGGAACAGATCGCGGTGCATCCGCGCAGCTACGAGCGCGAGGACTTCATCGCCAACCCGCTCCATTACCTGGCGCTGCTGGAGCACAAGCCACGCGCGTTGGATCAGGCCGCGCCGCTCGATGGCTGGGTACTGGCGGAGCCGATGCATCGCATCCGCCGATTGATGGAGGCGCGCAGCGGCAAAGAGGGCCGCCGCGAGTTCATCCAGGTGCTGCGACTGTGCGAGCGGTTCGAGCAGAGCCTCGTGGAATGGGCGGTGGCCCGCGCGCTGGATCTGGGGGCGATCAGCTTCGATGCGGTCAAGATGCTCGCTCTGGCGCGGCTTGAACGGCGCGTGCCGCGCCTCGATCTGCAGCTCTATCCGCACCTGCCGCGCGCGCATGTCGGTCGCACCGATCCGCGCAGCTACATGGGTCTGCTGTCCCCAGCAGGGACCACAGCAGCAGGAGCACCGGCATGACCGATACGCCAATGCCGCTGCCCGCCATGGCGCAGGATCTGGTTTTGGGGGTTGGCACCAGCGTGCCGCCAGCGGTCTTGCTGGCCAACCACCTCAAAGCACTGAAGCTGCCGACCTTTGTGCGCGAGTATGAGAAGGTCGCCTTCGAAGCCGCGCAGGACCGTGCCGATTACCCACGCTACCTGCTTCGCCTGTGCGAGCTTGAGCGGATCGATCGCGAACGCCGGATGGTCGAGCGCCGCATCCGCATGGCGAAGTTCCCGCACACCAAGAGCTTCGATACCTTCGATTTTGCCGCCCAACCATCACTCAACAAGACGTTGGTGCTGGAGCTCGCGCGCGGCGAGTGGATCGAGCAGCGGCGCAATGTCATTGCGCTGGGGCCGAGCGGCACCGGCAAGACCCACGCCGCCCTCGCACTTGGCCTTGCCGCCTGCCAGAAGGGGCAAAGCGTGGCGTTCACCACAGCGGCGGCGCTGGTCCATGATCTCATGGAAGCCAGGGACGAGCGGCGGCTGCGCAGCGTCCAGAAGCACCTGGCCTCGGTCAAGCTGCTGATCCTCGACGAGCTGGGCTATGTGCCGTTCACCGCCGTGGGCGGCGAGCTGCTGTTTGAGGTGCTCAGCCAGCGCTACGAACGCGGCAGCACGCTCATCACCAGCAACCTGCCCTTCGATGAATGGACATCGGTGTTCGGGTCCGAACGCCTCACCGGCGCCTTGCTCGACCGGCTGACCCACCACGTCCACATCCTCGAGATGAATGGCGAGAGCTTCCGCCTAGCCAGCAGTCGCAAGCGCCACAAGGATAAGGAGGGCAGCAAGATGACGTGATCAGAAACGGCCATCGGCAGCGGAAAATCGGCTTCCGCTCCGCTCCAGCCGCTTCCCCGCTGCCGATCATGCCCAGCCTCAACCCGAGGCTTTTTGTTTAAACCGACTGGCCCGTTTTTAAGCCGGTGGTTGGCCCCTTTTTATACCGCGCTTTACACCCAAACCATGTCGACCGGGTGACCGCCTCTGATCGCGATCATCTCGGAATGGCTGCGCGCGATCATCGGAATCCGCAGCAATAAGCTCCGAGCCGGGCGCAAGCGCGCGTCCGGTCAGGAAATCCAGCCCTTCCTGGCTCGCCAGCCAATCGGGCTCGAATCCGAGTTCGCTCG
>JANLOZ010000066.1:0-3606 GCA_031366845.1 Novosphingobium sp. | reverse complement strand
ATCGAGGCGCAGGCTTGAGCCTCCAGCGCATCAGGGCGGTCTATTATCGCGGTGGCACCAGCAAGGCACTGATGTTCCGCGAGGCGGACCTGCCTGAGACCCGCGCGGCGCGCGATGCCATTTTCCTCGCCGCGATGGGGGTTCCCGATCCTGATCGCCGCAATCTCGATGGCATGGGCGGCGGGCTGTCCTCGCTGAACAAGGTCTGCGTGGTCGGTGCGCCGACGCATCCGGGAGCGGATGTCGATTTCACTTTCGTCCAGCTTTTGCCCGATAGTGACGGGGTCGATTACGGCGGAAATTGCGGCAATATGTCTGCGGCCATCGGGCCCTTTGCCATCGAGGAGGGACTGGTTGCTGCGCCTGCCACGGGCGAGGCAGCGGTAACGATTCACAACACCAACACCGGCAAACTGATCCGCGCGCGGTTTCCGCTGGAGCAGGGCTTGCTGGCAGCCGACGGCGACTTTGCCATCGATGGCGTGGCCGGAACCGCCGCGCCGATCCGGCTGGAGTTTCTCGAACCCGGCGGGGCGAAGACCGGGAAGCTGCTGCCCACCGGCAATGTGATCGACCGCTTTGATATTGCCAGCCTTGGGCTGATCGAGGCCAGCTGCATCGACGCCGCCAATCCCGCCGTCTTCGTCCGCGCCGCTGATCTGGGCATGACCGGCGCCGAACTGCCGCAAGACCTTGAACAGAACGCGGAGTTTCTCGCCCGCATGGAGGCGATACGCAATGCTGCCGCCGATGCCATGGGCATTGCGCGCATGGCTTCAGTACCAAAGGTTGCGATGCTCGCTGCGCCCGCCGATGCCCCGACGCTCTCGGGGAGGCTGGGCGCGGGTGAACATGACATTGCCGTGCGAATGATCTCTGTCGGCCAGCCGCACCGCGCGGTGCCGATCACCGGCGCGGTCTGCCTTGCGGTGGCATCGCGCGTGACTGGTACAATCCCGCAGCAACTCTGCGCCTCAAGCCAAGGCCCGATCCGCATCGGCCATCCCTCAGGCACCTTGCTCGTTGACGCCGAGGTGGTGGGTGAAAGGGCAGAATGGGGCGCGGTCTATCGCACCGCGCGGCGGCTGTTTGAGGGGGCGGTGGTTTTTCGCGACGGCTGATTGACATTTGGCGATACAAAAGTCATACTTTAGGTATGAAAGTAGCCGTCTCAATCCCCGATCCGATCTTCGACGATGCCGAGCAATTGGCCCGCCGCCTCAATCTCTCGCGGAGCAAGGTTTATGCTCGCGCGCTCAAGGAATTCGTTGCCAACAACAACGGTCCCTCGCTGACCGAGCAGATAAATGCCGCTCTGGATGCGATCGGTGAGCAAGAGCAAGACGATTTTGCTCTCGAGGCGGCGCGACAAACGTTTGAGCGAGTCGAGTGGTAGGCACGCGAGTGATTGAACAAGGCGACATATGGTGGGCTGATCTCGGTCAGCCAAGAGGTTCTGTAGCCGGTTTCCGGCGTCCCGTTGTCGTGGTGCAGGCAAATTGGCTGACGCAGAGCCGAATTGATACCGTCGTCTGCATCCCGCTTACGAGTAATCTCAAGTGGACTGAGGTGACGACCAATTTGTTCCTTGCTGCCAAGGCAACCGGGCTTCCGCAAGATTCGGTTGCTCAGCCCACACATATTCAGACTATCGGCAAAGCCTACTTCATCGAACGGGCAGGTCGGATTTCCGAGCGGCTATTGGAACAGTTGTTCAAGCGGTTGGACTTAACTCTGAGCCGGGGTTGAATCGCCTGCGATACCGCGGCCACGCCCCGCCCTTCCCGCCCCGGCGATTGACCGCGCACTTGCCATCACCGGCGACGCTGGATAAATAGCATCGCATTAGTATCATTATTGACGTCGGGAATCAGGCATGTCGGTTGAAACGGATTGGGACGTGATCGTCGTCGGCGCAGGCAATGCGGCGATGTGCGCGGCGCTTTCAGCGGCTGAGCAGGGCGCATCGGTGCTCGTGCTGGAAAAGGCCACGCGTGAAGATCGTGGCGGCAATTCAACCTTTACCGCCGGCGGTTTCCGCTTTTGCCACGATGGCGTCGAGGATCTGCGGAGCGATATTCTCGATGACATGACCCCGGGTGAATACGAGTCCATCGGCAACCTGCCGTCCTTCAGCGAAGAGCAGTTCATGGAAGTGCTGATGCGGATTACCGAGCATCAGTGCGACGAGGATCTCGGCGGTATTCTCGTTTCCCAGTCGCGCGATGTCATGCGCTGGATGCGCGGGCACAAGATCCACTTTATCCCGATGTTCGGCCGCCAGAGCTTCAAGATTGACGGAAAACATCACTTCTATGGCGGGGTCAATATCGAGGCGGTAGGCGGTGGCTGGGGGCTGGTCGATATGCTGATGGCGGCGGCGGACCGCATGGGCATTACCGTGCTGTATGAAACCGGCCTGCGCGATCTGATCCAGAACCAGAAGGGCGAAGTCACGGGCGTGCACGCCTTTGGCCCTGATGGTTATGTCGATTTCAACGCCAGAGCGGTGGTGCTGGCCTGCGGCGGGTTTGAATCGAACCCGGAAATGCGCGTGCGCTATCTCGGGCAAGGCTGGGAACTGTGCCGGGTGCGCGGCACGCAGCATAACACGGGCGACGGGATCAACGCCGCACTGCGCATCGGCGCGCGGCCGCATGGCGGCTGGTCATCGTGCCACGCTGTGCAGTGGGACATTTCCGCGCCGCCCTATGGCGACCGGGTGATTCTCGATAATTTCCAGAAGCATTCGTACCCCATCGGCATCGTCGTGAACCTCAATGGTGAGCGGTTCCTTGATGAGGGCGCGGATTACCGCAACCACACCTATGCCAAATACGGCAAGGAAGTGATGAAGCAGCCGCAACGCACCGCGGTGCAGATTTTCGACGAGAAAACGCACGCTTTGGTGCGCGATGAATACCGCATCCGCGAGGTTACGCGCGCGAGCGGTGAGAGCCTTGCCGACCTTGCGCAGGCGCTTGATATCGATGCTGCCGGGCTGGAAAAGACGGTGGCGGAATTCAACAAGGCTTGTCAGCCGGGTGAATACAACCCGTCGATCCTTGACGGCGTTTGCACCACAGGCCTGAAGGTTCCCAAGTCAAACTGGGCGCTGCCCATCGATCAGGGTCCGTACCACGGTTATGTCGTAACCTGCGGGATTACCTTCACTTTTGGCGGATTGAAGATCGATACCGATGGCCGGGTTCTTGACCTTACCGACAAGGCAATGCCGGGGTTATATGCCGCGGGCGAGCTGGTTGGCGGGATATTCTTCGAGAACTATCCAGGCGGCACCGGGCTGCTCAACGGCTCGGTATTCGGGCGGCTTTCGGGCAAGAATGCGGGGCTGCTGGCAAAGGCAGGCTGACTGCCTCTACAGTTGACTGGCCCCCTCCGGTCACCCGGAGAGGGCCGTCAAAATCATCCCTGGCGTGAGCCGCCGGGGCGCTGACCGCCAAAGCGGCGCTGACCGCGATCGCCGCCGGGACGATCACCATTGGTACTGCGCGGCGCATCGCTGCGCGGAGCCGGGCGCGGCGCATCGCTACGCGGGGCCGGGCGCGGCCCGTCGCGGCGCTCACCGCCGTGGGGTTTTGCGTG
>JANLOZ010000021.1:0-6593 GCA_031366845.1 Novosphingobium sp. | reverse complement strand
GAAAACCACACCGGCACCCCCGGATAAGTAATTTCACCGATCGAGCTATCCTGCTTTTCAAAAAAGCCGATCGCATTCAGGTGTTCATTATCAAACAGCTCATCGGTTGAACGCAGTGGCGAGGCCGGAATGTGCAATGCGCGCAGCAGATCAAGCCATTCCTGCGTGGTGCGCGTGGTGAAGGTTTCGCCGAGCAGCCCGTAAACCCGCCCGATCTGCTTCGCGCGCAGTTCCAGGGTGGCAAATTCGGGCGAATTCCATTCGGGCTGCACCACCTCGATAAACGCGTTCCAGTGCTTGTCATTATAGATCAGCGCCGCCACGTAACCGTCCTTGGTTTTGTAAGGCTTGCGGTTGCGCTCCACCGCGCGGTGATAGTTCGCTGGCCCGAGCGGCGGGTTGAACAGCCGCCCGTTGGCGTGCTCAACCAGCATGAATGAGGCCATCGCCTCAAACATTGTGACCTCAACCTCCTGCCCCTCGCCTTTGCCCTTGCCGCCGGTGCGCTCGCGGTGGAACAGCGCCATCATCGTTGCATAGAGCGCGTGCAGCCCTGCCACTTTGTCGGCCATGATCGTGCCGACGAAGCCGGGCTCGCCGTTGAGCAGGCCCTGGACATGGGTGATGCCGCATTCGGCCTGAATGGTATCGTCATAAGCGGGCTGGTCCGCCTCTGGCCCGCGCCGCGAATAGCCATAGCAATTGGTGTAGATGATGTCGGGCGTGATCGCCCGGACCGCCGCATAGTCAAAGCCCAGTTTGGCGATGGCCTTGCCGCGCATCGAATGGATGAACACGTCTGCACCCGCAATCAGTCGCCGCATCGCCTCTTTGCCGGGCGCGCGCGCCAGATCGACCACAACGCTTTTCTTGCCGCGATTGACGTTGACATAGACTCCGCCCATCCCCTCTGCCGGGCCGGCGGAAATCCAGCGCGTGTTGTCACCTGCCGGCGCTTCCACCTTGATCACATCGGCGCCCATATCGGCCATGATCTGCGTTGCGTAAGGCCCGAAGACCACGCTGGTGAGGTCAATTACGCGAATGCCCGCGAGCGGCCCGGGGCGGTCAGAAGGCTGGTTCATAGGGCTTGCGGCTATAGCATGGCGGCGCAGAAATCCATTCGCCGGGCCGATATTGCCCCGCATCGTGATTGTGGCAAGGTGGCTGCGGTGGTAGCCGCCGATCAGCGCAGCAGGAGCTTGGCTTTGGATTTCGGCTTTACCCAGGACCAGCAGACCATCCGCGAGGCGGTATTGCAGCACTGCTCGCAGTATTCCGATGATTACTGGCTCGATCATGACCGCTCCGGCGAATTTCCCGCCGAGTTCCACCAATCGATGGCTGCCGATGGCTGGCTGGGGATTGCCATGCCCGAGAGCGTCGGTGGATCAGGCCTCGGCATCACCGAAGCGGCGATCATGATGCAGGCGGTGGCCGAAAGCGGCGGCGGCATGTCAGCCGCCTCGGCGATCCACCTGCCGGTTTTCGGGCTGGAACCGGTGGTGCTGTTCGGCAGCGACGAGCAGCAGCAACGGATGATCCCGTCGATCATTTCAGGCGCGGAAAAGATGTGCTTTGCGGTGACCGAGCCGAATACCGGGCTTGATACCACCAGCCTGAAAACGCGCGCCGACAAAGTGGACGGCGGCTATCTGCTCAATGGCGAGAAGGTGTGGATCACCCAGGCGCATCTGGCTGACAAGATGCTGATTATCGCCCGCACCACGCCGCTTGCAGAAGTGAAAAAGAAAACCGAAGGCCTCTCGCTGTTTTACACCACGCTTGATCGCAGCAAGATCGAAACGCGGTTGATCCCCAAGATGGGGCGGCATGCGGTGGGATCGAACATGATGTTCATCAATGATCTGTTCGTTCCTGAGCAGGACCGCATTGGCGCGGAAGGCCATGGTTTCCGCATTCTGCTCAAGGGCCTCAACCCCGAACGCGTGTTGCTCGGCGCAGAGGCAACCGGGCTCGGCCGGGTGGCGATCAAGCGGGCGAGCAAATATGCGCAGGAACGGATCGTTTTCGGGCGGCCCATCGGCCAGAATCAGGGCATCCAGCACCCGCTCGCCAAGGCATGGATGCAGGTTGAGGCCGCCGCGCTGATGGTTTTCAAGGCGGCAACTTTGTTCGATAAAGGGCTTGAATGCGGGGTCGAGGCCAACTCTGCCAAATACCTCGCCGCCGAGGCCGGGTTTGAGGCCTGCCAGACCGCGGTCATGTCTATGGGCGGGATGGGCTATGCCCAGGAATATCACGTCGAACGCTACTTGCGCGAAGTGCTGATCCCGCGCATCGCCCCGGTCAGCCCGCACCAGATCATGAATTTCATCGCCGAGAAGGTGCTGGAATTGCCGAAGTCTTATTGACGTCTAAAGCCCCACCCCTTCAGGGGAGGGGTTGGGGTGGGGCTTCTCCCCACTCGAGATGCTCCGTATAGCCGAGAAGCCCCACCCCCAGCCCCTCCCCCTGAAGAGGAGGGGAGCCAAGGAAGCATAATGCCCGTCCACCACCAGCCCATATCCGCCCGGTCTTGGCTGTTCGCCCCCGGTGACAGCGAAAGGAAGATGACCAAGGCGATGGAGGGCAGTGCCGATATCGTGCTGATCGACCTTGAAGACGCGGTTGCGCCCGAAAGCAAGGCGGCGGCGCGGCCGATGGTGCATGATTTTATCAAGGCCAACCCCGAACAGCGCTACCGTTTGTGGGTGCGGATCAATCCTTTCGATGGCCCGCATACGCTGCACGATCTGGCAGCGGTTATGCCCGCGAACCCCGGCGGGATCATGCTGCCCAAGGTCTATGGCCGCGCCGATGTCGAAAAGCTCGACCACTGCCTCTCGGCGCTCGAAGTGGCGCATGGGCTTGAGGAGGGTTCGACCCCCGTCATCGTGCTGATTACCGAAACCGCCGAAGCCATGTTCCACACCGGCGATTACAAAGGCGCACCGCGGGTTGTCGCGCTGACCTGGGGGGCAGAGGATCTTGCCGATTCGATTGGCGCGCAATCGAACAAGGATGAGAGCGGCGCTTATACCTTCACTTATGAACTGGCGCGCACGATGACCGTGCTCGGCGCGGCAACTGCTGGGGTCACTGCAATCGAAACGATTTCCGCCGATTTCAAGGACCTTGAAGCCCTGCGTCTGCGCGCCACCCGCGTCCGCCGCGATGGCTTCAAGGGCATGATGGCGATCCATCCGGCGCAGGTCGATGTAATCAACGCCGCCTTTACGCCGGGCGAGGCGGAGATTGCCGAGGCGCAGGAGATTGTCGATATTTTCGCCGCCAATCCGGGCGTCGGGGCGATTGGCTGGAAGGGTGCGATGCTGGACCGGCCTTATCTTTCGAGGGCGCAGTTGCTGCTGCGGCAGGTGGGGAAACTGTGAGTTTGCACCAGCATAGGCCTGAAACCCTTGACCTGCGCCAATTTCTCAAACCCGGCGACACCATCGTCTTCGGCCAGGCCTGCGGCGAACCCACCACCCTGGTCGAAGCGCTGATCGAACAGGGCGCACAGATCGCAGGCCTCTCCGCCTTCATCGCCACCAGCTTTTCCGGGCTGTTCACCCCCGAAAGCGCGGCCAGCTTCCGCCTGACGAGCATGGGCGCAATCGGCGCGCTGCGTGTCATGACCAAGGCGGATTCTGAGGGGAGAGGCGCGCTTGATGTAATCCCGGTCCACGTCAGCCAGATCGGACCGCTGATCACCGCCGGGATCTTGCCCTGCGATGTCGCGATGATCCAGGTCAGCCCGGCAGATGCTGACGGCAACCATTCCTGCGGCCTGATCAGCGACTACGTCCGCGCGGCAGTGGCACGCGCGCGGGTGGTGATCGCCGAGATCAACGATCAAGTCCCCCACACCTATGGCGAGATGATCCCGGCGAGCGCGATCGATGTCGCGGTGATGGTATCGAGACAGCCGGTTGAGGTTCCGCCCGCAAAAATCGGTGAAACCGATGAGGCAATCGCCCGCCATTGCGCCGCCTATGTCGGCGATGGCTCGGTGATCCAGACCGGCGTCGGCGCGGTGCCCGATGCCATCCTGCGCCAGCTTTCTGACCGCAAGGACCTCGGCGTCCATTCGGGAATGCTGGGCGACGGCCTGGTCGATCTGATCGAGGCCGGGGTGATCACCAATGCCCGCAAGGAAATTGACGCCGGGGTGACGATCAACGGCGCATTGGTCGGCACGCGGCGGCTCTATGATTTTGCCCACCGCAACGCCGCCATCCGCATGACGCCGACCAGCTATACCCACGATGCCGCCGTGCTCGGCCAGCTTTCGCGGCTGGTGACGATCAATTCGGCGCTCGAGGTGGATCTGACCGGGCAGGTCAACGCCGAACAGACCGGCACTGCCTATATGGGCGGAACCGGCGGGCAGGTCGATTTCGTCCGTGCCGGCGCGCGATCACCCGGCGGCCATTCGCTGATGGTGCTCGCCGCGACCGCCAAGGGCGGGAGCATCAGCAAGATCGTGCCCGCGCTGTCTGGTCCGGTAACCACCGCGCGCAGCGAAGTCGACGTGGTCGTCACCGAATATGGCGCGGCGCAATTGAAGGGGCAGTCGCTGGCGACACGCAGCCGCCGCCTGATCGCCATAGCCCATCCAGACTTCGGTGAGGCGCTGGAGCGGGCGGCCTTCGACATTGCCAAAAGGGGATTCTGATGACCGACGCCGTCCTCTACGAAATGCGCGAACCGGGCGTTGCGGTGATAACCATCAACCGCCCCGAGCAGCGCAATTGCCTGAGCCTTGAAGTGCGCGAAGGGCTGTTCACGGCATGGGCGCGATTTGAGGGCGATGATGCGGCGCGGATCGCGATCCTTACCGGCAGCGGCGACAAGGCATTCTGCGCGGGCGGTGATCTTAACGAGATGGTCGAAAAGGGCCTCAAAGTTCCGCCGCGCGACATGTTTCCGGTGCCTTATGAGAACATCAGCCTCAGCAAGCCGACCATCGCAGCGGTGGGCGGCGTGGCCTTTGCCGGCGGCTGGATGATCGCGCAGGCCTGCGATCTGTGCGTCGCCAGCACCGCAGCGAAATTCGCCATCACCGAGGTTAAGGTCGGGCGCGGCAGCCCCTGGGCGGCACCGCTGATCCACATGATCCCGCAGCGGATTTACATGGAAATCGTGCTGACGGGTAAGCCGATCACAGCCCGGCGCGCCTATGAAATCGGCCTCGTCAACCGGCTGGCCGAGCCCGAAGCGCTGATGGACGCCGCGCTGGAACTCGCGCGTGAAGTGCTCGAAGGCGCGCCACTTTCGGTGCAGGCGGCGCGCAACACCGTGATGCTGAGCACCGAAATGGGCCGCGCCGATGCCATCGATGCTGCCTATGCCGCCCATGAAATCTGCTACAATTCAGGCGATGCCCAGGAAGGCCCGCTGGCGTTCTCGGAAAAGCGCAAACCCGTGTGGCGGGGGGAATAGGGCTAATCCAGATCAGCCAACAATCCGGAACACCGGATGGTTTGGCGCAACGCGCGCGCAGTCAGCCAGCGAAGCATCAGCTGGGAGGCCGATATGCGGTCGAGCACCTGGTGCACAGCGCAGGTATTCTTGGATTATCGGCCCACGCTTGGCGATTGGCACTTCTTCCAGCCTGACGTGATGCCTTTTGAACCGTGCGATTACAACATCAGGATGCGCCCGTGCATTCCTCACCCATTCACACTCGCCCAGCATCGAGACAAGGTATTGCTTACCTTCGACACGGGCAACCACGACGGCAAGCCGATGGGGTTTTCCGGTCTTTCTGCCAGCAACTTCAAGCTGGGACATGCCATGCGACGGCAAGCCAATCGCCGACCATGCGCCCCAGAAGGTGGAGAATGCCTTGCCCAGCCAGGTAGCCTTCTGAGCACGGTAGAACTTGCGCATCGGAATCAGGCCGAATACCTTGTGTTCGCTCATCTGCGCATTCCCGGTTCAGCTCAGACCGGATGTGACCTAAGAAACCAGAGCATAGGCGCAGCGGCAACGCTGGACGAGCAGATTGTTCACTGCCTTGCTGTCCGAATCATTTACCCACTCCACGCGCCATGCCAAAGCTATAGCCCAAATGCGCGACATGCCCGTGCAGGCCAAACACCTTGGCATCGCGCTTGTCGCGGATCGCTCCGATCCGCGCCGCAACATCATCGATGCTCCACGCAGGCTGAAAGGCCCCCTTGGTCTCACCAATATACATTTCCGCCATGCGCCCGGCCACCGCTGCATAGATCTCACCCGAGACCGAGCAAGCCTCATGCGCCAGCCAGCCGACCATCGGTGCGACCAGTTCCGGCCCCATCGGCGGATAGAACGAAGTATCGAGGCCGTCTGCCATGCGGGTGACCGCGGCGGGGACGATGACGTTGGATTTGACGCCATGCTCTTCGCCCTCAAGTGCGATCACATTGCTAAGCCCGATCATGCCCGATTTGGCCATGGCATAGTTGACGCAAGCCTTGTTGCCATAGACCCCGCCGATCGAGCTGGTCAGCACCACGCGGCCATAGCCAGCATCACACATCGGCCCCATCGCGGCGCGGACGACGTGGAATGCGCCCTTGAGGTGGACGTCGAGCACGGCG
>JANLOZ010000316.1:0-44728 GCA_031366845.1 Novosphingobium sp. | reverse complement strand
TTGTCGTCGAATTCCTCGATCAATTGCTCCCCGGCATGGACATGGACGTGCGCAAGGAAGCCGCGAAAATCTTCAGGAAGCAGGGCATGACGCTCAGGCTTTCGACCAAGGTAACGGGCGCCACGGTGAAGGGCAGCAAGGCGACGCTGACGCTTGAAGCTTCAACTGGCGGCACGGCTGAAACGCTGGAGGCCGATTGCGTTCTCGTCTCGATCGGCCGCCGCCCCTACACCGAAGGCCTTGCGCTCGACAAGGCTGGCCTTGCCACCAACGCACGCGGGCAGATTGAGATCGACCATGATTTCCGCACCTCGGTGGCAGGCATCTGGGCCATCGGCGATGTCGTTCCCGGCCCGATGCTTGCGCACAAGGCCGAGGACGAGGGCATTGCCGTCGCGGAAAATATTGCGGGGCTCACCGGGATCGTGAACCACGATGTCATTCCCGGCGTGGTTTACACCTGGCCCGAAATCGCCGGCGTTGGCCTTACCGAAGATCAGGCGCGCGAGAAGCTTGCTGCTTCCGGCGGCGGGATCAAGGTCGGAAAATTCCCGATGCTCGCCAACAGCCGGGCGAAAACCAACCACGAGCCCGACGGCTTCGTCAAGATCATCGCCGATGCCAAAAGCGACCGCGTGCTCGGCGTCTGGTGCATTGCCTCGGTAGCCGGAACGATGATCGCACAGGCAGTCCAGGCCATGGAATTCGGCGCGACATCGGAAGACATCGCCTATACCTGCCACGCGCACCCCACCCATTCCGAAGCAATCAAGGAAGCGGCAATGGCCGTGACGGGCAAGCCAATTCATATTTGACAGTTGCGTGTTCCCCCGCGAAGGCAGGGGCCTCAGGCAGATCACTCAACCTCGCGAATATAGTCATGAGGCCCCCGCCTTCGCGGGGGAACACGGAATTAAGATACTAAGGAAGACCCATGGCCGATACAGTCACCCTCAAACTCACGCAGGACGAGCTCGAAATCCTCGTCGATGCAATGGAAGCCGATATGGAAGGCTATCTCGAAGCCGCCAAGGAAGCGCGCGGCAACACCCGCCGTGAGGAAGTTGCCACATTTACCGATGCGGCAAACCGCATTCAGGCACTGCTGACCCGCGTGCAGGAACTGGTTGAGGAATAAGGTCCACCTACTTGTCCGAGGGCGATCTACGCCGCCTCGAACGCCACCCACAGGTCGGCCAGTCCGCGAATGATGTAGCTGGCCTCGTAGTCAATGCGTCGCTCGCCCGCTGGCCCGTGGTGGGCCTCGCTCAGCCGGATCGTTTTGGTGTGCTCCAAGAAGCGGTCGAAGATCACGGCCACTTCCACCCGCGCCAGCGGTGCGCCGACGCAGGTATGCGCGCCGCGGCCGAAGCCGAGATGTTCCTTGATCCGCGGGCGGCCAATGCGGAACTCGGCGGGATCAACCCAACGGCGCGGATCGCGGTTGGCGGCGGAGACGGCAATGACAACGCGCTGGCCGGCGGGAACCTCGAAATCACCGATTTTCGTCTTGCGCTTTGACAGGCGGAAGGTCGCCTTGGTCGAACCTTCAAGCCGCATGACTTCTTCCAAAAAGCCGGGAATCAAAGTGCGATCTTCGCGCAATTGCTGCTGCAATTCCTGATCTTCGCAGAGTAAGCGCATGGCATTGCCGATCAGCTTGGCCGAAGTGTCCTGCCCGGCGGCGAACAGGAACATTGCCGATTTCACCGCCTCGCCAATGTCTGGCGTGGTGCCATCGGGGTATTTGCCCAAGGCCAGTTCGGTCATCACGTCATCGCGGGGATTGGCTCGGCGGTCTGACAGGTACTGGAAGAAGAACCCGGCCATGAACATCAGCGCCTGGCTGCCCTGCGGTGCACCTTGTTGCGCATCGGCGGTGTCCATATTGCCCGGCGGCGGCCCGGCATCGATCACATCGCGGAACTTTTGCCGATCATCCTCGGGCACGCCCAGCAGATCGGCAACGACCAGTGTGACATAGGGTGTCGCCACCTTGTTGATCAGTTCGCAGTGCCCTTGCGCCACCACTTCGCGCACCATGGCGTCGGCGAAATCACGCATGAACGCTTCGTTGGCTTTCAGCCGCGAGGGAATGAACAGCGGATTGAGCAAGGCGCGCGCCGCAGTGTGACGAACTCCGTCGTAGGTTACCAGCAGCTCAAGCGCCGGGTTTGCCGCCTTGGCACTGGCGATTTGCCCGGAAATATCATCGCCCTCGGGCTCGAAACTAAGTGGCGCGAGCGGCTCGGGGTTGATGATCGATGAAAAATCCGCCGTGTTGAGCAATACCTCGGCACCTTCCTTGTGCCCGGTGACGATGACGATATCGCGCATCGGCATGCGGAACACCGGGCCATGCTCGCGGATCGCCTCGAAATAGGCATAGGGATCGAGCAGCACGTCAGAATCGGTGAAATAGTCTCTCTCGGCGAGTGTCATGGTTCAGGCTTCCTTAGACCGGATCGAATTCGAGATGCAGATCGGATAGCGAGTTGAGCACATAGGTTGGATCGTGGCGGAAGTGCCATGCGCCCACCGGCCCGTGATGTTCCTCCGAAAGCCGGATATTGCCCATCCGCGCCAGCAGCCGCTCGATGCTCACCGCCACCTCGCGCCGCGCCAGCATTGCGCCGATGCAGGTGTGCGCGCCGCGGCCAAAGCCGACGTGCTCCTTGATCCTGGGCCGGTTGAGGATGAATTCGCCCGGGCTTTCAAACCGGCGCGGGTCGCGATTGGCGGCGAGCGGTGATAGCATCATCACCGAACCTGCCTTGATTTCCACCCCGCCGAGCGTCGTGGTCTTCTTGCACACCCGCCCGCCGCTTTTGACCGCCCCATCAAGCCGCAGACACTCCTCGATCAGATCACCGATCCGCTGGGGATCATCGCGCATCATTTGCTGCACGTCGGGCCTGGTCGCGATGACCTTCATGCAGGCCGCGAGCAGGCGGTTGGTGGTGTCTTGCCCCGCACCGAACAGGAAGGCGGCGAGCGATGTAATATCAACCAGCGTCGGCTTACCGCCATCGGGGAAGCGCGCCGCCGCCATTTCGGCGAGGATATCTTTGGGCGCGCCGAAAATCGCGCGCAGCGGGGCCATAAGCGGGTGCTGGAGCAGGCGCCGCTTGGCGAGCAGCTTGAACAGGTCTTTGCCGAGGCTTGCCAGCGGGTTTTTCATCATGTCGTCGATGCTGGCGTCCATCGGCATCGGCACCGCACCTTCGAGCGCGGTCCGGAAACGATGGCGCACATCATCGGGAAGCCCCAGCAGATCGGCGATCACCAGCGTGGCGTAAGGCCCGCCGTAACTCTTGACCAGATCAACCTTGCCCGCCTTTGCGAATTCATCGATCAGGCCATCCGCCGTGGCGAGCAGCCTGGGTTCGAGCGCCTTCATCCGACCGGGCGTGAACAGCGGCGCGAGGATCGAGCGCAGATCGGTGTGCCGCTTGCCGCCTTGCGAGGTGATCTGATCGGCGAAATGGATCTGCGGCCGCGCAGCTTCAAGTTCGACGCTGATGTCATCGCCCATGACCTCGAACGGCAGCACCAGCTTGCCGCCGATCACCGAATTGATCGTGCTGAAATGCTCGGTATCGAGCGCCATCGCCACGGTTTCGTCAAAGCCGGTGACCGCATAGACATTGCGGCCGGGCATTTTGGTGACCGGCCCTTGCGCGCGCAAATGGTCGAAATAGGCATGCGGATCATCGACCAGCGCCACGTCGGTGTAGAAATCGGCGGTTTCATAATCGAGCATGGCACGGCTCTCCGGAATTTTATGATATACAGTGGATCATAAATCAATCTGTGCTGCCTCTGTCAACCTTTTCGGCTAGAGTTTTTCCGACTTGCGTCGAATCGGCACCAGCCCGCTCCCCCGCCCGGCCACCCAGGCCATTGTACAATATGGGTGGCCGGGCGGGGGAGCGGGCTGGTGCCGTCTATTCCTGAAAGACTCTAGGCACTTGGTAACCCGTCCCTGCCATCAAGGAAACCATGGTCCGTCTTGCCTTCCAAACCGCCGTGGCAATCGCGCTCACAGCAATTCCTTCACCGGCTTTGGCGGGCGAAAGCCTGAGCATGTTCGCGACGCTGGTCGGCAAGTGCTTTACCGCCGGTGTTGGCGAAGGCGCGCGCGACAGGCATTGCTTCACCGCGCTATTCGGCGGCAAGCACCTGCGCGACAGCCACCGGGTGCTGCTCGGCGGCAAAGTCGTCTATCGCGGCGAGACGACATACAGTCTGGATGGCGGCACGGTGCGCTTTCTCTATATCAATTCGTTGGGCGGCAGTGGGCTCGGCGAGGCGCGCGAGATCAGCGGCGGCATTGCTTTTACCGGCACAATGCATGCCAAACCCGGCGCGCAGCCGCAATCGATGGCGAGCACCTGGGCTGTGCTTTCGGGTGGCGGCTATGCGGCATCGGATGGCAAGGGCAAGCCGGTGCTTTATCGCCCGGATGGGAGGTGACCTTGCCAAATACTGCCCTTCCCGTGCTCCCTGCCCTGCCCGCATTGCTCGGCCTGCTCGATCTTGCTGGCATCGCCGTCTTCGCGCTCACCGGTGCGCTGCTGGCGGCGCGGCTCAAGCAAACCTTTGTGACGATGGCGTTCTTTGCCCTTGTTACCGGGGTTGGCGGCGGATCGGTGCGTGATCTGCTGATCGGCGCTCCGGTGTTCTGGATTCACGATGGTGCGGTGGCCCCGGTCTGCCTGATCGTCGCGCTGATCGCCTGGTTTACCCCGCGCGGGGTGTGGGAAAGTGCAGCGCTCGAATGGGCGGATGCAGCAGGACTGGCGGCCTATTCGGTGCTGGGGACGGCAAAGTCGCTCGCCTATGGCGTGCCGCTGGTTCCTGCCATGCTGATGGGGGTGATAACGGGGTGCGTTGGCGGGATTATCCGCGATGTGCTCGCAGGCCGCCCCTCGATCCTGATGCGGCCTGAAATTTATGTGACTGCGGCGGCACTTTCGTCGGCCCTGGCGGGGGCGGGAATTGCGCTGGACTTGCCAGCAGAAGTGACCTGGCCGGTAGCCATGCTTTCGGGGTTTGCCCTGCGGGGCATGGCAATCAGGCTGAAACTGGCGCTGCCGGCCTATACCCCAAAGGGTGGCTAGCGGGCTGGTGTCGATTCGACGCAACTCGGAAAAACCCTAACCGCGAAACGGGGCCTTGCCGTCAACCATGGCGCTGCGCAGCTGGCCGTTGCCATCGACGGCGCAGGAAAACGGCGAGCCTGCGCGGGTGCGGCCAGCGACCTTCCAGCCCGCACCATCGCGATCGACGCCATCGACCGAATCGACCTTGTCCGCGCCGCGCTCCACTTCACCGACGCAGGTATCAACCGCAGCATCGATGCTGTTCGGACGGCCATAATCGCGCGCACCCGGATCCTTGCGCGGGGCGGTTGTCATAGCGGGCGTCTGACTGGCCAGGGTGCGGATAGCTGGCCTGTTGCCGGTCTCTTTTCGACTTGCTGGCCGCCGTGGCAATCGCCGATTGCCGGGGCAGCTAGCTGAATCTGAGCGGCGAATAGGGCGCGGGATCAACCGCTCCTGCACCCTGCCCAGCTATCAGCCGCGCGGCCAGTTCGGCCGAGGCTGGTGCGGTCTGGATGCCAAAGCCGCCCTGCCCGGCGAACCAGAAAAAACGCGGGTTGTGCCGGTCAAAGCCAAATACGGGCAAGCGATCCGGTGCGAATGTGCGCAGGCCTGCCCAGCGGTGTTCGACCCGTTCAACATGCCAGTTGACCACCGATTCAAAGCGTTCGATCGCCTCGGCGACTGCCAGTTCTTCGGGTGCGGCATCGCAAGGCGGGCTGGGCACTTCGTCGTGCGGGCTCAACCACAACTTGTCCGCCTCGGGCTTGAAATAGAAGCTTTCGCCCAGATCGAGCACCAGCGGCAGATCGAGCGGCGGGGCAAGGCGCGTGCGGACCTGCGCCACCGTGCGGCGATAGGGGCTAAGACCGAGGCGCGGAACGCCTGCGATTGCGGCCAGATCATCCGCCCAGGCTCCGGCGGCGTTGACCAGGATCCCGGCGCGCGCCGTGCGCCCATCGGCGCAGGTCAGCCGCCAGCCGCTGCCATCAGGCGCAGCCGCTGCCAGCCGCGCCGAGCACCACAGATCTGCTCCGCCGCGTTTTGCAGCGCCAATGCAATCGCCGTGCAACCGCGCCACATCGATGTCACAGCAGTCGGGTTCAAACACCCCGGCGGCCCATTCACGCCGCAGGCCAGGCAGCCGTTTTTCGAGCGCTTCCCGCCCCAGCCGCTCAAGGCAAACGCCGAGCGCCGCATAGCGCGCAGCGAACGCTTCCAATTCCTGCTCATCGCCCGCCCTCGCAATCGTCAGCGCCCCGCGCGGTGAAAGATAGCCGCCTGCACGCAGCGCCGGGCCGGATGCGGTGGTCAGCGGCTGCACCTCGGGGCCGCCATAGGATTCGGTCCAGAACGCGGCAGAGCGCCCGGTGGCATGATAGCCGGGCTGCGCCTCGCCCTCGAGCATCAGCACGGCCGCGCCCGACCCCACCAGCGCGGCGGCAAGGCTCGCCCCGGCAATGCCTGCTCCGGCTATGGCAATGTCAAAACGCGCGGTCATCAGCGCTGCGGCGCGGCGGCGCGATCAAGGAACTGGTCGATCGCTTTCAGCGCGACATCGCGCACGGCGTCACAGTCGCGCAAAATCTCGTGCCGCGCCTCTTCGCCAAAGGTCAGCAGCTCGGCCTTGGGCAAACGGGAAGCCGCACGCGCAATCGCATCATAGGTTACCAAAGCGTCGGCGCTGGTGGCGACGAGGAATACCGGGGTGGTGATGGACTCGAGAAAACCCTTGCTGTCGAGCAGGCGGGTCGAAGCATAGGAGCGTTCAACCCAGCCCCATGATCCCGGCCCCATCACCAGCTCGGGGCGCATCTCGCGCCAGGCCATCTCGTCGGCGTAGCGATCCGCATCGTGGGTCAGCAACTTGTCGCGTCCGGCGGGAAACTGGCCGGGCTTCTCGCTCCACTTCCAGGCCGGGCGGCGCGGGTCGCCGATCTTGCACATCACTTTTGCCGCCATATGCAGCGCGGCCAGCGGCAGGCCATAGGTGAAAAAGCCCAGCATGGGCGCCGACAGCACCAGGGCATCGGGGTCCACCCGTTTTTCCCCGAGCGCGCGCAGCACCAGATGGCCGCCCATCGAATGGCCCACGAGCACGTGCGGCCCCGGGGTCGATGCCTTCCACTGCGCCCAGAACCCGGAGAGATCATCGATCCACAGCGAAAAATCGCTGATGTGGCCGGTGACGCCATCGGCCCCCAGCCGCCCTGATCCTGCCTGCCCGCGCCAATCGGCAGCGGTTACCCGCCAGCCTTCGCTGTGCCAGTAAGCCAGCGTTTCGAGGTATTTCTCATAGCAATCGCCGCGGCCCGGCAGGAACAGCAGCGATCCCCGGCAGGGCCCGGCCTGCTGCCAGTCAATCCGCCGCAGCGACCAGCCATCGCCCGCCTGCCAGCGCGATTCGATGGCAGCCGCCGGAATCGCCCGGCGATCCATGGTTTTACCAGCCCGGCGATTCTCGCTTTTACCAGCATTATGTTGCGCGGACCCTGCTTCTGACACCGTTACGATACCTAATTCCTGCCTGACTGCTCTGGTTACTATTTGGTAATTCCTTCCGCGCTAAGCCTGCCGGGAGGAAACCCGTGTTTCCGCCTCGGAGGGCTTCAAGCGTGCGCAGCGAATTTCTTTCGTATGGATTGATCGGTGGTTTGGCAATTGCGCTGCTCGTCGCTGCATGCACCGATTTCCGCCGCCGCCAGATCGATAATTGGCTCAATGCTGCCATCGCCATCGGCGCACCGCTGTTCTGGTGGGCCAGCGGGCTGTCGCTGTGGCCGGGTGTCGGCGCACAGCTGGGCGTTTCGCTCGTGACCTTCGCCGCCACCGCAGCGCTGTTCGCCTTGCGCGCCATGGGCGGCGGTGACGTCAAATTGCTTACCGTGCTGGCGCTGTGGATCCGGCCCGGCGACTTCCTGTTTCTCGTGGTGGTTATGGCCTTGCTGGGCGGCCTTCTCACCATTGCCTTTGGTGCCTGGCATGTCGCCCGCCGCCGGCAGGGACGCGTTGCCATACCGTATGGCATCGCGATTTCCGTCGCCGGCTTGCTCACTCTTTTCGATAAATCGTTGCCATTGCTTGGCGGCGTGTCGGCGGGGTGAACGTGTTTTTAACCATTTGGACCCATTCTTAGGTTCGTATCCGAAGAATTCCTTAGGGGGGCTTGTTGAGCCATGGACAAGAAGAAAATGCTGCTGCTGCTGGGCGCGCTCGTCATAGCTATCGGCACCGCACTCGCAGCGCGCAGCTTGCTGATGGGCGCTTCGGCCCAAAAGGCTGATGCTGCGGTTCAGGCGGCTCCCACTGGCCCCAAGGTTCTGGTGGCGCAGCGGGCGTTGCCCGTCGGCACCATCATCACCGCCGATTCGATCGGTTTCCAGCAGTGGCCCAAGGATATGGTCCAGGACGCCTACTTCGTTGAAGGCGAAGCCGATATGTCCAAGCTGCTCGGCACGGTGGTCCGCTTTCCGGTCACCGCGGGCCAGCCGGTTACCCAGGGTGCGCTGGTCAAGCCCGGCGATCGCGGCTTCCTTGCTGCGGCTCTTGGTGCCGGTATGCGCGCTGTGACGATTTCCACTTCGGGCAAGTCTGGCGTAGCCGGGTTCATCTTCCCGGGTGACCACATCGATCTGATGCTGACCCAGACCGTGCGCGGTTCGGAAGGCGGCGGCGGCGATCAGCCGCTCAAGACCACCGAAACCATCCTCAAGAACCTGCGCGTGCTCGCCACCGACCAATCGACCGAAAGCGAAGTTGTCGATGGCAAGACCGTGGTCCACGAATTCCGCATGGTGACCATCGAGGTTACCCCGCGCATTGCCGAAAAGATCCAGGTTGCCGAAACGATCGGCACGCTCAGCCTGGCGCTGCGCTCGATCGCTGACAACCAGAGCGAGCTTGAGCGGCTGGTCGCCAATGGCCAGGTCAAGGTGCCTGCCGGTGTCAGCAAGCTCGAGGAAGACCGGATCCTTTCGGCCGCGCTGAACCGCCCCGACGAAAGCCGCGGCACCTTCACCACCGGCGGCGATGTCTCGCGCTTTCAGCGCAGCACCATCAGCCAGTCGCGTCCGGCCGCAGCAGTGGGCGCGCCAATGGGCACTGTCCCAGTGGTCCATGTCGGGCCGGTTGTGCGGGTAACCCGCGGCAAGGTCACCACCGCTGAAGACGCAGGGAAGTAAGCCGATGTCGTTCAACATCTCAGCCAGCCGCAACGCGATTTCGAGGGGCATACCAATGAAACGCCTGATCTCAACTCTGCTTACTGCCGCCTGTGCCGCAGCGCCGCTCGCGCTGATCCCGGCCGGAACGGCGCAAGCGCAATCGATGACGCGACCTTCGCAGGACTTCGCCATCTCCGCCGGACGGGGCCAGCTGATCACCGTGCCGGGCCGGATGGCAGACGTCTTCGTCGCCGATGACAAGATTGCCGATGTCCAGATCAAATCGCCTTCGCAGCTCTATATCTTCGGCAAGACCGGCGGCGTGACGACAATCTATGCCAGCAACGCCGGCGGTCAGGTGATCTGGTCGGCCAACGTCCGCGTCGGCTCGAACATCGACAGCGTCGACGGCATGCTGCGGCTCGCGATGCCTGACGCCAAGGTGTTCGTTACCACCTTCGGTTCGAACACCGTGCTGCTCACTGGCACCATCGGCGCGCCCGAAGATGCCGCCGAAGCCAAGCGGCTAGTCGAAGCCTTCATGGGCAAGGACACCAACGTGATCAGCCGCCTGAAAATGGCGACGCCGCTACAGGTCAACCTGCAGGTGCGCTTTGCCGAGGTCAGCCGATCACTGGTCCGCACGCTGGGTGCCAACCTCAACACTTATGATTCCACCGGCGGCTTCAAGTTCGGCCTTTCAACCGGGCGCGGCGCCTTCAAGATCACCCCGGGGGTTCCGGCGTCTGGTGCCACGCCGGCAACCGGAACCACGGCGACTTATACCAGCATCAACGGCCAGACCACGCTCGCCGCTTTCACCAAGTTTCTGGGTCTCGACATCGGCGCGGCGTTTGACCTTGCCGAGCGCGATGGTCTGGTGACCACACTGGCGAGCCCCAACCTGACCGCGCTTTCGGGCGAAACCGCAGATTTCCTTGCGGGCGGCGAATATCCGATCCCGATCAGTCAGGGCCTTGGTTCGACCTCGATCGAATACAAGCGCTTTGGTGTCAGCCTGGCCTATACCCCGACGGTGCTGTCAAACGGCCGCATATCGATCCGCGTCCGCCCCGAAGTTTCCGAGCTTTCGAGCGAAGGCGCGGTGACGCTCAACGGCTTCCAGGTTCCGGCATTGACGATCCGCCGGGCGGAAACCACGGTCGAACTGGGTTCAGGCCAAAGCTTCATGATCGCCGGTCTGATGAGCAACAACGCCCATTCGACCATCGACAAGACACCGGGCGCGGGCGACATCCCGATCCTGGGCAACCTGTTCCGTTCGACCACCTTCCAAAAGGGCCAGTCCGAACTGGTGATCGTAGTCACGCCTTATCTGGTGAACCCGGTCAGTGCCAACGACATCAAGCTGCCGACCGACGGGTTTGAAACGCCAAACCTTGCCGAGCAGTTGCTGCTCAACAAGAACAATGCGGGCAAAACCGGCGGCGACCGGCCCAAGCCGACCACTGCCCCTGATGCCAACGTCGCGCCGCGTGTGGGTGAAGTTGAAGCGCCCAGGGGGCCCGCTCCGCAACCCAAGCCCAAGGCTCGCACGGCGGTTGCCGATCCTGCGAAGCCCGGCTTTTCGCTGAATTGAGGAAGGTGAGAAAGATGACCACCATGATCCGTATGAAGGCGAAAGCCGTTATCGTCACCGCGCTGACCAGCGCTGCCCTGGCAGGTTGCACCAGCCCCGGCGTGCCGCTCAACCGCAGTCTGGAATCGGTGCATCAAGCCGTTGTCCAGCGCACCAACTATACCTTCGATCTGAGCGTTGGCCGCGATGGCGTCTCGCCATCCGAACAGCGCCGCCTTGGCGGCTGGTTCGAGGCGATGGACCTGCGCTATGGTGACCGCATCGCTATCGATGATCCGGTGGGAAGCGGGGCAACCCGCGCCTCGGTCGAGGCGGTGGCATCACGCTATGGCCTGACCGTCGGTGCCGATGCCCCTGCGACGCCGGGCTATGTCAACGCCGGCACGGCCCGCGTGGTCATCACCCGCTCAAGCGCTACCGTGCCCGGCTGCCCGGACTGGGGAACCCGCACCGATACCAACATGCACAACGCCACCGCCAGCGGCTATGGCTGCGCGATCAACGGCAACCTTGCCGCGATGGTCGCCAATCCGCAGGATCTGGTGAAGGGCACCAAGGGTTCAATCGAAACGATCAGCTCGAACGGCACCAAGGCGGTCGACCTTCACCTTTCGGTTCCGCCAACGGGCGGCGGCGGAACGTCGCTGAAGGCTGCATCGTCGAAGGGAGAATAAGGTCATGAATGCGCCATGGAAGGCAGCAATGCCAGGTAACCGCGATCCCTTCGCTGCATTTTTGTGCGACGAAGCTGCGCTCGAAGTGCTGCGCCCGGTCGTCATCGAGATGGGCTGGCAGCCGGAGAAGTGCAACAAGGGCGGACTGCGCAATGCCGTGCAATCGCTGTCGATTGCCGCAAGCCCGAACATCCTGATGGTTGACCTGTCAGAAAGCGGCGATCCGCTCAATGACATCAACGCGCTGGCCGAAGTTTGCGAGCCGGGCACCGTGGTTATCGCCGTGGGCCAGGTCAACGATGTCCGGCTGTACCGCGATCTGGTGGCCAGCGGCATCCATGACTATCTGCTCAAGCCGCTTTCGCCAGGGCAAATCCGCGATTCGCTGATCCAGGCGCAGGCGGTGTTCTCCGCCCCGCGTCAGGTCGATGCAAGCTCCGCCAAACGCCACATCTCAACCGCCGTTGTCGGAACGCGCGGCGGGGTTGGCGCATCGATGCTGGCAACTTCGCTGGCATGGCTGTTCTCGACCGATCACAAGATGCCAACCGCGCTGCTCGATCTTGACGTGCACTTTGGCACCGGGGCGCTCAGCCTCGATCTTGAACCGGGCCGCGGGCTGACCGACGCGATCGAAAATCCCAGCCGCATCGACGGACTGTTCATCGAACGCGCGATGATCCGCGCCAATGATAACCTGTCGATCCTTTCGGCCGAGGCACCGATCAATTCGCCGCTGATGACCGACGGCACCGCTTTCGTGCAGCTGGAGGAGGAATTCCGCCAGGCGTTTGAAATGACGGTGATCGATCTGCCGCGCAATATGCTGATCAACTTCCCGCATCTGATGGCCGATGTGAACGTTGTGGTGCTCGCCACCGAATTCACCCTGGCTTCAGCGCGCGATGCGATCCGCCTCCTGTCGTGGATCAAGGCCAATGCCGCGCACGTCCAGCCCTTCGTGGTCGCCAACAAGGTGCAGCCATCGGGGCAGGAAATCAGCCGCGCCGACTTTGAAGCCTCGATCGAGCGCAAGGTGAACTTCACCCTGCCATTCGATCTCAAGGGTGCATCGAACGCCGCCAAGCTCGGCCAGACTTTCGTCGAGGCCAACCGCTCGGGCAAATCAGGCGTGGTCATCCGCGAAATAGCGCAAAACATCCTGGGTATCAGCGATGCCGACGATGCCGGTACTGGCGGCGGGGCCAAAAAGAGCCTGCTCGGCAAGTTCGATTTCAAATCGATGCTCGGCAAGAAGAACAATGCACCGGTGGCGGAAAAGGCACCGGCGTAAACCGGCCATCGGCGCTTTGCTGCGCGGGTGCCGGAAGTGACGAGTGAGGGGACGATTTTCGCGTCCGTGGACGGAGTTTAGGTGAATGAGCCTGATGCAACTGCTGCTCTTTGCTTGCGGGCTCATGGGCGTCATGGTGGTCGGCTGGTCAGCCCTTTCTGGCCCCAACCCGGCCAAGGAAGGCGCACGCCGGCTTCAGGCGCTGCGCTTCCGCCATTCGGAAAGCACGACCGACCGGGTCGAAGCGCAGCTGCGCAAGGCCGCCGCCGCGCGCAAGCCAAAGGTCCATGCCATCGCCGGCTCAAGCTCGCGGATCGATGCGCTAGCCTTGCGGCTGCACCGCACCGGCAAGAACTGGACGCTGTCGCAGTATCTCTATTTCTCGCTCGTGCTGGCGCTGGTGGTTATGGTCATCGTCTACATCAAGTCGCGCGCCGCCATGCTGGCGATGGGTGCCGGGCTGTTTATCGGAGCGGGTTTTCCGCATATGGCGGTGAGCTTTATGATCAAACGGCGGCTCAACGCTTTCGTCGCCAAATTCCCCGATGCCATCGAGCTTCTGGTGCGCGGTCTGCGCTCAGGCCTGCCGGTAACCGAAACGCTCGGTGTGGTTTCGCACGAATTGCCAGGGCCGGTGGGTGAGGAATTCAAACTGGTCACCGAACGGATCAAGATCGGCAAGACCATGGAAGACGCGCTGCAGAACACCGCAGACCGGCTCAACATGCCTGAATTCCAGTTCTTCTGCATCACGCTGGCGATCCAGCGCGAGACCGGCGGCAACCTGGCCGAGACGCTGTCAAACCTTGCCGATGTGCTGCGCAAACGCCAGCAGATGAAGCTCAAGATCCGGGCGATGAGCTCGGAGTCGAAAGCCTCGGCCTATATCGTCGGCGCCTTGCCGTTCGTCGTCTTCGTCCTGCTGTGGACGGTGAACCCCGCCTATATCGGCCGGTTCTTCGAAGACGACCGGCTGATCATCGCCGGGCTTGGCGGCCTGACGTGGATGAGCATCGGTGCCTTTATCATGGCCAAAATGGTCAGTTTCGAAATCTGAGCGTGGAGCAGCAGAGATCATGTTGAAAACCCCGCCTGGACCAACAATTCTTGGTATCGACGTCATCTGGGTCGGCTCGCTGCTGGCAGCGGTCGCCGCCTGCGCGGTGATGTTCGCGATCTATTCGGCGATCACTATCCGTGATCCGATGGTCAAGCGCGTCAAGGCGCTCAATGATCGCCGCGAGCAGCTCAAGGCCGGCATCGTCGCCAATGCCAGCAAGCGGCGGCAGAGCCTGGTCCGCAAGAACAAGACCACCGACCAGATGCGCGAGACACTTGCCAGCCTGAAGGTGCTGCAGGAAAGCCAGCTGCACGATATCCAGCAAAAGCTCGCTCAGGCGGGTATCCGCAAAAAGGAATATGCGGTCGCGGTGATTTTCGCGCGGATGGTGCTGCCGGTTGTGCTCGGAATTATTGCAGCGGCAGCCGTCTGGGGCTTCAACGCCTTTCCGCTGTGGTCACCGATCAAGCGGCTGTTCCTGTTCGCGGCGGCGCTGGGGCTGGGTTACAAGGGCCCGGAAATCTATCTCAAGAACATCATTTCCAAGCGCACCAACGCCATCCGCAAAGGGCTGCCCGATGCGCTCGACCTGCTGGTGATCTGCGCCGAAGCCGGCCTCACCGTCGATGCCGCCTTTGGCCGTGTTGCCCGCGAACTGGGGCGCGCTTACCCGGAACTGGGTGATGAATTCACCCTGACCTCGATCGAACTCGCCTTCCTTACCGAGCGGCGCATGGCGTTCGACAACCTCGCCTACCGTGTCGATCTCGAAGCGGTTCGCGGGGTGGTGACGACGATGATCCAGACCGAACGCTATGGCACGCCGCTGGCCTCAGCGCTCCGCGTGCTTTCGGCCGAATTCCGCAATGAACGCATGATGCGCGCCGAGGAAAAGGCTGCGCGTTTGCCGGCGATCATGACCGTGCCGCTGATCCTGTTCATTCTGCCGGTGCTGTTCATCGTCATCATCGGTCCTGCGGGTTGCTCGCTGGCGGATGCTTTTTCGAAGCAAAGCTGAGAGCAAAGGCGAAACCAAAAAAAGGGCGGCTCCAAAAGGGCCGCCCTTTTTGTATGCGCTCGGGTTCAACTCACCCCGCCTTCACAACTTCCTGCTCGATCGCCCCGAAGATCGAATGCCCTTTGGCATCGCGCATTTCGATCCGCACGACATCGCCGTATTTGAGGAACCCGGTCCTGGCGGCACCCTCGCGGATGGTTTCGACCATCCGCTGCTCGGCGATGCACGAATAGCCCAGCCCGCCCTGGCCCACCGGCTTGCCCGGCGATCCGTCAGCATCGCGGTTGGAAACCGTCCCCGAACCGATGATCGATCCGGCGCCCAGAGAACGCGTCTTGGCCAGGTGGGTGATCAGCGCGCCGAAATCGAAGGTCATCTCCTGCCCGGCATCAGCACGACCGAAAGGTTCACCGTTGAGATCGACCATCAAGGTGCCCGAAAGCTTGCCCTCTGCCCAGGTACCCTCAAGTTCGTCGGGTGTGACAAACACCGGCGAAAAGGCAGTGGCAGGCTTTGACTGGACGAAACCGAACCCCTTGGCGAGTTCGCCCGGAATGAGGTTGCGCAAGGACACATCGTTGACCAGCCCGATCAGCAGCACATGGCCCAGCGCATCTTGCGCGCTGGTGCCTTGCGGCACATCGCCGGTGACCACGCAGACCTCCGCCTCCATGTCACAGCCCCAGGCCTCATCGGCAAGGCTGATCGGACTGCGCGCGCCGATCAGATGATCGCTGCCGCCCTGATACATCAGCGGATCGTGCCAGAAGCTGTCAGGCAGATCGGCCCCGCGCGCGCGCCGCACCAGTTCGACGTGGTTGACATAGGCCGAGCCATCGACCCACTGGAACGCGCGCGGCAGCGGCGCCAAGGCCTCGCGCTCATGAAACCGCCAGCGCGGGATCACCGAATGTTCAAGATCGGTGGCGAGCGCGCGCAAGGCGGGCTCATGCCGGTCCCAGTCATCGAGCGCGGCCTGCAGGCTGGGCACCAGATGCGTGGCTTCCGTGCACCAGGCGAGATCGCTGCTGACGACGACGAGACGCCCGTCCCTCGCGCCGCTGAGCGAAGCGAGCTTCAAGCGCCGGCCTCGCCATCAAGGTTGCGGACGCCATCGCGAATGCGGTTCAGCAGTGTTTTCAAGGTTTCGCGCTCTTCCCGGGTTATTTCGGCAAATATCCGCTCATACGAATCGAAGGTCAATGGCATAACCTCGGCATGAACCGCACGGCCGCTTTCGGTCAGTTCAAGGTGGTGCGAACGGCCGTCGCGATCATTGGGTGTGCGGGCAACAATCCCGCGCTCCTCGAGCACTTTGCACGCGCGGTTGACCGCAACCTTGTCCATCAGCGTGCCGCTCACCAGCTCGCGCTGGGTGAGCGGGCCGATGTGGCCGAGCACGGTGATCACCCGCCATTCCGGCACGCGCAGGCCGAAGCGCGCGCGATATTCATCGGCAATATGACTGCTCACCGCATTCGAGGTGATCGACATCAGATAGGGCAGAAAATCTGCAAGTCTGGAGATGCGGTCTGGCATTGCCAGATCGTTGCTAATGCAACCAGTTTGGCTTGCCAAGCAATTTTATTTCGGTTTTTCCGTATAGATCACGCTATGTATGAAAGCCCCCATGTTTTCAAGCGCAGTTTCTATGCGCGGCCGCCGCGCAGCGCTCTGCCCGCCACGGAATCGAGCATTGCCATCAGCTTGCCGTCACGCGCAGCAGCTGCCGTGGCCAGCGCGCCGTCTAGCGCGCGGTCAATCGGGCTGGCTTCGCGCGTCGGCGGAAGCGTTGCGACAAGCCTGCGCACCGCATCCTGGGCAAGCAGGGCATTGGCCTTCATCACTGCAAAAACATTGGCGGCGTCAACGTCCGCTCCGCCTTCGCGCCAGCAATCGTAATCGGTGACCATGCCGAGCAAGGCAAACGGCAGTTCCGCCTCACGCGCCAGCCGCGCTTCGGGCATCGCGGTCATGCCGATCACCTGCCCGCCCCATTGCTGATAGAGCCGCGATTCGGCGCGGGTCGAGAACTGTGGGCCTTCGATGGCGATATAGCAGCCGCCGCGATGAACCACGCCGCCTGCTGCCTCAGCGGCATCGGCGGCCAGCGCGGACAGGCGCGGACAGGTTGGATCAGCCAGGCTGACATGGGCAACACAGCCCTCGCCAAAGAAGCTGCTCACCCGGCCCTGGGTGCGATCAACCAACTGATCGACCACGACGAATTGCCCCGGCGCGATTGTTTCACTGAGCGAGCCAATCGCCGAGAGCGACAGCAGATCGCTCACCCCGCAGCGCTTGAGCACGTCGATATTGGCGCGGTAGTTTACCGATGACGGCGACAGGTGATGCCCCGCGCCATGCCGCGCAAGGAACGTCACCCGCACCCCTTCGAGCCTGCCCGTGGTTACCGGACCCGACGGCGTGCCAAATGGTGAGGAAACCGCGATCTCCTGCGCATCATCGAGCGCAAGCCCGCCTGCCAGGCCCGAGCCGCCGATAACCCCGATGTGCCAGCCTGCGCTCACCTTTGCACCAATATCCCCGCCACAACAAAATCGTTGAGGTGGGCACGGTAACGATCGCGCAGGCGCTCGTCGAGGACATCGGTACCCGACGAGTGCCGCAGCACCAGCCGCGCTGAAAAGAACCGGTCCGCGGCGCCAATCACGGTGAAATAGAACAGCTGCGGATCGACCGGGCGGAACACGCCTTTGGCCACGCCTTCACCGATCAGCGCGTCATAGGCATCGAGCAGCGGCTTGAGGTAGGAATCAGACAGCCGCTGCGCCTCGTCTGGCTCGCTCTCGCGGATCAGCCGCATCAGCAGGCGATGGGTGTAGGGCGTGCGGAAGAAGTTATCGACCACGCCTGCCATGTGGATGCGCAGCTTGGTTTCGGGATCGGCATCCTTGGCGAGCAGCAGATCAACCGACGCGACAATCGCCGCCCACTCGCGCTCGATCAGCGCCTTGAGCAGCCCGGCCTTGTTGCCGAAATAATACTTCACCAGCGCCGAATTGAGCCCCGACCGCTTTGCCAGTTCGGACAGCGACACGTCCACCGTGTCGCCCTCGCGCATCAGCGCGCTGGCGGTATCGAGCAGCACCGAGCGCGCATCAAGCGATGCGGGGAATGTCTCCTTCAGAAGCACGGCGGTGGGCATGGTGCTGATCGCAGGCCCCCTATTTCGGTGCCATGCGGATCGCGCCATCGAGCCGCACGTCCTCACCGTTGAAATAGGGATTCTCGATCATCGCCAGCGCCAGCAGCGCATATTCGGGCGGGCGCCCCATCCGCTTGGGGAACGGCACCGAAGCATTGAGCGCCTCAATCGCCTTTTCGGGCAGGCCCATCAGCAGCGGCGTCTCAAATATCCCCGGCAGGATGGTGTTGACGCGAATGCCTTCGTTCATCAGATCACGGGCAATCGGCAGCGTCATGCCGACCACCCCGCCCTTTGAAGCGGAATAGGCCGCCTGGCCGATCTGGCCGTCTTCAGCAGCGGCCGAAGCCGTGTTGACGATGGCCCCGCGCTCGCCCTCATCGCCCAGCGGATCGAGCGTCAGCATTCCGGCAGCCGATTTGGCGAGGCAGCGGAAAGTGCCGACGAGATTGATCTGGATCACCAGGTTGAACGCGTCGAGCGGGAAGTGCCTGACCGCCCCGGTCTCGCGATCGCGGCTGACGGTCTTGATCGCATTGCCGATCCCGGCGCAGTTGACCAGCACCCGCTCCTGCCCGTGCGCGCTGCGCGCTTTGGCAAAACCAGCATCGACGCTGGCATCGTCGGTTACGTTGACCTGGCAGAACGTCCCGCCAATTTCAGCCGCGAGCGCCTCGCCCAGATCGGCGTTGAGATCGAACAGCGCCACCTTCACGCCCTTGGCCGCCAGCGCGCGGGCGGTGGCCGCACCAAGCCCCGAAGCCCCGCCGGTGACGACTGCGGCAATGGAAGAATCGAGTTGCATGACAAGTCCTTTGGCGAATCCGGCGTTTAAGCGATCAGTTAAGGGGCGCGGGCGGCCAAGGTCAACCGCGCGTGCGCACCCCCGCATCATCGCCGTGGGGGCGATTGTGGCATTGATGCCACAAACCCATACCATTTTCGCGAGGATTCAGGATTTCATTTGAAACCATCTTGCAGGTGCGACATCGCTGCATCCATAGCAACCGGGGGCTAGGTTGCGGGGCTGCTTCAACACGCGCGCCACCCCCGTTTTGCAATCCCTTGCCTGGGCACCTTTCAGGCGAGTTGCAAAGAGGAAAGCATCCGTGAACGTCAACCGCAAAACCGCCCTCCGTCTTGAAATCGCAGCATTGCCGATGATTTTGGCTGGAATTTTTGCTCCTTCGGCTGCCTGGGCCGCTGGGCAATCGCCCGCAACTGCGCCTGAAAAGTGTGCTGATACCAACAACAACAATATCTGCGATGTTGACGAAGAAGCAGGCATCATTGTCACCGGTTCGCGTATCCGCAATCCGGCGCTTTCCAGCAAAGAGCCGACAATTTCGATAACGAGTCAGTATATTGATGATCGCGGCCTGACCAACGCAGCCGACGCTCTAAATGAAATTCCGGGTTTCCGCGGTTCGGTTACGCCTGCTGGTTCCCAGGCTTCGTTTGGCCAAGGTGTCAACTTCATCAACACCTTTGGTCTCGGTTCGAACCGTACACTCACGCTGCTCAATGGCCGCCGCGTGGTGTCTTCGAATGTGACGACAATCTTCGGCAATGCTTCGCCCGGCACGCAGGTCGATCTCAACACTATTCCGGTAATCTTGATTGACCGCATCGACCGGGTTTCGATCGGTGGGGCACCGGTTTACGGTACTGACGCTATCGCCGGAACCGTCAACATCATCTTGAAGAAGAAGTTCAAGGGCCTTGAACTGCGCGCAAGCTCCGGGATTACCGAAGTAGGTGATAACTTCCGTTATTCGGTCCAGGGCGCTGGCGGCATGGATTTCGCTGACGGACGCGGCAATCTAACGGTCGCCGTGAGCTATGAAAGCGTCGATGGTGTTTTGGGCACAAATCGTGATTTTTACCGGGCCAATCTTGGCGGCACCACAAACCCATGTTCGGTCTTCGGCGCGGGCCTGCCTTGCACAACTTCAACCAACGTAAACTTGGTTGGCAATCTGGGCTTTCCAAATCGATCCCCGGCGAATGATGGCCGGATCAATCCTAACATTGGATTTAATGATTCGACCACCGATGGATTCCCTGGATCGGTGCTGGTCCGGAACCTTACGATTCCAAGCCTCACACGCGGTGGTTTGATTTCGAGCGGCTCGCAAGCCTACAATTATCAATTTGATAGAAGCGGCAACCTCGTTCCCTTCAATCGCGGGATTCCTTTTGTCGCCGCGTTGCCCAATGGCGCTGCGCGTGCATCGGGTGGTGATGGTTTTAGCTTTAACGACTTCATTCAAATCACCTCGAATCTGACACGGCTTAATGCCAACCTGTTCTTCACCTACGATGTTACCGACAACGTTCGGTTCTTCGCGGAAGGCATGTTCTTTGAAGGCAAGGGTGACGAACTCGTCCAGCAGCCTAGCTTCAACTCGACGCTGTTTGGCGGGGGTTCGGCCGCGCTGACGTTCAACGTAACAGACCCGCGCCTAACCCCGCAGGCGAGAGCGCAATTGGCCTCGCTCGGTTACACCACAACATTCCAGTTGAGCCGCGCAAACACTGATCTTGCCGATCTTACCGGCAAGTCGGACAATAAGCTGTACCGCGGCGTGGTTGGTTTTGACGGAAAGTTCAGCTTGGGTGACCGGAATTACAACTTCGAAGCCTACGTCAACTATGGCCGCAATGACTTCACCGATATCGGCCAGAACATCAATCAGCAGAACTTCATCAATGCGATCAACAATTGCTCGACGACGGTAACGGTCACCGGCACGGGAGGTACACCAGTTGCCGATGCGGCCTGTAAGCCTTTGAGTATTTTTGGTGAAGGCGTGGCATCGAAGGATGCGCTTGCCTATGTTCTGCAAGACACAATTGCCAGAACCCGTCTTGAACAGTTCGTTGCCAACATCAACGTTGGCGGCTCGCCGTTCGATATTTTCGGCAATCCGGTTTCATTCAACCTCGGTTTTGAACACCACGAAGAAAAGGGATCATTCACTCCGGATGCGTTTCTGCAAGCCGGGCTTGGTCGTTCGGTGGCCATTTTACCCACATCGGGCAAATATACCCTGAATGAAGAATTCGGCGAAATTCTTGTCCCGCTGATCACCCCTGATAACAATTTCATCTTCTCGAAGCTGGAATTGTTTGCCCGTGGGCGCCACGTCGATAACTCGGTGAACGGCGGATTCAATTCCTTTTCGCTGGGTGGCAGCTTTGCGCCAGTTAAGGACATTGAATTCCGGGGCAACTTTACGCGGTCCTTCCGTACACCTGGCATTGTCGAACTCTACGCTCCCCAAACCAATGTGTTTACCACTGTGCCGGATCTCTGTTCCGCCGCCAACATCGGCGCGGGCTTAGTGCCGACAATCCGTACCGCGAACTGTAATGCTTTTCTTGCCAAGTTTCCGACAGCTACACCTTTGCTGGCGTCCAGCGCGACAATTCCAGGGCTTAGCGGCGGTAATCCTCTACTTCGCAATGAAGTGGCGAACAGCTTCAGCTATGGCGTTATACTCCGTCCTCGCTTCGTCAAGAATTTGACGGTTACGGTCGATTACATCAACATCAAGATCAAGGATCCAATCGCAAACCTGTCTGTTGCGACGATCGCCGGAGCTTGCTTTGACAATCCTTCGTTCAACACCGCCGATCCGGCAAATGGCAACGCGTTCTGTTCGCTGATCAAACGCGATGCCACGGGTCAGGTGATCAGCAATGCTGCCAGCCCAGGTGTCACTTCCGGTTTCGTCAATGGCAAGCTGGTTCGGATGGACGCAATCCAGGGCTCGATCGATTATTTCACCGATCTCAACAATATCGGTTTGTCGGGCACGTTTGAAATGGGCGCTGACGTATTCTATCTGCGCAACCGACTGAGTGACATAACTGGCATCGCTCCAGTTCAGTCTGAAGGACTGTTGGGCGACCCCGTTTGGCAGGGCCAAATGCGGCTGCGCTACCACAACAAGCAGTGGGGGATGAGCGCCAACCTTAACTACACTGGCACGCAATTGTCATCCTACACCAACCGCGGACCGAACCCGAATGACACTCGCGAGTTCGATCACTACAATCCTTATACCACTGTTGATGCGTCGATGTGGTTTACGACTGAAGACAAGTTCCGCTTCGGTCTGTCGGTCACAAATCTGACCAACCGCGTCGGTCAGCCGTATTATGGTTTCATCGTACCGGCGTCGATCAACGACACACTCGGCCGTCGCTTCACGGTTTCGGTATCGAAGAAATATTGATCGGCTTGGCATAGCCAAAACAAAGGGCGGCGTGAATATTCACGCCGCCCTTTGTTTTGGCTATGCCAAGCCGATCAATATTTCTTCGATACCGAAACCGTGAAGCGACGGCCGAGTGTGTCGTTGATCGACGCCGGTACGATGAAACCATAATACGGCTGACCGACGCGGTTGGTCAGATTTGTGACCGACAGACCGAAGCGGAACTTGTCTTCAGTCGTAAACCACATCGACGCATCAACAGTGGTATAAGGATTGTAGTGATCGAACTCGCGAGTGTCATTCGGGTTCGGTCCGCGGTTGGTGTAGGATGACAATTGCGTGCCAGTGTAGTTAAGGTTGGCGCTCATCCCCCACTGCTTGTTGTGGTAGCGCAGCCGCATTTGGCCCTGCCAAACGGGGTCGCCCAACAGTCCTTCAGACTGAACTGGAGCGATGCCAGTTATGTCACTCAGTCGGTTGCGCAGATAGAATACGTCAGCGCCCATTTCAAACGTGCCCGACAAACCGATATTGTTGAGATCGGTGAAATAATCGATCGAGCCCTGGATTGCGTCCATCCGAACCAGCTTGCCATTGACGAAACCGGAAGTGACACCTGGGCTGGCAGCATTGCTGATCACCTGACCCGTGGCATCGCGTTTGATCAGCGAACAGAACGCGTTGCCATTTGCCGGATCGGCGGTGTTGAACGAAGGATTGTCAAAGCAAGCTCCGGCGATCGTCGCAACAGACAGGTTTGCGATTGGATCCTTGATCTTGATGTTGATGTAATCGACCGTAACCGTCAAATTCTTGACGAAGCGAGGACGGAGTATAACGCCATAGCTGAAGCTGTTCGCCACTTCATTGCGAAGTAGAGGATTACCGCCGCTAAGCCCTGGAATTGTCGCGCTGGACGCCAGCAAAGGTGTAGCTGTCGGAAACTTGGCAAGAAAAGCATTACAGTTCGCGGTACGGATTGTCGGCACTAAGCCCGCGCCGATGTTGGCGGCGGAACAGAGATCCGGCACAGTGGTAAACACATTGGTTTGGGGAGCGTAGAGTTCGACAATGCCAGGTGTACGGAAGGACCGCGTAAAGTTGCCCCGGAATTCAATGTCCTTAACTGGCGCAAAGCTGCCACCCAGCGAAAAGGAATTGAATCCGCCGTTCACCGAGTTATCGACGTGGCGCCCACGGGCAAACAATTCCAGCTTCGAGAAGATGAAATTGTTATCAGGGGTGATCAGCGGGACAAGAATTTCGCCGAATTCTTCATTCAGGGTATATTTGCCCGATGTGGGTAAAATGGCCACCGAACGACCAAGCCCGGCTTGCAGAAACGCATCCGGAGTGAATGATCCCTTTTCTTCGTGGTGTTCAAAACCGAGGTTGAATGAAACCGGATTGCCGAAAATATCGAACGGCGAGCCGCCAACGTTGATGTTGGCAACGAACTGTTCAAGACGGGTTCTGGCAATTGTGTCTTGCAGAACATAGGCAAGCGCATCCTTCGATGCCACGCCTTCACCAAAAATACTCAAAGGCTTACAGGCCGCATCGGCAACTGGTGTACCTCCCGTGCCGGTGACCGTTACCGTCGTCGAGCAATTGTTGATCGCATTGATGAAGTTCTGCTGATTGATGTTCTGGCCGATATCGGTGAAGTCATTGCGGCCATAGTTGACGTAGGCTTCGAAGTTGTAATTCCGGTCACCCAAGCTGAACTTTCCGTCAAAACCAACCACGCCGCGGTACAGCTTATTGTCCGACTTGCCGGTAAGATCGGCAAGATCAGTGTTTGCGCGGCTCAACTGGAATGTTGTGGTGTAACCGAGCGAGGCCAATTGCGCTCTCGCCTGCGGGGTTAGGCGCGGGTCTGTTACGTTGAACGTCAGCGCGGCCGAACCCCCGCCAAACAGCGTCGAGTTGAAGCTAGGCTGCTGGACGAGTTCGTCACCCTTGCCTTCAAAGAACATGCCTTCCGCGAAGAACCGAACGTTGTCGGTAACATCGTAGGTGAAGAACAGGTTGGCATTAAGCCGTGTCAGATTCGAGGTGATTTGAATGAAGTCGTTAAAGCTAAAACCATCACCACCCGATGCACGCGCAGCGCCATTGGGCAACGCGGCGACAAAAGGAATCCCGCGATTGAAGGGAACGAGGTTGCCGCTTCTATCAAATTGATAATTGTAGGCTTGCGAGCCGCTCGAAATCAAACCACCGCGTGTGAGGCTTGGAATCGTAAGGTTCCGGACCAGCACCGATCCAGGGAATCCATCGGTGGTCGAATCATTAAATCCAATGTTAGGATTGATCCGGCCATCATTCGCCGGGGATCGATTTGGAAAGCCCAGATTGCCAACCAAGTTTACGTTGGTTGAAGTTGTGCAAGGCAGGCCCGCGCCGAAGACCGAACATGGGTTTGTGGTGCCGCCAAGATTGGCCCGGTAAAAATCACGATTTGTGCCCAAAACACCATCGACGCTTTCATAGCTCACGGCGACCGTTAGATTGCCGCGTCCGTCAGCGAAATCCATGCCGCCAGCGCCCTGGACCGAATAACGGAAGTTATCACCTACTTCGGTAATCCCGGAGCTTGCGCGCAGTTCAAGGCCCTTGAACTTCTTCTTCAAGATGATGTTGACGGTTCCGGCGATAGCGTCAGTACCGTAAACCGGTGCCCCACCGATCGAAACCCGGTCGATGCGGTCAATCAAGATTACCGGAATAGTGTTGAGATCGACCTGCGTGCCGGGCGAAGCATTGCCGAAGATTGTCGTCACATTCGAAGACACCACGCGGCGGCCATTGAGCAGCGTGAGTGTACGGTTCGAACCGAGACCAAAGGTGTTGATGAAGTTGACACCTTGGCCAAACGAAGCCTGGGAACCAGCAGGCGTAACCGAACCGCGGAAACCCGGAATTTCATTTAGAGCGTCGGCTGCGTTGGTCAGGCCGCGATCATCAATATACTGACTCGTTATCGAAATTGTCGGCTCTTTGCTGGAAAGCGCCGGATTGCGGATACGCGAACCGGTGACAATGATGCCTGCTTCTTCGTCAACATCGCAGATATTGTTGTTGTTGGTATCAGCACACTTTTCAGGCGCAGTTGCGGGCGATTGCCCAGCGGCCCAGGCAGCCGAAGGAGCAAAAATTCCAGCCAAAATCATCGGCAATGCTGCGATTTCAAGACGGAGGGCGGTTTTGCGGTTGACGTTCACGGATGCTTTCCTCTTTGCAACTCGCCTGAAAGGTGCCCAGGCAAGGGATTGCAAAACGGGGGTGGCGCGCGTGTTGAAGCAGCCCCGCAACCTAGCCCCCGGTTGCTATGGATGCAGCGATGTCGCACCTGCAAGATGGTTTCAAATGAAATCCTGAATCCTCGCGAAAATGGTATGGGTTTGTGGCATCAATGCCACAATCGCCCCCACGGCGATGATGCGGGGGTGCGCACGCGCGGTTGACCTTGGCCGCCCGCGCCCCTTAACTGATCGCTTAAACGCCGGATTCGCCAAAGGACTTGTCATGCAACTCGATTCTTCCATTGCCGCAGTCGTCACCGGCGGGGCTTCGGGGCTTGGTGCGGCCACCGCCCGCGCGCTGGCGGCCAAGGGCGTGAAGGTGGCGCTGTTCGATCTCAACGCCGATCTGGGCGAGGCGCTCGCGGCTGAAATTGGCGGGACGTTCTGCCAGGTCAACGTAACCGACGATGCCAGCGTCGATGCTGGTTTTGCCAAAGCGCGCAGCGCGCACGGGCAGGAGCGGGTGCTGGTCAACTGCGCCGGGATCGGCAATGCGATCAAGACCGTCAGCCGCGATCGCGAGACCGGGGCGGTCAGGCACTTCCCGCTCGACGCGTTCAACCTGGTGATCCAGATCAATCTCGTCGGCACTTTCCGCTGCCTCGCCAAATCGGCTGCCGGAATGCTGACGCTCGATCCGCTGGGCGATGAGGGCGAGCGCGGGGCCATCGTCAACACGGCTTCGGCCGCTGCTGAAGACGGCCAGATCGGCCAGGCGGCCTATTCCGCTTCAAAGGGCGGGGTGGTCGGCATGACGCTGCCGATTGCCCGTGATCTGATGAACGAAGGCATTCGCGTCAACACCATCCTGCCGGGGATATTTGAGACGCCGCTGCTGATGGGCCTGCCCGAAAAGGCGATTGAGGCGCTCAATGCTTCGGTGCCGTTCCCCAAGCGGATGGGGCGCCCGCCCGAATATGCGCTGCTGGCGCTGGCGATGATCGAGAATCCCTATTTCAACGGTGAGGACGTGCGGCTCGATGGCGCGATCCGCATGGCACCGAAATAGGGGGCCTGCGATCAGCACCATGCCCACCGCCGTGCTTCTGAAGGAGACATTCCCCGCATCGCTTGATGCGCGCTCGGTGCTGCTCGATACCGCCAGCGCGCTGATGCGCGAGGGCGACACGGTGGACGTGTCGCTGTCCGAACTGGCAAAGCGGTCGGGGCTCAATTCGGCGCTGGTGAAGTATTATTTCGGCAACAAGGCCGGGCTGCTCAAGGCGCTGATCGAGCGCGAGTGGGCGGCGATTGTCGCGTCGGTTGATCTGCTGCTCGCCAAGGATGCCGATCCCGAAACCAAGCTGCGCATCCACATGGCAGGCGTGGTCGATAACTTCTTCCGCACGCCCTACACCCATCGCCTGCTGATGCGGCTGATCCGCGAGAGCGAGCCAGACGAGGCGCAGCGGCTGTCTGATTCCTACCTCAAGCCGCTGCTCGATGCCTATGACGCGCTGATCGGTGAAGGCGTGGCCAAAGGCGTGTTCCGCCCGGTCGATCCGCAGCTGTTCTATTTCACCGTGATTGGCGCCGCGGACCGGTTCTTTTCAGCGCGGCTGGTGCTGCGGCACTCGTCGGGTACCGATGTCCTCGACGAGCGCCTGCGCGATCGTTACCGTGCCCACCTCAACGATTTTGTTGTGGCGGGGATATTGGTGCAAAGGTGAGCGCAGGCTGGCACATCGGGGTTATCGGCGGCTCGGGCCTGGCAGGCGGGCTTGCGCTCGATGATGCGCAGGAGATCGCGGTTTCCTCACCATTTGGCACGCCGTCGGGTCCGGTAACCACGGGCAGGCTCGAAGGGGTGCGGGTGACGTTCCTTGCGCGGCATGGCGCGGGGCATCACCTGTCGCCGTCATCGGTAAACTACCGCGCCAATATCGACGTGCTCAAGCGCTGCGGGGTGAGCGATCTGCTGTCGCTCTCGGCGATTGGCTCGCTCAGTGAAACAATCGCGCCGGGGCAATTCGTCGTGGTCGATCAGTTGGTTGATCGCACCCAGGGCCGGGTGAGCAGCTTCTTTGGCGAGGGCTGTGTTGCCCATGTCAGCCTGGCTGATCCAACCTGTCCGCGCCTGTCCGCGCTGGCCGCCGATGCCGCTGAGGCAGCAGGCGGCGTGGTTCATCGCGGCGGCTGCTATATCGCCATCGAAGGCCCACAGTTCTCGACCCGCGCCGAATCGCGGCTCTATCAGCAATGGGGCGGGCAGGTGATCGGCATGACCGCGATGCCCGAAGCGCGGCTGGCGCGTGAGGCGGAACTGCCGTTTGCCTTGCTCGGCATGGTCACCGATTACGATTGCTGGCGCGAAGGCGGAGCGGACGTTGACGCCGCCAATGTTTTTGCAGTGATGAAGGCCAATGCCCTGCTTGCCCAGGATGCGGTGCGCAGGCTTGTCGCAACGCTTCCGCCGACGCGCGAAGCCAGCCCGATTGACCGCGCGCTAGACGGCGCGCTGGCCACGGCAGCTGCTGCGCGTGACGGCAAGCTGATGGCAATGCTCGATTCCGTGGCGGGCAGAGCGCTGCGCGGCGGCCGCGCATAGAAACTGCGCTTGAAAACATGGGGGCTTTCATACATAGCGTGATCTATACGGAAAAACCGAAATAAAATTGCTTGGCAAGCCAAACTGGTTGCATTAGCAACGATCTGGCAATGCCAGACCGCATCTCCAGACTTGCAGATTTTCTGCCCTATCTGATGTCGATCACCTCGAATGCGGTGAGCAGTCATATTGCCGATGAATATCGCGCGCGCTTCGGCCTGCGCGTGCCGGAATGGCGGGTGATCACCGTGCTCGGCCACATCGGCCCGCTCACCCAGCGCGAGCTGGTGAGCGGCACGCTGATGGACAAGGTTGCGGTCAACCGCGCGTGCAAAGTGCTCGAGGAGCGCGGGATTGTTGCCCGCACACCCAATGATCGCGACGGCCGTTCGCACCACCTTGAACTGACCGAAAGCGGCCGTGCGGTTCATGCCGAGGTTATGCCATTGACCTTCGATTCGTATGAGCGGATATTTGCCGAAATAACCCGGGAAGAGCGCGAAACCTTGAAAACACTGCTGAACCGCATTCGCGATGGCGTCCGCAACCTTGATGGCGAGGCCGGCGCTTGAAGCTCGCTTCGCTCAGCGGCGCGAGGGACGGGCGTCTCGTCGTCGTCAGCAGCGATCTCGCCTGGTGCACGGAAGCCACGCATCTGGTGCCCAGCCTGCAGGCCGCGCTCGATGACTGGGACCGGCATGAGCCCGCCTTGCGCGCGCTCGCCACCGATCTTGAACATTCGGTGATCCCGCGCTGGCGGTTTCATGAGCGCGAGGCCTTGGCGCCGCTGCCGCGCGCGTTCCAGTGGGTCGATGGCTCGGCCTATGTCAACCACGTCGAACTGGTGCGGCGCGCGCGCGGGGCCGATCTGCCTGACAGCTTCTGGCACGATCCGCTGATGTATCAGGGCGGCAGCGATCATCTGATCGGCGCGCGCAGTCCGATCAGCCTTGCCGATGAGGCCTGGGGCTGTGACATGGAGGCGGAGGTCTGCGTGGTCACCGGCGATGTGCCGCAAGGCACCAGCGCGCAAGATGCGCTGGGCCATGTGCTGCTGATCGGGCTGGTCAACGATGTGTCCTTGCGCAACCTCATTCCGGGCGAACTCGCCAAGGGGTTCGGTTTCGTCCAGTCAAAGCCTGCCACTGCCTTTTCGCCGGTGTTTGTCACACCCGACGAACTTGAGGGTACCTGGGCAGAGGGCAAGCTTTCGGGCACCTTGATGGTCGATCTCAACGGTGAACCTTTCGGTCGTGCTGATGCCGGGCAGGAGATGACCTTCGATTTCGGCGCGCTGATCACCCACCTGGCCAAGACGCGTTCTCTGGGCGCCGGATCGATCATCGGTTCGGGGACGGTTTCCAACCGCGATGCTGACGGATCGCCGGGCAAGCCGGTGGGCCAGGGCGGGCTGGGCTATTCGTGCATCGCCGAGCAGCGGATGGTCGAAACCATCCGCGAGGGTGCCGCCAGGACCGGGTTCCTCAAATACGGCGATGTCGTGCGGATCGAAATGCGCGATGCCAAAGGGCATTCGATCTTCGGGGCGATCGAGCAGGAAGTTGTGAAGGCGGGGTGAGTTGAACCCGAGCGCATACAAAAAGGGCGGCCCTTTTGGAGCCGCCCTTTTTTTGGTTTCGCCTTTGCTCTCAGCTTTGCTTCGAAAAAGCATCCGCCAGCGAGCAACCCGCAGGACCGATGATGACGATGAACAGCACCGGCAGAATGAACAGGATCAGCGGCACGGTCATGATCGCCGGCAAACGCGCAGCCTTTTCCTCGGCGCGCATCATGCGTTCATTGCGGAATTCGGCCGAAAGCACGCGGAGCGCTGAGGCCAGCGGCGTGCCATAGCGTTCGGTCTGGATCATCGTCGTCACCACCCCGCGAACCGCTTCGAGATCGACACGGTAGGCGAGGTTGTCGAACGCCATGCGCCGCTCGGTAAGGAAGGCGAGTTCGATCGAGGTCAGGGTGAATTCATCACCCAGTTCCGGGTAAGCGCGCCCCAGTTCGCGGGCAACACGGCCAAAGGCGGCATCGACGGTGAGGCCGGCTTCGGCGCAGATCACCAGCAGGTCGAGCGCATCGGGCAGCCCTTTGCGGATGGCGTTGGTGCGCTTGGAAATGATGTTCTTGAGATAGATTTCCGGGCCCTTGTAACCCAGCCCCAGCGCCGCCGCGAACAGGAACAGCCGCTTGATCGGTGACCACAGCGGAAAGGCGTTGAAGCCCCAGACGGCTGCCGCTGCAATAATTCCGAGCACAACCGGCAGCACCATCCGCGCGAAAATCACCGCGACCGCATATTCCTTTTTGCGGATACCCGCCTGAGCGAGCTTTTGCTGGATATCGTGCAGCTGGCTTTCCTGCAGCACCTTCAGGCTGGCAAGTGTCTCGCGCATCTGGTCGGTGGTCTTGTTCTTGCGGACCAGGCTCTGCCGCCGCTTGCTGGCATTGGCGACGATGCCGGCCTTGAGCTGCTCGCGGCGATCATTGAGCGCCTTGACGCGCTTGACCATCGGATCACGGATAGTGATCGCCGAATAGATCGCGAACATCACCGCGCAGGCGGCGACCGCTGCCAGCAGCGAGCCGACCCAGATGACGTCGATACCAAGAATTGTTGGTCCAGGCGGGGTTTTCAACATGATCTCTGCTGCTCCACGCTCAGATTTCGAAACTGACCATTTTGGCCATGATAAAGGCACCGATGCTCATCCACGTCAGGCCGCCAAGCCCGGCGATGATCAGCCGGTCGTCTTCGAAGAACCGGCCGATATAGGCGGGGTTCACCGTCCACAGCAGGACGAAGACGACGAACGGCAAGGCGCCGACGATATAGGCCGAGGCTTTCGACTCCGAGCTCATCGCCCGGATCTTGAGCTTCATCTGCTGGCGTTTGCGCAGCACATCGGCAAGGTTTGACAGCGTCTCGGCCAGGTTGCCGCCGGTCTCGCGCTGGATCGCCAGCGTGATGCAGAAGAACTGGAATTCAGGCATGTTGAGCCGGTCTGCGGTGTTCTGCAGCGCGTCTTCCATGGTCTTGCCGATCTTGATCCGTTCGGTGACCAGTTTGAATTCCTCACCCACCGGCCCTGGCAATTCGTGCGAAACCACACCGAGCGTTTCGGTTACCGGCAGGCCTGAGCGCAGACCGCGCACCAGAAGCTCGATGGCATCGGGGAATTTGGCGACGAAAGCGTTGAGCCGCCGTTTGATCATAAAGCTCACCGCCATATGCGGAAAACCCGCTCCGATAAACAGCCCGGCACCCATCGCCAGCATGGCGGCGCGCGACTTGATGTAGACGATGACCATAACCACCAGCGCCAGCACGAGCGAGAAATAGAGATACTGCGACAGCGTCCAGTTCTTGCCGGTGCGGTGCAGCCGCAAGGCTAGCGCATCGATCCGCGAGCTTGAGCCGGCGATGGCATGGACCTTTGGCTTGCGCGCGGCGGCGGCCTTGCGCAGCTGCGCTTCGACCCGGTCGGTCGTGCTTTCCGAATGGCGGAAGCGCAGCGCCTGAAGCCGGCGTGCGCCTTCCTTGGCCGGGTTGGGGCCAGAAAGGGCTGACCAGCCGACCACCATGACGCCCATGAGCCCGCAAGCAAAGAGCAGCAGTTGCATCAGGCTCATTCACCTAAACTCCGTCCACGGACGCGAAAATCGTCCCCTCACTCGTCACTTCCGGCACCCGCGCAGCAAAGCGCCGATGGCCGGTTTACGCCGGTGCCTTTTCCGCCACCGGTGCATTGTTCTTCTTGCCGAGCATCGATTTGAAATCGAACTTGCCGAGCAGGCTCTTTTTGGCCCCGCCGCCAGTACCGGCATCGTCGGCATCGCTGATACCCAGGATGTTTTGCGCTATTTCGCGGATGACCACGCCTGATTTGCCCGAGCGGTTGGCCTCGACGAAAGTCTGGCCGAGCTTGGCGGCGTTCGATGCACCCTTGAGATCGAATGGCAGGGTGAAGTTCACCTTGCGCTCGATCGAGGCTTCAAAGTCGGCGCGGCTGATTTCCTGCCCCGATGGCTGCACCTTGTTGGCGACCACGAAGGGCTGGACGTGCGCGGCATTGGCCTTGATCCACGACAGGAGGCGGATCGCATCGCGCGCTGAAGCCAGGGTGAATTCGGTGGCGAGCACCACAACGTTCACATCGGCCATCAGATGCGGGAAGTTGATCAGCATATTGCGCGGCAGATCGATCACCGTCATTTCAAACGCCTGGCGGAATTCCTCCTCCAGCTGCACGAAAGCGGTGCCGTCGGTCATCAGCGGCGAATTGATCGGTGCCTCGGCCGAAAGGATCGACAGGTTATCATTGGCGCGGATCATCGCGCGTTCGATGAACAGTCCGTCGATGCGGCTGGGATTTTCGATCGCGTCGGTCAGCCCGCGGCCCGGTTCAAGATCGAGGCTGAGCGCCCCGGTGCCAAAGTGCACGTCAAGATCGAGCAGCGCGGTTGGCATCTTGTGATCGGTCGAGAACAGCCATGCCAGCGAAGTTGCCAGCATCGATGCGCCAACCCCGCCGCGCGTTCCGACAACGGCGGTTGAGATGTGGCGTTTGGCGGAGCTTGCATCGACCTGACGCGGGGCGGAGAACACCGCCTGCGCCTGGATCAGCGAATCGCGGATTTGCCCTGGCGAAAGCGGCTTGAGCAGATAGTCATGGATGCCGCTGGCCACCAGATCGCGGTACAGCCGGACATCGTTGACCTGGCCCACGGCGATAACCACGGTGCCCGGCTCGCAAACTTCGGCCAGCGCGTTGATGTCATTGAGCGGATCGCCGCTTTCTGACAGGTCAACCATCAGGATGTTCGGGCTTGCGGCAATCGACAGCGATTGCACGGCATTGCGCAGTCCGCCCTTGTTGCACTTCTCCGGCTGCCAGCCCATCTCGATGACGACCGGGCGCAGCACTTCGAGCGCAGCTTCGTCGCACAAAAATGCAGCGAAGGGATCGCGGTTACCTGGCATTGCTGCCTTCCATGGCGCATTCATGACCTTATTCTCCCTTCGACGATGCAGCCTTCAGCGACGTTCCGCCGCCGCCCGTTGGCGGAACCGAAAGGTGAAGGTCGACCGCCTTGGTGCCGTTCGAGCTGATCGTTTCGATTGAACCCTTGGTGCCCTTCACCAGATCCTGCGGATTGGCGACCATCGCGGCAAGGTTGCCGTTGATCGCGCAGCCATAGCCGCTGGCGGTGGCGTTGTGCATGTTGGTATCGGTGCGGGTTCCCCAGTCCGGGCAGCCGGGCACGGTAGCGCTTGAGCGGGTGATGACCACGCGGGCCGTGCCGGCGTTGACATAGCCCGGCGTCGCAGGGGCATCGGCACCGACGGTCAGGCCATAGCGTGATGCCACCGCCTCGACCGAGGCGCGGGTTGCCCCGCTTCCCACCGGATCATCGATAGCGATGCGGTCACCATAGCGCAGGTCCATCGCCTCGAACCAGCCGCCAAGGCGGCGCTGTTCGGATGGCGAGACGCCATCGCGGCCAACGCTCAGATCGAAGGTATAGTTGGTGCGCTGGACAACGGCTTGATGCACCGATTCCAGACTGCGGTTGAGCGGCACGCCGGGGCTGGTGCAACCTGCCAGGGCAGCGCTGGTCAGCGCGGTGACGATAACGGCTTTCGCCTTCATACGGATCATGGTGGTCATCTTTCTCACCTTCCTCAATTCAGCGAAAAGCCGGGCTTCGCAGGATCGGCAACCGCCGTGCGAGCCTTGGGCTTGGGTTGCGGAGCGGGCCCCCTGGGCGCTTCAACTTCACCCACACGCGGCGCGACGTTGGCATCAGGGGCAGTGGTCGGCTTGGGCCGGTCGCCGCCGGTTTTGCCCGCATTGTTCTTGTTGAGCAGCAACTGCTCGGCAAGGTTTGGCGTTTCAAACCCGTCGGTCGGCAGCTTGATGTCGTTGGCACTGACCGGGTTCACCAGATAAGGCGTGACTACGATCACCAGTTCGGACTGGCCCTTTTGGAAGGTGGTCGAACGGAACAGGTTGCCCAGGATCGGGATGTCGCCCGCGCCCGGTGTCTTGTCGATGGTCGAATGGGCGTTGTTGCTCATCAGACCGGCGATCATGAAGCTTTGGCCTGAACCCAGTTCGACCGTGGTTTCCGCCCGGCGGATCGTCAATGCCGGAACCTGGAAGCCGTTGAGCGTCACCGCGCCTTCGCTCGAAAGCTCGGAAACTTCGGGGCGGACGCGGATCGATATGCGGCCGTTTGACAGCACCGTCGGGGTATAGGCCAGGCTGACACCAAAGCGCTTGTATTCGATCGAGGTCGAACCAAGGCCCTGACTGATCGGGATCGGATATTCGCCGCCCGCAAGGAAATCTGCGGTTTCGCCCGAAAGCGCGGTCAGGTTGGGGCTCGCCAGTGTGGTCACCAGACCATCGCGCTCGGCAAGGTCAAACGCCGCGCCGATGTCGAGACCCAGAAACTTGGTGAAAGCGGCGAGCGTGGTCTGGCCGTTGATGCTGGTATAAGTCGCCGTGGTTCCGGTTGCCGGCGTGGCACCAGACGCCGGAACCCCCGGGGTGATCTTGAAGGCGCCGCGCCCGGTTGAAAGGCCGAACTTGAAGCCGCCGGTGGAATCATAAGTGTTGAGGTTGGCACCCAGCGTGCGGACCAGTGATCGGCTGACCTCGGCAAAGCGCACCTGCAGGTTGACCTGTAGCGGCGTCGCCATTTTCAGGCGGCTGATCACGTTGGTGTCCTTGCCCATGAAGGCTTCGACTAGCCGCTTGGCTTCGGCGGCATCTTCGGGCGCGCCGATGGTGCCAGTGAGCAGCACGGTGTTCGAACCGAAGGTGGTAACGAACACCTTGGCGTCAGGCATCGCGAGCCGCAGCATGCCGTCGACGCTGTCGATGTTCGAGCCGACGCGGACGTTGGCCGACCAGATCACCTGACCGCCGGCGTTGCTGGCATAGATTGTCGTCACGCCGCCGGTCTTGCCGAAGATATAGAGCTGCGAAGGCGATTTGATCTGGACATCGGCAATCTTGTCATCGGCGACGAAGACGTCTGCCATCCGGCCCGGCACGGTGATCAGCTGGCCCCGTCCGGCGGAGATGGCGAAGTCCTGCGAAGGTCGCGTCATCGATTGCGCTTGCGCCGTTCCGGCCGGGATCAGCGCGAGCGGCGCTGCGGCACAGGCGGCAGTAAGCAGAGTTGAGATCAGGCGTTTCATTGGTATGCCCCTCGAAATCGCGTTGCGGCTGGCTGAGATGTTGAACGACATCGGCTTACTTCCCTGCGTCTTCAGCGGTGGTGACCTTGCCGCGGGTTACCCGCACAACCGGCCCGACATGGACCACTGGGACAGTGCCCATTGGCGCGCCCACTGCTGCGGCCGGACGCGACTGGCTGATGGTGCTGCGCTGAAAGCGCGAGACATCGCCGCCGGTGGTGAAGGTGCCGCGGCTTTCGTCGGGGCGGTTCAGCGCGGCCGAAAGGATCCGGTCTTCCTCGAGCTTGCTGACACCGGCAGGCACCTTGACCTGGCCATTGGCGACCAGCCGCTCAAGCTCGCTCTGGTTGTCAGCGATCGAGCGCAGCGCCAGGCTGAGCGTGCCGATCGTTTCGGCAACCTGGATCTTTTCGGCAATGCGCGGGGTAACCTCGATGGTCACCATGCGGAATTCGTGGACCACGGTCTTGCCATCGACAACTTCGCTTTCGGTCGATTGGTCGGTGGCGAGCACGCGCAGGTTCTTGAGGATGGTTTCGGTGGTCTTGAGCGGCTGATCGCCGCCGCCGCCTTCCGAACCGCGCACGGTCTGGGTCAGCATCAGATCGATGTGGTCACCCGGGAAGATGAACCCGGCTACGCCAGACTTGCCCGAAGTGGAAATCGTCACAGCGCGCATACCGGCACCAAGAGCCGCAGCAAGGAAGCCGCGATCGCCGGGCTTGACCAGCGCACCCTGGGTAACCGGCTGGCCCGCGGTGACCGGAAAGCGGACCACCGTGCCGAGCAGCTTGGACATATCGGCTTCGCCTTCAACGAAGTAGGCGTCCTGGACCATATCCTTGGGCCACTGCTGGAAACCGATCGAATCGGCGGTGATGATGGTGCCGACGGGCAACGCCCGCTGCGCCACCAGAACCTTGGGGCCAGTGGGAGCCGCCTGAACCGCAGCATCAGCCTTTTGGGCCGAAGCGCCCATCAGCAAGCTGCGCGCTGCGAGTGCGGTGCCGATAGCTATGACGAGCGCGCCCAGCAGCAGCAGCATTTTCTTCTTGTCCATGGCTCAACAAGCCCCCCTAAGGAATTCTTCGGATACGAACCTAAGAATGGGTCCAAATGGTTAAAAACACGTTCACCCCGCCGACACGCCGCCAAGCAATGGCAACGATTTATCGAAAAGAGTGAGCAAGCCGGCGACGGAAATCGCGATGCCATACGGTATGGCAACGCGTCCCTGCCGGCGGCGGGCGACATGCCAGGCACCAAAGGCAATGGTGAGAAGGCCGCCCAGCAAGGCCATAACCACCACGAGAAACAGGAAGTCGCCGGGCCGGATCCACAGCGCCAGCACGGTAAGCAATTTGACGTCACCGCCGCCCATGGCGCGCAAGGCGAACAGCGCTGCGGTGGCGGCGAAGGTCACGAGCGAAACGCCCAGCTGTGCGCCGACACCCGGCCACAGCGACAGCCCGCTGGCCCACCAGAACAGCGGTGCGCCGATGGCGATGGCAGCATTGAGCCAATTATCGATCTGGCGGCGGCGGAAATCGGTGCATGCAGCGACGAGCAGCGCAATTGCCAAACCACCGATCAATCCATACGAAAGAAATTCGCTGCGCACGCTTGAAGCCCTCCGAGGCGGAAACACGGGTTTCCTCCCGGCAGGCTTAGCGCGGAAGGAATTACCAAATAGTAACCAGAGCAGTCAGGCAGGAATTAGGTATCGTAACGGTGTCAGAAGCAGGGTCCGCGCAACATAATGCTGGTAAAAGCGAGAATCGCCGGGCTGGTAAAACCATGGATCGCCGGGCGATTCCGGCGGCTGCCATCGAATCGCGCTGGCAGGCGGGCGATGGCTGGTCGCTGCGGCGGATTGACTGGCAGCAGGCCGGGCCCTGCCGGGGATCGCTGCTGTTCCTGCCGGGCCGCGGCGATTGCTATGAGAAATACCTCGAAACGCTGGCTTACTGGCACAGCGAAGGCTGGCGGGTAACCGCTGCCGATTGGCGCGGGCAGGCAGGATCAGGGCGGCTGGGGGCCGATGGCGTCACCGGCCACATCAGCGATTTTTCGCTGTGGATCGATGATCTCTCCGGGTTCTGGGCGCAGTGGAAGGCATCGACCCCGGGGCCGCACGTGCTCGTGGGCCATTCGATGGGCGGCCATCTGGTGCTGCGCGCGCTCGGGGAAAAACGGGTGGACCCCGATGCCCTGGTGCTGTCGGCGCCCATGCTGGGCTTTTTCACCTATGGCCTGCCGCTGGCCGCGCTGCATATGGCGGCAAAAGTGATGTGCAAGATCGGCGACCCGCGCCGCCCGGCCTGGAAGTGGAGCGAGAAGCCCGGCCAGTTTCCCGCCGGACGCGACAAGTTGCTGACCCACGATGCGGATCGCTACGCCGACGAGATGGCCTGGCGCGAGATGCGCCCCGAGCTGGTGATGGGGCCGGGATCATGGGGCTGGGTTGAACGCTCCTATGCTTCGACCCGCCTGCTCGACAGCAAGGGTTTTCTCGAGTCCATCACCACCCCGGTATTCCTCGTCGCCACCAGCGCCGACGCTTTGGTAACCTATGATGCGATTGCGCGTGCGGCTTCCCGTTTGCCCAAGGCCGAGCTGCTGACCTTTGGCGAAGAGGCGCGGCACGAGATTTTGCGCGACTGTGACGCCGTGCGCGATGTCGCGCTGAAAGCGATCGACCAGTTCCTTGATCGCGCCGCCGCGCCGCAGCGCTGATGACCGCGCGTTTTGACATTGCCATAGCCGGAGCAGGCATTGCCGGGGCGAGCCTTGCCGCCGCGCTGGTGGGGTCGGGCGCGGCCGTGCTGATGCTCGAGGGCGAGGCGCAGCCCGGCTATCATGCCACCGGGCGCTCTGCCGCGTTCTGGACCGAATCCTATGGCGGCCCCGAGGTGCAGCCGCTGACCACCGCATCCGGCCCGGCGCTGCGTGCAGGCGGCTATCTTTCACCGCGCGGGGCGCTGACGATTGCGAGGGCGGGCGATGAGCAGGAATTGGAAGCGTTCGCTGCGCGCTATGCGGCGCTCGGCGTTTGCCTTGAGCGGCTGGGGCGGGAAGCGCTCGAAAAACGGCTGCCTGGCCTGCGGCGTGAATGGGCCGCCGGGGTGTTTGAACCCGACTGCTGTGACATCGATGTGGCGCGGTTGCACGGCGATTGCATTGGCGCTGCAAAACGCGGCGGAGCAGATCTGTGGTGCTCGGCGCGGCTGGCAGCGGCTGCGCCTGATGGCAGCGGCTGGCGGCTGACCTGCGCCGATGGGCGCACGGCGCGCGCCGGGATCCTGGTCAACGCCGCCGGAGCCTGGGCGGATGATCTGGCCGCAATCGCAGGCGTTCCGCGCCTCGGTCTTAGCCCCTATCGCCGCACGGTGGCGCAGGTCCGCACGCGCCTTGCCCCGCCGCTCGATCTGCCGCTGGTGCTCGATCTGGGCGAAAGCTTCTATTTCAAGCCCGAGGCGGACAAGTTGTGGTTGAGCCCGCACGACGAAGTGCCCAGCCCGCCTTGCGATGCCGCACCCGAAGAACTGGCAGTCGCCGAGGCGATCGAACGCTTTGAATCGGTGGTCAACTGGCATGTTGAACGGGTCGAACACCGCTGGGCAGGCCTGCGCACATTCGCACCGGATCGCTTGCCCGTATTTGGCTTTGACCGGCACAACCCGCGTTTTTTCTGGTTCGCCGGGCAGGGCGGCTTTGGCATCCAGACCGCACCAGCCTCGGCCGAACTGGCCGCGCGGCTGATAGCTGGGCAGGGTGCAGGAGCGGTTGATCCCGCGCCCTATTCGCCGCTCAGATTCAGCTAGCTGCCCCGGCAATCGGCGATTGCCACGGCGGCCAGCAAGTCGAAAAGAGACCGGCAACAGGCCAGCTATCCGCACCCTGGCCAGTCAGACGCCCGCTATGACAACCGCCCCGCGCAAGGATCCGGGTGCGCGCGATTATGGCCGTCCGAACAGCATCGATGCTGCGGTTGATACCTGCGTCGGTGAAGTGGAGCGCGGCGCGGACAAGGTCGATTCGGTCGATGGCGTCGATCGCGATGGTGCGGGCTGGAAGGTCGCTGGCCGCACCCGCGCAGGCTCGCCGTTTTCCTGCGCCGTCGATGGCAACGGCCAGCTGCGCAGCGCCATGGTTGACGGCAAGGCCCCGTTTCGCGGTTAGGGTTTTTCCGAGTTGCGTCGAATCGACACCAGCCCGCTAGCCACCCTTTGGGGTATAGGCCGGCAGCGCCAGTTTCAGCCTGATTGCCATGCCCCGCAGGGCAAACCCCGAAAGCATGGCTACCGGCCAGGTCACTTCTGCTGGCAAGTCCAGCGCAATTCCCGCCCCCGCCAGGGCCGACGAAAGTGCCGCCGCAGTCACATAAATTTCAGGCCGCATCAGGATCGAGGGGCGGCCTGCGAGCACATCGCGGATAATCCCGCCAACGCACCCCGTTATCACCCCCATCAGCATGGCAGGAACCAGCGGCACGCCATAGGCGAGCGACTTTGCCGTCCCCAGCACCGAATAGGCCGCCAGTCCTGCTGCATCCGCCCATTCGAGCGCTGCACTTTCCCACACCCCGCGCGGGGTAAACCAGGCGATCAGCGCGACGATCAGGCAGACCGGGGCCACCGCACCATCGTGAATCCAGAACACCGGAGCGCCGATCAGCAGATCACGCACCGATCCGCCGCCAACCCCGGTAACAAGGGCAAAGAACGCCATCGTCACAAAGGTTTGCTTGAGCCGCGCCGCCAGCAGCGCACCGGTGAGCGCGAAGACGGCGATGCCAGCAAGATCGAGCAGGCCGAGCAATGCGGGCAGGGCAGGGAGCACGGGAAGGGCAGTATTTGGCAAGGTCACCTCCCATCCGGGCGATAAAGCACCGGCTTGCCCTTGCCATCCGATGCCGCATAGCCGCCACCCGAAAGCACAGCCCAGGTGCTCGCCATCGATTGCGGCTGCGCGCCGGGTTTGGCATGCATTGTGCCGGTAAAAGCAATGCCGCCGCTGATCTCGCGCGCCTCGCCGAGCCCACTGCCGCCCAACGAATTGATATAGAGAAAGCGCACCGTGCCGCCATCCAGACTGTATGTCGTCTCGCCGCGATAGACGACTTTGCCGCCGAGCAGCACCCGGTGGCTGTCGCGCAGGTGCTTGCCGCCGAATAGCGCGGTGAAGCAATGCCTGTCGCGCGCGCCTTCGCCAACACCGGCGGTAAAGCACTTGCCGACCAGCGTCGCGAACATGCTCAGGCTTTCGCCCGCCAAAGCCGGTGAAGGAATTGCTGTGAGCGCGATTGCCACGGCGGTTTGGAAGGCAAGACGGACCATGGTTTCCTTGATGGCAGGGACGGGTTACCAAGTGCCTAGAGTCTTTCAGGAATAGACGGCACCAGCCCGCTCCCCCGCCCGGCCACCCATATTGTACAATGGCCTGGGTGGCCGGGCGGGGGAGCGGGCTGGTGCCGATTCGACGCAAGTCGGAAAAACTCTAGCCGAAAAGGTTGACAGAGGCAGCACAGATTGATTTATGATCCACTGTATATCATAAAATTCCGGAGAGCCGTGCCATGCTCGATTATGAAACCGCCGATTTCTACACCGACGTGGCGCTGGTCGATGATCCGCATGCCTATTTCGACCATTTGCGCGCGCAAGGGCCGGTCACCAAAATGCCCGGCCGCAATGTCTATGCGGTCACCGGCTTTGACGAAACCGTGGCGATGGCGCTCGATACCGAGCATTTCAGCACGATCAATTCGGTGATCGGCGGCAAGCTGGTGCTGCCGTTCGAGGTCATGGGCGATGACATCAGCGTCGAACTTGAAGCTGCGCGGCCGCAGATCCATTTCGCCGATCAGATCACCTCGCAAGGCGGCAAGCGGCACACCGATCTGCGCTCGATCCTCGCGCCGCTGTTCACGCCCGGTCGGATGAAGGCGCTCGAACCCAGGCTGCTCGCCACGGCGGATGGCCTGATCGATGAATTCGCAAAGGCGGGCAAGGTTGATCTGGTCAAGAGTTACGGCGGGCCTTACGCCACGCTGGTGATCGCCGATCTGCTGGGGCTTCCCGATGATGTGCGCCATCGTTTCCGGACCGCGCTCGAAGGTGCGGTGCCGATGCCGATGGACGCCAGCATCGACGACATGATGAAAAACCCGCTGGCAAGCCTCGGCAAAGACCTGTTCAAGCTGCTCGCCAAGCGGCGCCTGCTCCAGCACCCGCTTATGGCCCCGCTGCGCGCGATTTTCGGCGCGCCCAAAGATATCCTCGCCGAAATGGCGGCGGCGCGCTTCCCCGATGGCGGTAAGCCGACGCTGGTTGATATTACATCGCTCGCCGCCTTCCTGTTCGGTGCGGGGCAAGACACCACCAACCGCCTGCTCGCGGCCTGCATGAAGGTCATCGCGACCAGGCCCGACGTGCAGCAAATGATGCGCGATGATCCCCAGCGGATCGGTGATCTGATCGAGGAGTGTCTGCGGCTTGATGGGGCGGTCAAAAGCGGCGGGCGGGTGTGCAAGAAGACCACGACGCTCGGCGGGGTGGAAATCAAGGCAGGTTCGGTGATGATGCTATCACCGCTCGCCGCCAATCGCGACCCGCGCCGGTTTGAAAGCCCGGGCGAATTCATCCTCAACCGGCCCAGGATCAAGGAGCACGTCGGCTTTGGCCGCGGCGCGCACACCTGCATCGGCGCAATGCTGGCGCGGCGCGAGGTGGCGGTGAGCATCGAGCGGCTGCTGGCGCGGATGGGCAATATCCGGCTTTCGGAGGAACATCACGGGCCGGTGGGCGCATGGCACTTCCGCCACGATCCAACCTATGTGCTCAACTCGCTATCCGATCTGCATCTCGAATTCGATCCGGTCTAAGGAAGCCTGAACCATGACACTCGCCGAGAGAGACTATTTCACCGATTCTGACGTGCTGCTCGATCCCTATGCCTATTTCGAGGCGATCCGCGAGCATGGCCCGGTGTTCCGCATGCCGATGCGCGATATCGTCATCGTCACCGGGCACAAGGAAGGTGCCGAGGTATTGCTCAACACGGCGGATTTTTCATCGATCATCAACCCCGAGCCGCTCGCGCCACTTAGTTTCGAGCCCGAGGGCGATGATATTTCCGGGCAAATCGCCAGTGCCAAGGCGGCAAACCCGGCGCTTGAGCTGCTGGTAACCTACGACGGAGTTCGTCACACTGCGGCGCGCGCCTTGCTCAATCCGCTGTTCATTCCCTCGCGGCTGAAAGCCAACGAAGCGTTCATGCGTGATTTCGCCGACGCCATGGTGCGCGAAGTGGTGGCGCAAGGGCACTGCGAACTGATCAACAAGGTGGCGACACCCTATGTCACACTGGTCGTTGCCGATCTGCTGGGCGTGCCCGAGGATGATCGGCAAAAGTTCCGCGATGTGATCGATGCCGGGCCGCCGCCGGGCAATATGGACACCGCCGATGCGCAACAAGGTGCACCGCAGGGCAGCCAGGCGCTGATGTTCATGGCCGGGTTCTTCTTCCAGTACCTGTCAGACCGCCGAGCCAATCCCCGCGATGACGTGATGACCGAACTGGCCTTGGGCAAATACCCCGATGGCACCACGCCAGACATTGGCGAGGCGGTGAAATCGGCAATGTTCCTGTTCGCCGCCGGGCAGGACACTTCGGCCAAGCTGATCGGCAATGCCATGCGCTTACTCTGCGAAGATCAGGAATTGCAGCAGCAATTGCGCGAAGATCGCACTTTGATTCCCGGCTTTTTGGAAGAAGTCATGCGGCTTGAAGGTTCGACCAAGGCGACCTTCCGCCTGTCAAAGCGCAAGACGAAAATCGGTGATTTCGAGGTTCCCGCCGGCCAGCGCGTTGTCATTGCCGTCTCCGCCGCCAACCGCGATCCGCGCCGTTGGGTTGATCCCGCCGAGTTCCGCATTGGCCGCCCGCGGATCAAGGAACATCTCGGCTTCGGCCGCGGCGCGCATACCTGCGTCGGCGCACCGCTGGCGCGGGTGGAAGTGGCCGTGATCTTCGACCGCTTCTTGGAGCACACCAAAACGATCCGGCTGAGCGAGGCCCACCACGGGCCAGCGGGCGAGCGACGCATTGACTACGAGGCCAGCTACATCATTCGCGGACTGGCCGACCTGTGGGTGGCGTTCGAGGCGGCGTAGATCGCCCTCGGACAAGTAGGTGGACCTTATTCCTCAACCAGTTCCTGCACGCGGGTCAGCAGTGCCTGAATGCGGTTTGCCGCATCGGTAAATGTGGCAACTTCCTCACGGCGGGTGTTGCCGCGCGCTTCCTTGGCGGCTTCGAGATAGCCTTCCATATCGGCTTCCATTGCATCGACGAGGATTTCGAGCTCGTCCTGCGTGAGTTTGAGGGTGACTGTATCGGCCATGGGTCTTCCTTAGTATCTTAATTCCGTGTTCCCCCGCGAAGGCGGGGGCCTCATGACTATATTCGCGAGGTTGAGTGATCTGCCTGAGGCCCCTGCCTTCGCGGGGGAACACGCAACTGTCAAATATGAATTGGCTTGCCCGTCACGGCCATTGCCGCTTCCTTGATTGCTTCGGAATGGGTGGGGTGCGCGTGGCAGGTATAGGCGATGTCTTCCGATGTCGCGCCGAATTCCATGGCCTGGACTGCCTGTGCGATCATCGTTCCGGCTACCGAGGCAATGCACCAGACGCCGAGCACGCGGTCGCTTTTGGCATCGGCGATGATCTTGACGAAGCCGTCGGGCTCGTGGTTGGTTTTCGCCCGGCTGTTGGCGAGCATCGGGAATTTTCCGACCTTGATCCCGCCGCCGGAAGCAGCAAGCTTCTCGCGCGCCTGATCTTCGGTAAGGCCAACGCCGGCGATTTCGGGCCAGGTGTAAACCACGCCGGGAATGACATCGTGGTTCACGATCCCGGTGAGCCCCGCAATATTTTCCGCGACGGCAATGCCCTCGTCCTCGGCCTTGTGCGCAAGCATCGGGCCGGGAACGACATCGCCGATGGCCCAGATGCCTGCCACCGAGGTGCGGAAATCATGGTCGATCTCAATCTGCCCGCGTGCGTTGGTGGCAAGGCCAGCCTTGTCGAGCGCAAGGCCTTCGGTGTAGGGGCGGCGGCCGATCGAGACGAGAACGCAATCGGCCTCCAGCGTTTCAGCCGTGCCGCCAGTTGAAGCTTCAAGCGTCAGCGTCGCCTTGCTGCCCTTCACCGTGGCGCCCGTTACCTTGGTCGAAAGCCTGAGCGTCATGCCCTGCTTCCTGAAGATTTTCGCGGCTTCCTTGCGCACGTCCATGTCCATGCCGGGGAGCAATTGATCGAGGAATTCGACGACAA
>JANLOZ010000313.1:0-5188 GCA_031366845.1 Novosphingobium sp. | reverse complement strand
AGCCCGAGCGCGAACAGATTGAGCGAAGGCGCGGTGCGGCTGAGCATTCCGGCGGCGAGTTGGACGAGCAGCAGAACCAGCGTCACCGGCAGGGCGATTGCCAGCGCGGTGAGCAGCATGGTCGAGCCATAACCGGCTATCGTCGCGAACCGCTCTGCCCCCAGCCAGGTGTGGCCCGGCGGGAAGGCGGTGTAGCTTTTGACCACCAGATCGATGAACAACAGGTGGCCTCCGAGGCCCAAAAACACCACGGTCAGCACGACGATGTAATATTGCCCGAGCGCAGGCGAATGCGCGCCGCTGTTGGGATCGGCCGCTGTGGCAATGCTCATGCCCATGCCCGCGCCGATCACTTCGGCAGCTACCATCGGCGCGGCGAACGCGACCTGAAGCACAAAGCCGAGCGACAATCCGACCAGCACCTCGCCGGCTATGGCCAACATCCCGGGCAGCGAGAACAGTGCGGGCGGGGCCGTTACGCCGGTCCAGCCGCAAACCAGCACGGCTATCGCCCCGGTGACAATCACCCGCACCTGCATCGGCACGCCCGCTGCGCCAAAGAACGGCGCGGCCAGCAGTGCCGCGCCGATCCGAGTCATGACGAACAGCCAGCGCCAGAATTCTGCCTCAACCGGGCCGAAGCCGAACGACAATGCGGTCATCGTCCGAGCCGGGCGATCTCGGAAAAGATTTCCTGCAGGAAATCAGCCACCAGCCCCATCATCGATGCCCCCATCACCACCAGCACCAGCGCGATTACCGCCAGCTTGGGAACGAAGGTCAGCGTCTGTTCGGACACCGAGGTTGCCGCCTGAACAATGCCAATCACGAGGCCGACGGCGAGGCTGGCGAGGAGGACCGGGGCGGCGACAAGGGCAGTGACCCAAAGCATGCGGTCGGCGAGGGCCAGAAGCGAGAAGGTGTCGTTCATTGGCACTGACCTTGGTGAGCCTGTCGAAGCCCCCGCGCCCTCACCCGCCCGATAAGCCGCATCTTACCCATCACCCGAAACTCGCCGCCAAACTGCCCATCAGCAGCGCCCAGCCATCGACCAGCACGAACAGCAGCAGCTTGAACGGCAAGGAAACTATGGTCGGACTCATCATCATCATGCCAAGGCTCATCAGCACCGATGACACCACCAGATCGATCACCAGAAACGGCAGGAACAGCATGAAGCCAATCTGGAACGCGGTCTTAAGCTCGCTGGTGACGAAGGCGGGGAGGAGGATCGAGAACGGCACATCTTTCGGCGTGGCAAATTTGGGAGTCTTGGCCATATCGGCGAACATCGAAAGATCATGCTCGCGCGTTTGCCGAAGCATGAAGGCGCGGAACGGCACGCTGGCAGCGCCAATCGCCTGCTCGGCGTTGATGCTGCCAGCCGAATAGGGCGCAATCGCCTCGGCATTCACCTTTTCCAGCGTCGGCGCCATGATGAACAGCGAGAGGAACAGCGAGAGGCCAATGAGCACCTGATTGGGCGGGCTTTGCTGCAACCCCAGCGCCTGTCGCAGCAAGCCCATCACCACCAGAATCCGCGTGAAGCTGGTCATCATCAGCACCAGGCTGGGCAGGACCGTCAGCAGCCCCATGATCATCAGCAGCTGAAGCGACAGCGCCATGCCAGAGGGTTGGCCGCCGTTCAGGCTTGAGAAAGCCCGGTCGATCGCGCCGGGTACGGCGGATTGGGCATGGACGATTGTGGGGAAGAGGATGAGGGGAAGCGTGGTTAGCCATGCCAAGCCTCGGCGTGAGGCACCACCCTCAGCTGCTCCAACTAAAGCAACGTGGGTCAAATCTGAACCTCTCTCGTCATTCCGGCGGAGGCCGGAACCCAGCACAGAAGATAATGCCGTCGCGTAGCGGCGTCGTTTGTCTGTGAGGTCTGGGTCCCGGCCTTCGCCGGGATGACGATGCAGGTTTTTCGCAAGTCGCTCCAATAAGAGGGGAGCAAAAGAACGCATCATCACGGCGCCACCTCGCGCGCATCTGCTTCGGCCAACCGTGTCAGCCCGCCGCGCGACACCGAGACCAGAATCTCGCGTCCGTGAAATTCAATCACTGCCAGCTTGAGCGTTGGCGAGAGCATCGTGGTTTCCACCACCCGCACCGCCTTGCTGCTGCCCGGCGCGACGCCTATTTTCGCCTGCATCTTCTGCATCAGCTTGAGGCTGCCCCAGATCAGCCCGGCAATAATCGGCAGCAGGACAACGAGTTTGATCAGATACCAGACCATCGCGATCAGCCCTCATTCTCGGGAGCGCCGCCGACAAGTTCGACAATCCGCAAACCGAACCGATTGTTCTCTGCAACGATTTCCCCGCGCGCGATCAGCTTGCCGTTGACCATGACGTCGAGCAGTTCGTCGGTCAGCCGGTCAAGCATGACCACGCTTTCCTCACCCAGACCAAGCACGTCCTTGAGCTTCATTTCGGTGCGGCCAAGCTCAACCGAAAGGCGCACGTCGACATCCTTGAGGAGATCGAATGAGCGCGGCTGGAATGTCATGGGCGGGCTTCCTTTGCGGTTAGGCTGTTAGGTGGGTGATGCGGATCGCGACGCGATCATCGGTAGCGCCGACCGATCCCGAAGCGAGGACTTTTCCGCCGAGCTTGATCGGCACATTGCGCGCGACCGAAACCGGCAGGATCATGCCTGGCGCAAGATCGGCGAGCGCCGAAATCGGCATCGCCATATCGACGAGCACCGCGCTGAGGCTGAGCGGCAATGAGGCGAAGGGTTCGGTGGCGGGATCGGCCCGGCCGCGCACGCGCTTGGGCGGGGCAAGGGCATTTTCACCGAGCAGGGGAGCGAGCGCTGCCGCCGTCATAACGATGAATATCGGCCAAGCCTCTCGGCCGGGTTCGCTGACATCAATCCGCAGCGCGGCGAGCGGCGCGCCGGGCGCGAACCCTTCGAGCAAGGGGAACGCGCCATCGCGGCGGGCGAAGCGCACGGCCTCGGCCCCGGCATCGGAATCGGCCAGTCCCAGCGCTTCGGCGAGGCAGGCAGAAGTCAGGCTTTCCAGCCGCGCGACCATCAATTCGGCGGAAAGCGGCAGACGCGCAGGAAGCGGATCGGGGGCTAACCCGCGCCCGCCAAAGGTACGGTCAACCATCCCGAGCAATGCGCCAGCGTGCAGCGAAATCGCAACCGGATGGTCATCAGCGCCGACGGCAAACAGGCTGTTCGCCGCCAGTACGCCGATTTCGCTGCCAAATTCCATAAGGTCGCCAGTGCGCGCCGCGCGATGTTTCAGCGTCGGAGCCTCGCCACCCACAAAGCGTGCGAGCATCGGGGCGAGCGCCTTGGCGAATCGTTCGCCCAGCGCTGACAGCGCGGGCAGCAGTTCGGCGGGCGCGGGCGCAGGCTTGCCCAGCAGTTCCACACAGTGGACTGCCGCCGCACGCTCGGCAATAAAGGCGCGTTCTGGCTTCACTACTGCACCAGCAACGAACGGAAATAGACGGCATCGACCCCGCCGAAACCTTCGGTCTGGACCAGCACCTGATTGATCGCGCCGGTCAGCCGCTTTTGCAGATGCTCCTTGCCCTGCGGCGATGCCATATCCTCCTCGGGCGTGTCAGCGATGACATTGAGCATCGCCGAACGGATCGCCAGTTCGTGCTTCTTGAGCCACATCAGCACACGGCCATCGCGCCGGGTCGAGCAGGCAAGGCTCACCTGAAGCAACGCGTCCGAATCTTTGAGGTTCGAGGTGAAATCATCGGAAAAGGTGTAATAGCTGGTGCGGTACTGGCTGCCGCCATCGCCATCTACCTCAGCGCCGCCGCTTTCGCCTTCCTTGCCGCCTTCCTGCTTGGTAGCGAACGGATCGACCTCGCCCTTGCGGATCAGCTTGGGTGTGTTGTCTTCCTTCTTTTCCTCGTTATGGCCAATCATCCCGGCGACCATCGCGCCATAGGCTCCGCCACCACCGACACCGAGCAGCACCAGCGGCAGGATCAGCTTCTTGATCAGGCTCTTTTTCTTCTTCGTCGGCATGTCGGTTTCGGCTTCGGCGCTCATTGTTCAGATCCTTTGAATGGCGTGATCAGGCAAACCGGCCACGGCGGCGCGGCGCGGGTTCGTCTGTGGTGGTCTGGCCTTGGGGCTGCGGCTGCCCCCCCCGCGCATCGCGGGGATCAGAGGCGGCCTGCCGTGCCGAAGGTTGGCCCTGCGCGCCCGACTGTGCGCTGGATTGGGCACTGAATTGGGCGCTGGTTTGCGCAGCGCCAGTATCGCCGCGCGCTGCGGGCTGGTTATTATTTGATTGCCAATTGCCATCACTGCTCGCCGCCTGCTGCGCGAGTGGTGCGGCGGCCTGCACTGCGGCGGCAAAGCCCGGATCGCTGCTCGCCATGGCGACGACGAGGCCAGCCTTGTCGGCGGTGAAATGCAGCGAGATTTTGCCGAAATCGGCATGGCTCAGGCTGACCTCCACGGGGCGCAAAGGTGTGCCTTCGGCGGCCAGAACACGCGCGGTGACCAGCCGATCAACGATCTGGGCGAAGTCTGCCGGGCGTTCGATTGCGATGGGGGCGGAGAGCTGAAGGTCGGGCGTTGCTATCGGCGTTATGGTGGCCGAACCAAGCGGCGTTGCGGGCGCAGGAGCAGCCGGGGCCTCAGAACGAATCCAGCCTGACCGGGCCGAAATTTCTTCCCCTGAAATGGCCAGTTTTGCCGGCGCCGCTCCTTGCGAAAGCGATGCGATCAGCGGCGCGGCTGGGTTGTTTTTGGCACGGGCAGGCACAACGACACGGACAGCAACCGCCACCGCCGGAATTTGGGCCGCCTCACGCGGCGAAACGAAAGCCAGCGAAGGCAGCGCTGCGATAGGGGCTGTTCGTGCTGGCTCGCCCACAAGTATTGGCGACAGGTTGATGCGGACGACTTGGGCTGTCCGGGAAAGCTGCGAAACTTTGATCGCTTGCCGCGCAGCCGATCGCGGCGGGATATTGCGCGGCGTCAGGGTTTCCAGTTTGGCCGGCGCGGGCTCTGCCTGGGGCTGCGGCCCGGGCGCTGTTGCGATCGCTGCAATGGCGCGATCAGCGGGTGCTTCGCGCAAAAGAGGCTCTTCACCCGCTAGCGATGCTGCAACCGGCTGTGCTCCTTGCAGAATTGCCGGATCGCGCGGCCCATCGGATGACGCGACTTGCGAGTCTGCCGCGTCACTCTGCGCTTC
>JANLOZ010000027.1:0-3105 GCA_031366845.1 Novosphingobium sp. | reverse complement strand
CGAATGGGCGCGGCGCAGCCTTGTCGTGACCTTCTTTCGTGAGAACATTGGCGGGGACCGGTTTTGGCAGCTGGTCGATGATCTGCTGCGCAGCCCGGCGCAGAATGCCGATCTGATCGAGCTTTTCCACGCCTGCCTCGCCGCCGGGTTCGAAGGCCGGTTTCGGATTACGCCCGATGGCCGCACCCGGTTGCAACAGATCATGGCCAGTCTTTATGGCGCGCTCGAACACCCGCGCGCGCTTTCGACCAGCGAGCTCTCGCCCGAATGGGTGGGGGCAAATGCGCCGCTCGCCAAGGTATCGATGTGGAACAAGGTTCTGCTCGCTGCAGCTCTGGGATTGGCTTTTCTGCTGCTGGTATACATCGGCCTGCAACTGCTGCTCAAATCATCGAGCAGCGCGCCCGAGCGGGCGATCGAGCGGATGATGCCGGTCGGCGAATTGCGGCTGTCACGGGTGGGCACCGCGCCTCCTGCCGCTGCGGACAGCGCCCAGCTTTCTGGCCTGCGCAAATTCCTTGCGCCCGAGATTGAACAGAAGCTGGTCAATGTGCTTGAGGACGGTTCGACCGTTCGGGTGCGCACCACAGTGGGCCAGCTATTCAAATCGGGCTCGGATGAGCTCGAACCGGGGCGATCTGCATTGTTCGAACGCATCGGCCGCGCGGTCGAGGGCGAACCGGGGCAGGTCACCATTGAGGGCCATGCCGATAGCGATAAGGTCTCCTCGCTCGCTTTCCCTGACAATACCGCGCTTTCCAAGGGGCGGGCAGACAAGGTGGCCGACATCCTCAAAGGCGTGCTGTCAAACCCCGGGCGGATTTCGGTTCAGGGATATGGCGATACCCGGCCGATCGCCTCAAACGATACGCCAGAGGGCAAGACGCAGAACCGCCGGGTCGAAATCGTCATTCCGCGCAAGCAATAACCGCAGATCAAGGAAGCAGGATCGGTGAAGAAGTTCTTCGGAAGCTGGTGGTTCCTGACAGGGCTGGCAACGCTGTGCCTGGTTCTGGTGTTCTGCCTTGGCCTGCCCTATTTTGTCGGTTTTCTGCGGCCATGGTGGGTGCGGACGCTGTTGTTTGTCGTGTTCGCGGGCGGTTGGTTGTTCTGGGCCTTTCTGCGCAGGCGGCGCGCGCGCAAGGCAGCAGAAGCTATTGAACGCGAGCTGGCAACGCCCAGTGCATCTGACGAGGAATCGGCCACCGTCGCGGCGCGGATGCACGAGGCGATTACCCAGCTGAAGGGCAGCAGTGGCGGCAAGGGCGATTACCTGTATTCGCGGCCATGGTATGTTATCATCGGGCCTCCCGGAGCGGGCAAGACCACCGCGCTGCTAAATTCGGGCCTGCGTTTTCCGCTCGCCGATCAGTCTTTTCGCGGGGTGGGCGGCACCCGCAACCTCGACTTCTGGTTCGCAGACGAAGCGGCGTTCGTTGATACCGCCGGGCGGTACACCACGCAGGATTCAGACAGTTCAGCCGATTCGCAAGGGTGGAAGAGCTTCCTCGGCCTGCTCAAAAAGAACCGCCCGCGCTCGCCCGTAAACGGCGTGATCGTCGCGCTGGGTGCCGATGAACTGGTGAAGACGGATCGCGCCGGGCTTGATCGCCACGCCGCGCTGGTGCGGCGACGGCTGGCGGAGATCAGGGCGACGCTGGAGGTATCCTTCCCGGTCTATCTGCTGGTGACCAAGGCCGATCTGCTGTCAGGCTTTGTTGAATATTATGACGATCTTGATGTCGAAGGCCGCCGCGCAGTTCTGGGCGCGACGCTTCCGGCCGAGAACACCAAACCCAAAGCCGATGATTTTGCCGGTGCCTTTGACCGCATGGTCATTGCCCAGAGCGAGCGGCAGGCGAAGCGGCTCTATGAGGAAGTCGATGCTTCGCGGCGGAGCCTGATCCTCGGATTCCCGTCCCAGCTTGGCGCGCTGCGCAACCGGCTGACGCGGTTCATCGACGGGGCCTTCCTGTCAGGTGATCAGCCGACCGGAACGCTGCGCGGATTCTACTTCACCAGCGGCGTGCAGGAAGGCACACCGCTCGACCGGATTTTGTCGGGCGTCGCCGACGTGTTCCAGTCACAGCCTGCGCAACGTGGCACATCGGGGCGGACCTATTTCCTCAACCGCATGCTCACCGAAGTGATGTTCGGGGAGGCAGGATTGGTTCAGGCCGATCCGGCAGCCCGGCGCCGCGAGGCCACGCGCACGCGGATGGGCCAGTTGGCGATTGCTGCTTCGGTCTTGCTGGTGCTGATCGGCTGGGGCTTCAGCTATGCCAGGAACACCGCGTTTCTCTCAAATCTTGCCGATTCAGCCAACGAAACCAGCTCGCTCTCGCAGCAGACCGGCATCGATCTGCTCGAGGTTCGGGATTCCGATCCCAACCTTGAACAGTCGCTCGCTGTGCTGCGCGCGCTGCGCGATCTGCCGCAGGGCTACGGCGCGCAAGAGGTCGGCGGCCCGGGGCTCGGTATGCGGCTCGGCCTGTTCCAGTCGTGGGAAGCGCGGCGCGCGCGCGAGGCCTATTTGATGGGCCTGCGCCGTATCCTGTTGCCGCGAATTCTGCTGCGGCTGGAAGGCTATATGGCGGCGCACGGCAGCGATCCGATTGCGCTCTATCAGCCGCTCAAGGTCTATATGATGATCGGCGGCAAAGGGCCGATGGATGAAGCTACGGTCAAGTCCTGGGTCAAACTTGACTGGGCGCAGGGCGATCAGCTGAGCGGAGCAGACCGCGCGCCGACGCGCAAGGAACTGGGCGACCACCTTGATGCCATGCTGGCTGATACCGTCACCTGGCCGGGCGGCGCGCAAACGCCGCTCAATGGCACCGCGATTGCCTCTGCCCAGGCAGCGATCCAGACGCTGGGGATGGCAGACCGGGCCTATGCCGTGCTGCGGCAAAAGGCGATGTCGAGCAGCGGCCCGGCATGGCGCGCGAGCAACTATCTCTCGGCTGGTGATGTGCAGGCCTTTGCCAACAGCGACGAGGTGTTTCAGGCCGAAGTCCCCTATTTTTACACCAAGGGCGGCTACGAAAAGGCTTATATGATCGGCCTGCAAACGGTCGAGGCAGACCTCAAGAAAGACCTGTGGGT
>JANLOZ010000165.1:0-7552 GCA_031366845.1 Novosphingobium sp. | reverse complement strand
GGTAAGCGTGTTCTGCGGACCGCCTTGCGCTTGTCTGGTCAGCCGCGATGATAGCCGCCCCATGGTTTGGAGCGGTGCGTGTCGGCGGAGACTATTGAAGGATCGTTTGGTGATACGACCAGTCATATGAGTGGTCATATGACTGGTCGCATGACGGTGATCGCGCGGGTTTCGGGACGGCGGCGTTGGACGGCCCTACAGAAGCTGGCAATGTTGCGCGATGCGTTTGGCTCTGGCGGGTGCGTTCGCACGGCGATGGAGCGGCACGAGGTTTCGAGCGGGCAGTTGTATACCTGGCGGCATCAGGCGATGTCGGGCGAGCTGACGGGGACCGCAGCTTCGGCGCCGCCCTTGCCATCCCAGGTTCTGGGCCCGATGCCATGCTTTGCAGAAGTCGCGATTACCGAGGCACCACCGCTGCTGCCACCGCGTGGGATCAATGAGCCGGCCAAGATACCGTTTGGCCAGATTGGGATCGAGCTTTCGTGTGGGGTCAAGCTGACTGTCGATGCGGGATTTGATGCTGACGCTTTGGCGCGGGTGTTGTCGGTTGTCGGGCGGTGACTACGCCAGCAGTTCCAGCACCTTCCCCGGTGCCATCTGTGCCGCCCCCAACATTCCCGGCGCCATTCTCAGCCCCATTTTCTGCGCTGGCTGGCACGGGCACGACCAAGGTATGGCTGGCCTGCGGGGTGACCGATATGCGCAAGGGCATTGATGGTCTGGCGGTGCTTGTGCAGCAGGTGCTGGAGCAAAGCCCGCATTCGGGCGCGCTGTTCGCGTTTCGGGGCAAGCGCGGTCATCTGGTCAAGCTGCTGTGGTATGACGGACAGGGCATGTGCCTGTTTTCCAAAAGGCTGGATCGGGGCCGGTTCATCTGGCCGAAGACCCAGGTGGGCCGTGTCGCACTCACTTCAGCCCAGCTTGCGATGCTGCTCGAAGGGATCGACTGGCGACGCCCGGAACGGACCTGGACACCATCGCTGGCGGGCTGATAAACGCGCGGATTTGCGCCGTTTTTGTTAGCATAATCGGGCGCTTTGCGCTATGCGCTGGCCATGGCGGCGGCGGTAATTTCAGACCCGGATCGGGACGCAGAGATCGCCGCTCTGACGGCAGCTCTTGCGAGTGCCAAGGCTGAACTCGCCGCCCGCGATCTGCTGATCGAGACGCTCCGCGTCCAGATCGCGCGGCTGCGCAGGATGTCGTTCGGGGCATCGTCGGAGAAGCTGTCCCGGGAGATCGAACAGCTTGAGCTCGCGCTCGAAGAGCTCGAAGCCGAGACCGCCCCGGTGGCGCAGACGGAGGCAGTGCCACCAAAGCCTGAACGGCCCACACCGGTGCGTAGCCTGCCCGAACATCTGCCGCGCGAAGATGTTATGACGCCGCCGTCCAGCGGGACGTGCACTTGCCCCGATTGCGGCGGCGCTTTGCGCAAGCTGGGCGATGACAGCGCCGAGCAGCTTGATGTCGCCCCGGTGCAGTGGCGCGTGGTGCGCACCATCCGACCCAAGTACAGCTGCCGAGCCTGCGAGAAGATTGTCCAGGCACCTGCGCCGGTAAAGGCCATTGCGCGCGGCAAGGCGACGTTTGCGACCTTGGCGCATGTCATCGTCGCCAAGTTCGATCATCACTTGCCGCTCTACCGCCAGTCCGAGATGATGGCCGCTCAGGGTATCGATATTGATCGCTCTACCTTGGCCGGGTGGGTCGGCCAGGCAGCGGCGCTGCTCGATCCGGTCATCAGCCGTATCCGCGAGGAAGGGCTGAAGGCCAGCAAGATCCACGCCGACGACACACCCGTGCCAGTGCTTGATCCGGGTCGCGGCAAAACCGCAACCGGCAGGCTGTGGACCTATGTCGTTGATGACCGGGCATCTGGTTCCGCCACGCCGCCGCTGGCATGGTACCGGTTCACCCCGGATCGCACCGGCACCCATCCGCAAAAGGAACTCGCCAGCTTTACCGGCCACCTTCAGGCTGACGCCTATGCCGGGTATGACAAGCTCTATCAGAGTGGGCGCGTCGCCGAAGTCGCCTGCTGGGCGCACTTCCGCCGCAAGATATTCGACATCCACAAGCCCAGGCCAACCGCGCTCACTACCGACATCCTTGAACGGATCGCAGTGCTCTACGCCATCGAGGCCGAAGTGCGGGGTGGGCCGCCCGGTATCAGGCACAAGGCGCGCCAGGAACGAACCAGGCCGCTGATAGCCGAGCTTCGCAAACTTCTCGACGATGCCCTGCGCCGCCTCTCGCCCAAGTCGGTGATGGCCACCGCCATTGCCTATGGCACCAAGCGCTGGGTGGCACTCACACGATTCCTGGACAATGGTCAGCTTGAGATCGACAACAACATTGCCGAGCGCTCGCTGCGCGCCATCGCCGTGGGCCGCAAAAACTGGCTGTTCGCCGGATCAATCACCGGCGGGAACCGCGCCGCCGCCATCTATACCGTCATCGAGACCTGCAAAATGAACGGCGTCGAACCGCAAGCCTATATTGCCGACGTCATCGCCAAAATCGCAAACGACTGGCCCGCATCCCGATGGGATGAACTCATGCCGTGGAACTGGAAACCCGAACAGATGTTGCTCGATATGGCCGCGTAGCTGCGGTCGGCAGGCCACGCTTACAAAGCTAGCACACCGTGACCATCAGCAAAAAGCCTGATGTCCGGAGGGACATTTCAATACGCTCACGATAGCGCGCCAAAGCCTTGCCAACCTGTGCACACTGATTGCCCCGACACCATTTGAACCGCTCCGGGATTGTCGATGGATTGGCCAACTGAAAAGCTAATGCTGACCGCTTCGGTCACTGTGAAATTGGCGTTTTCACATGGTTCGTAGACAGAACCAATCACTCTCGATTATCTCCACTGCATGATCCCACGTATCACCGATAGTCTGATCCACGACGCGATCCAGACCGAGAATATGTTCCGCGCGGGGCGCGCTTACTGGCAGCAGGGCAGGGTGGGTGATCTGGAAATTGACAGCGAACTGGATGTGATCAGTGCCTATGTGAAGGGCAGCGCCAGGCAGCCCTATGAAGTGACGATTATCTTTGGCGAGGATAACCCCGACGCGCTGGTCGAGGCTGATTGTTCCTGCCCGGTGGGGTATGGCTGCAAGCATGGAGCGGCGGTGCTCTATGCGGCGATGGCGGAGCTTTCGCTGGGTAGGCACGTTCCTGCAATACAGTTGGCAGACCAGCCGAAGAGCGCTCCTGCGGCAAGACCTGCGCCCCTGCCGCAGCCATTGCTTTTCTGGCTGTCCGAAGCACAGGCCAAGGCTCCGGTGCGCGCTCCGCTCGCGCCGGACATCGCCTATGTCTTCAGGCCACGCGCGCTGCATCCGATCAAGAAGGCAAAGGGCAAGCCTGCTTCGGCGCCCGCGGATATCATGCCCTCGGGGATCAATGTCAGCGTCTGGTACAAGCGCGAAAACCCTGACGGGCGCATGGTCTGGGCAGAGCCGTCGCGCTATGATCGCACCTGGCCGGAACAGAATTTGGAGCCGATCGATGCCTGGCTGGTCAAGCGGCTCCAGCAGCACGACGGCGATATGGGCGGCGGCGGATCGCCAAGGGGGATCGGCGGATCGGACTGGATCGACCGCGCCATCGCCACGGGCAAGGCGCGCTGGGGGCGAGCCGATGGGCCGATGATGACGCCGGGCGATTTGGTGACTGCATCGTTTTGCTGGGTTGTTCAGCATGACGGGCAGCAGCGGCTGACGCTGGCCGATGTGCCGCCGGGGATGACGCTTGTTGCGCTCGCGTCGCCGCTTTTGATCGATGGGGAAAGCGGAACGATGCATCGCCTGGATACCGGCATGGAGGGCGTGCTGGCGGAGCGGTTGCTCCATCTCCCGCCGGTACCGCTCCATGCCGTGGCGGCGCTCGCCGAGCAATGGGGCGCAGTGGCGGGTGACGCGGTTCCTCCGCCCGCGCTCCACAATCTGATCGACCGTGGAAAGATCGCGCCCACCCCGGTGCTGACCTTCCGCGAAGAAGGCGTCGATGTCTTTCTGCCGCAGCGCAGTCGCTATTATTCGGCGGGCACTATGAAAAGCCAGATGGCGATCGCACGGGTCAGTTTTGATTATGAAGGCTATCCCGTCACCCACGCGACCGATGCGACGCTGATCATCCATGCGGTCGATGTCGGCATGGTGCAGTTTGAACGTGACACGGTGGCCGAGGCAAAGGCGTTTGCCCGGCTTGTCGAGATTGGTCTGAAGCCGATCCGGAGTTTTCACGAGGCCAAATCCAAGGCGGCACAGGCATGGGATATGGCAGTGGCGATTGGCGCCACTCCGGTCCATTATGCCGACATATTGGAACACCATGTTCCCGAATTGCAGGCCGGGGGCTGGCGAATCGCCTATGCTCCGCGCTGGTCGCTGGCCTTTGTCGATATCGAGTCCGGCAGCCTGTCTTTCGATGTCGCGCCCTCGGGGATTGACTGGTTCGACATTAGCCTGGGTGCGCGGATTGATGGCATGGCCGTGGATATCCTCCCCGCGCTGCGGCGGATGCTGGGGCAGCACGGCGCGACATTGCTTGAGTCTCCGGGGCTGACGATCTCGGTCGAGATCGCACCGGGAAAGCTGGCGCGATTGCCGATGGAAAAGGTCAGGCCGGTTCTGACACTGCTCCTCCAGTTTGCGCTACAGGATCGCTACGGCAATGAGCGGCTGCGGCTGCCCGCGCGGGATCTGGCGGCGCTGGCGGATCTGGAAAGCGGGACATCCGCGCATATTCCCTGGAGCGGGGCGGAACCGCTCCGCGCCTTGGCCCGTGCGCTGGCCCAGCTCGATCTCAAGCCGACTAAAACACCGAAGAATTTCACTGCCTCGCTACGCCCCTATCAGCAGCAGGGTCTGGACTGGCTCCAGGCGCTCCACGGTGCGGGCTTTGGCGGGGTGCTTGCTGACGATATGGGACTGGGCAAGACTGTTCAGGCGCTGGCGCATATCACCACGCTCAAGGCAGCGAAGGCGCTCAAGGGTCCGGTGCTGATTGTCTGCCCGACTTCGGTGCTGCCCAATTGGCAAGCGGAGCTGGCCAAGTTCGCGCCGAAACTCAGATGCCTGCTCTGGCACGGAGCCACCCGCAAAACGCTCGCTCCCAAAATCGGCAGCCATGACGTGATCCTGACGAGCTATCCGTTGCTCGTCCGCGATATTGAGACACTGAAAGGGCAAGACCTGAGCCTCGCCATCCTCGATGAAGCGCAGATGCTCAAGAATCCACGCACCGCAGGCTTCAAGGCGGCGAAGCAACTCGACGCAGTGCAGACCATCGCGATGACCGGCACCCCGGTCGAGAATCAGCTGACCGACGCATGGAGCCTGATGGAACTGGTGACGCCGGGGCTGCTTAGCACACTCGATCAGTTCAACCGCAGTATCGCCAAGCCCATTGCGCGCGACAATGATGAAAGCGCCAAAGCACTGCTGGCGCGGCGTTTGCGGCCCTTCATGCTCCGCCGCACCAAGGATCAGGTGGCCAGCGACTTGCCGCCCAAAACCGAAATTCCTGAATGGATCGATCTGGATAGCGGGCAGCACGCTCTCTATGAATCGATGCGCCTGCTGATGCAGAAAAAGGTCCGCGATGAGATTTCCAGGGTTGGGCTGATGCGGTCACACATCATCTTCCTCGATGCGCTGCTGAAGCTGCGCCAGATATGTTGCGATCCACGGCTGATGGCGGGGCAGGGGGATCGGACCACCGGTTCCGCCAAGCTTTCGCGCCTGATGGAAATGCTCCCCGAACTCCTCGCCGAGGGGCGGCGGGTGATTTTGTTCAGCCAGTTCACCTCGATGCTCGATCTGATCAAGCCCGTGCTGGGTGAAGCGGGGATCACGTTCTCCGAAATTCGTGGGAATACCAAGGATCGCAAAGCCCCCGTTGCCGCATTTCAGGCGGGCGAGGTGCCGCTCATTCTGGTGAGCCTGAAAGCTGGTGGCACCGGCCTCAACCTCACTGCTGCCGATACCGTTATCCTCTACGATCCGTGGTGGAACCCTGCCGTCGAGGCCCAGGCCATCGACCGTGCCCACCGCATCGGCCAGACCAAGCCGGTGTTCGTTCACCGCCTGATCGCGCGCGGCACGATCGAAGAGAAAATCCTGTTACTGCAGGACAAGAAGCGCACACTTGCTGCGACGCTTTGGGGCGAAGGCGAGGGGGCAGCTCCTGCCAAGCTAACCGAGGCAGATGTGCAATTCTTGCTGGGGTGATTTCAAAAGGGTAGCTGTCGCAGCCATTTATCATTGCAAATAATCCACCGTATAGATAATATACAAGGATGTTTGAACGACAAGCCCTGAAATCCGTCGAATATGGTCTGTCTCATCAGGCCGCCGTGGCTTTGCTTGGCCCACGGCAAGTGGGCAAGACGACGCTCGCTCATCATGTCGCTGAGGGCAAGAACGCGCTCTATCTCGATCTGGAAAATAGCAATGACCGAGCCAAATTAGCGGAGCCAAGCCTCTTTCTTGAAAGCCAAAGCGACCGCCTTGTCATCCTTGACGAGATTCACCGGGTGCCAAGCCTGTTCCCCGAACTGCGCGGGATCATCGATCAAGGCCGCCGAGAAGGCAAAAGAACCGGGCGCTTCCTCATCCTCGGATCGGCGTCCTATGATCTGCTGCACCAATCCGGGGAATCGCTTGCGGGCCGCATCAATTATATCGAAATGGGACCACTCACGCCGTTTGAGGTCGGTGGCGACCGCCAGGCGCGTGATCAACTCTGGCTGCGTGGCGGATTTCCCGGTAGCCTGCTTGCCGATGATGATCGGGAAAGTGTTCGCTGGCGGCGCGATTTCATCCGCACCTATCTTGAGCGGGATGTTCCCTCCTTTGGTGTGCGGTTTCCGGCAACTGCGCTGGAACGGCTCTGGATGATGCTCGCTCACCGTCAGGGGACTATGCTCAACGCATCCGACATTGGCCGGGCGATGGAGCTCAGTACGCAGACTGTAACGCGCTATATTGATCTTTTGTGCGATCTGATGCTGGTGCGGCGCTTGCCGCCCTATCATGCCAACATCGGCAAACGGCTCGTCAAATCTCCCAAAATCTATGTGCGCGATAGCGGGCTTGTCCATGCGTTACTCGGCATTGAAACGCTTGACGCCCTGGCCGGCCATCCTGTGGTGGGGATGAGCTGGGAAGGCTTTGTCATGGAAGCGTTGATCAGCCAGTTGCCTTGGGGCGTCCGCCCCTATTTCTTCCGAACGGCAGCAGGAGCGGAGGTCGATCTGGTTCTGGAATTCCCCGATCTTTCTGTTTGGCTGATCGAGATCAAGCGCAGCCTGTCGGGCCGGATCGATCGGGGCTTCGTTCAGGCACGGGAAGACCTGAAGCCCACACGCAGCTTCGTCGTCCATGCCGGCGATGATCGATATCCCATGCGTGATAGGGTTGAGGCTATTGATCTAAACGGTCTGGCAAAACTGCTCACCGAGAAGTGAGCACGCGCCGGTGGGCATTTGGATGTGCAAAACATGCAGGCCGTTTGGTATCTTTAGAAG
>JANLOZ010000155.1:0-3454 GCA_031366845.1 Novosphingobium sp. | reverse complement strand
CAGGCAAAGAAGCGCGGCGGATCGAAGGCGCTGGTGGCGCGCGACATTGTCCGGTTTGTCACGGCGGGAACGCTCACCGAAGAGGCGCTGCTCGAACCGCGCCGGGCGAATGTTCTGGCGGCGGTGTGCGATGTGCGCGGGGTGATCGGCATTGCCGCCTGCGATATTTCGACCGGGCGGATGGAGCTTGAGGAATGTTCGCCCGATCAGATTGGCGCGGCGCTCGCGCGGGTGGGGGCGAGCGAGCTTGTCGTGGCGCAGGGCTGGGAATTGGCGCCGCACGATGCCATCGCGCGCCCGGCGCGCGATTTTGCCAGCGACGGCGGAGAGACTCGGCTGAAGGCGCTGCACGGGGTCGCCACACTCGATGGTTTCGGTCAGTTCAGCCGGGCGATGCTGGCGGCCGCCGGAGGACTGGTCGCCTATCTCGATCATGCAGGGCGCGGGAAATTGCCGCTGCTGCTGCCGCCGGTGATGCGATCGGGCGCGGCGCACCTGGCGATGGACGAGACCACGCGCGCCAGTCTTGAGGTGCTCGAGGCGAATGGCGGCGGGCGGCGCGGGAGCTTGATCGATGCGGTTGATCGCTGCGTCACCGGCGCAGGCGCGCGGCAATTGGCCGAGGATTTGTCTGCGCCGCTCACCGCCATGGGCGAGATTGGCGCGCGGCTGGAGCTGGTGGCCTGGCTGCACGATGAGCCGCGCTTGCGCGATGACCTTCGCGCTGTGCTGCGGGCGCTTCCTGATATTGGTAGAGCCCTGGGCCGGGTGGTTGCCGGACGCGGCAGCCCCCGCGATCTTGGGCAATTGCGCGATGGGCTGGGCGAGGCGCAGCGATTGCGCGATTACCTCGAACGGCGTGAAGATCGTCCCGCTCTGATCGAGGCTCTGCTCCCCGCATTGGACGGCCACGGCGCACTGGTTGATCTCTACCTGCGCGCGCTCGTCCCCGCGCCGCCGACCGAGCGCAGCCAGGGCGGTTTTATCGCCGAGGGCTATGACCACGCGCTCGATGCCCTGCGGCAAACCGCCGGCCATTCGCGCCGCGCGATTGCCGCGCTTGAAGCCAAATACCGCGATGACACCGGCGTTGCTGCGCTGAAGATCCGCCACAACGGCGTGCTCGGCTATTTCATCGAGGTGCCCGCCAAACACGCCGACCGGCTGATGGCACCCGAATCGGGCTTCACCCACCGCCAGACGATGGCCGGCGCGGTGCGGTTCAATGCTTTGGCGCTTCACGAAGAAGCCAGCCGCATCGGCGAGGCAGGCGGCCACGCGCTCGCAGCCGAAGAAGCCCATTTCGAGGAACTGGTCGGCGAGGCGGTGAAGCGCGCCCTCGCCGTCGCTGCCACCGCCGCCGCGCTCGCCCGGATTGATGTTGCTGCGGGCCAAGCCGAGCGCGCTGCCGAAGGCGGTTGGTGCCGCCCGGTGATCGTCGATCAGCCTTGCCTCGAGATAACCGGCGGGCGGCATCCGGTGGTCGAGGCAGCCTTGAATGCACGCGGCGAGCGCTTCGTCGCCAACGATTGCAATCTGGATTCCGAAGACCGGTTGTGGCTGGTCGGCGGGCCGAACATGGGCGGCAAGAGCACCTTCCTGCGGCAGAACGCCTTGATCGTCCTGCTGGCGCAGTCAGGTGGCTTTGTGCCAGCTTCAAGTGCCGTTGTGGGACTTTGTGACCGTTTGTTCAGCCGCGTTGGCGCTGCCGATAATCTGGCCCGCGGACGCTCGACCTTTATGGTCGAAATGGTTGAAACTGCTGCGATTTTGTCGCAGGCCACCGCGCACAGTTTCGTCATCCTCGATGAGGTCGGGCGCGGCACCTCAACCTACGATGGCCTGGCGCTGGCATGGGCTGTCGCCGAAGCGGTCCACGGCCAGAACCGCTGCCGCTGTCTGTTTGCGACGCATTATCATGAACTTGCCCGGCTGGCCGAGACCTGCGAAGCGCTCTCGCTCCACCACGTCCGCGCACGCGAATGGAAAGGCGATCTCGTCCTCCTCCACGAAATCGCAGAAGGCCCGGCCGACCGCTCCTATGGGCTCGCGGTGGCAAAACTTGCAGGCGTTCCGGCAGCCGTTGTCGCGCGGGCGAAATCGGTGCTCGACCGTCTCGAAAAGGGCCGCGCGGAAACCGGCGGGCTCGCCGCAGGGCTGGGCGATCTGCCGCTTTTCGCCGCCGCCGCTGCCTATGAACCGCCTGCTCCTAGCGCCAGCGAGGCCCTGCGCGCAGCAGTCGCCGCGCTCGATCTCGATAGCCTGACCCCGCGCGATGCGCTCGATCTGCTCTACGAATTAAAGCGCCAGGCAGGCACCGAAGTTTAACCCCTCCGCGTGATAATGCCGCCCATGTTCGGACCGCGCCTCAACACTGTATTTCAAAGCCCGGGAAAGGCGCTGATCTGGTCGGCCTTCATCCTGCTCACCGCCTATTGCACCGTGCCCTCGCGCGAGCGGACCGATGCCGAAGCCAAGGCGGCGCATGCAGCGAAGCATCACGGCGGCAATCCATGGGCCAAGCAGGTGCAGTAATCTACCGCGTCGGGACCGGCACATCGCCCGAATAATCGTAGAAGCCGCGCCCCGTCTTGCGGCCCCACCAGCCGGCTTCGAAATACTTCACCAGCAGCGGCGCCGGGCGATATTTGGAATCGCCAGTGGTTTTGTAAAGCACCTGGACGATCTCATAGAGCGTATCGATGCCGACGAAATCGGCGAGCTCCAATGGTCCCATCCGGTGGTTGAGGCCGATGCGGCAACCCTTGTCGATGTCCTCGATTGATCCCATGCCCGATCCGAGCACGAACACCGCCTCGTTGATCATCGGCACCAGAATGCGGTTGACGACGAAACCGGGTTCGTCGCCGGCGACGACAACTTCCTTGCCGATCGACACCGCATAGGCCTTGGCGCGGTTGAGTGTTTCCCCCGATGTGGCGATGCCGGGGATCACCTCGAGCAGCCCCATCAGCGGCACCGGATTGAAGAAATGCATGCCGATAAAGCGCTTGGGATCGACCGATTTCGCCCCCATGCGGGTAATCGGGATCGAACTGGTGTTCGAAGCCAAAACCGCATCAGGCCCGAGAATTCTGCCGGCCTCCTCGATGATTTTCAGCTTGATGTCTTCGCGCTCGGTCGCCGCTTCGATGATGAAATCGGCGTCAGCCATTGCGGAATAGCCTTCAACCGGGGTGATCCGCGCGAGCAGGCCATCGGCCAGATCGGCATCCATCTTGCCGCGATCAACCAGCTTGCGCAGCGTGCGGTCGATCCCGGCCTTGGATTTTTCCGCATTGGCGAGGCTGATGTCGGACAGAAGCACGTCATGGCCGAACTGCGCTGAGGTTTGCGCGATGCCAGCGCCCATCTGTCCCGCCCCGATGATGGCAATCTTCGACATTCAAAAACCCTTCGCACATGCAGCAATGCGCGATGCCTAGCGGGGGGA
>JANLOZ010000130.1:0-28671 GCA_031366845.1 Novosphingobium sp. | reverse complement strand
CGAAATGATCCACCCCGCCGATATCAATCCAGTGATCGGTGACAGTCTGTTCGGGTATCAGCGCGGCTTCGAGCTGGAGAAGGACATCGGTCGGCTGGTCGAACTGGTAAGCCAGAGTTGTGTTTATTTTCAGCATCATGGAAGCAACGCCTCAGCGCAGGCCAGGCTCCCGCCGCCCGAATGCAAATCAGCCATCACGTTCCTTTCGCACGAAGGCAAATCAGCCTTCACTGTGATCGCTCCGGCCAAAGTCCGGCCGGGCATCGTCCTGTCCCTGTTCGATGATCGAACGGCGCACCGCGCGGGTGCGGGTGAAATGGTCGAACAGCGCGGTGCCATCGTCCTTGCGGATCGCCTTTTGCAGTTCGGTCAGGTCTTCGGTGAAGCGCTGGAGCATTTCAAGCACCGCGTCCTTGTTGGTCAGGAACACGTCGCGCCACATCGTCGGATCGCTGGCGGCGATGCGGGTGAAATCGCGAAAACCTCCGGCGGAATATTTGATCACCTCGCTGCGGGTAACGTGTTCGAGGTCGGATGCAGTGCCAACGATGGTATAGGCGATAAGGTGCGGCAGGTGGCTGGTCACCGCAAGCACCAGATCATGGTGCGCCGGCGTCATTATCTCAACATTCGCGCCAAGAGCCTGCCAGAACGCCGAGAGCGCGGAGACTTTGGCAGGGTCAGCACCATCGGGCGGGGTGATAATGCACCAGCGGTTCTGGAACAGGCTGGCAAAGCCCGCATCAGGCCCCGAGTTTTCGGTTCCGGCAACCGGGTGAGCGGGGATAATCGTGGCGCCGGGGAGCGCCGAGGCCAGCGCTTTGAGCACCGATTCCTTGGACGAGCCGACATCGCTGACCACGGCCCCGGCGGGCAGGGCAGAGGCGATTTCAGCCGCCGCATCGGCCATGGCGCCAACGGGGACGCACAGGATTACAAGATCCGCAGAGCCCACGGCCCCGGCCGCACTATCGCAGATGGTGCCAGCAAGCCCGCGCGCGGCGGCGCGGGCGCGGGTGGCGGGGTCAGCGTCATATCCGGTGGTGGCCGCGTCAGGCAAGTGTTCGCGCACCGCGAGGCCGATCGACCCCCCGAGCAGGCCGAGGCCGATGATGGCGATGTTGCGGAATGTCATCGGGCCGCCCCTCTGTCGCAAGTTTGGGCCATCGCGCGCAAGCCATCGGCGATGTCATCCATCTGCTCCGCCGTGCCGATCGTGATCCGCAGCCCATGCGGCAGACCCTGACCCGGCAGCCAGCGGGTGATGTAACCGCGTGTCGCAAGACCGTTGTAGGCCATCTCGGCGGTTAGCTTGCCGGAAAACAGGATCAGCACGAAGTTCGCCTCGCTCGGCAGCGGGCGGACACCGTGGTTGCCCAGCGCTTCAAGCGAGCCCACGAAACGATCGCGGGTCGCGGCGTTGTGCTGGCGTGCTGCTTCGACGAAGGCGCGGTCCCCAACTGCCGCTTCGGCCATTGCCTGTCCGGTGTTCGAAACGTTGAAAGGCCCGCGAATGCGGCCCAGCGTATCGATGATTGCCGGTGCGCCGGTGCCCCAGCCAATCCGCTCGCCCGCGAGGCCATAGATCTTAGAAAAGGTGCGGGTAACGAGGATATTGCTGTGCGCCTCGGCCAAAGCCAGCGCGCCGTCATCGTCGCCCGGTGCCAGGTATTCGGCATAGGCCTGGTCGATTACCAGCAGCACGTCAGTTGGCAGGCCTCCATGCAGCCGGGCTATCTCGCTCGCGGGCAGGAATGATCCCGTCGGGTTGTTCGGATTGGCGACAAAAACCACGCGGGTCTGCGGCGTTACCAGTGCCAGCAGCGCATCAACATCGGTGCCGTAGTCCAGATCGGGCGCAACCACCGGCGTTGCTCCGCAGCGCCTTGCGGCAATGTCATAAACCGAAAAGCTGAAGCGCGGGAAAAGCACTTCATCACCGGCCCCGGCATAGCCCTGCGCGGCAAGGTTGAGCAATTCATCCGAGCCGGTACCCATGACGATCCGCGCAGGATCGATGCCATGAACCACGCCAATCGCGGCGCGCAGGGCCTTGCTGTCCGGGTCGGGATAGCGGCTCGAAGCGGCTGCCTCAGCCCGCGCTGCCAATGCCGCCGCGCTGGTTCCCAACGGGTTCTCATTGGCCGAAAGTTTGATCAGCAGACGCCCGTCTGCGCCCGTGCTTTTGCCGGGGACATAGGCGTGGATCGCGGCGATCCAGCTTTTGGGGGTGGGCGCAAGGCTCATGGCCGCGCGCCTTAGCACCCTCACGCGCCAATGCCACCCCATTGACAGGCGAGTCCCGCCCCCCCTAGTCCGCCGCCATGGCCAATGCCGCCCATCTCAGCGCCAGCACCACACTGGAACTCGCCGCGCCGCTGCCGCTCGATTGCGGCACGCCGTTGGCTGGCGCGCGCATTGCCTATGAAACTTACGGCAGCCTCAACGCCGCACGTGATAACGCCGTGCTGATCTGCCACGCCACAACCGGTGATCAATATGTCGCCAGCCCGCATCCGATCACGGGCAAACCCGGCTGGTGGGACCGGACCGTTGGTCCCGGCAAACCCATCGACACCGATCGGTTCTACGTTATCTGCCCCAATGTGCTCGGCTCATGCCTCGGCACCTCGGGGCCGTCGAGCGAAGCGCCCGATGGCAAGCCCTGGGCCATGCGGTTCCCGGTGATCACGATCCGCGATATGGTGCGCGCGCATGTCGCGCTGATCGATGCGCTGGGGGTGGAGCGGCTACACGCGGTTGTCGGCGGATCGATGGGCGGGATGCAGGCACTCAGCCTTGCGGCGCACTGGCCCGACAGGGTGGAGCGCGTTCTGGCGATTGCTGCCACCGGAGAAATGCCCGCGCAGAACATCGCCTTTCAGGAGGTTGGACGGCAAGCGGTGATGGCCGATCCGAACTGGCAGGAAGGTGCGTACTACGGCACGGGCAAGGCACCCGATGCCGGGCTTTCAGTCGCGCGGATGGCGGCGCATATCACCTATCTGTCCGAAGCGACGCTAAGCGAAAAGTTCGGCCGCCGCTTGCAGGACCGTGAGGCCAAGAGCTTCGGCTTTGACGCTGACTTTCAGGTGGAAAGCTATCTGCGCTATCAGGGCACCAGCTTCACCGGGCGGTTTGATGCCAATTCCTACCTCTACATCACCCGCGCCATGTCCTATTTTGATCTGGCGGACGAATGCGGCGGGCGGCTGGCCGATGCGTTCAAGGCGAGCAAGGCGCGCTTCTGCCTCGTCTCGTTCGACACCGACTGGCTGTATCCCACGGTCGAATCGCGCAAGCTCGCCCATGCCCTCAACGCAGCGGGCGCGCCGGTGAGCTTTGTCGAACTTTCCGCGCCATACGGGCACGATTCCTTCCTTCTTGATGTCCCCGAACTTGACCGGGTGATCACCGGGTTTCTTTCGCCATGACCGCCCCCACCAGCGCCCCCATTATTGCCCTTCGCCCAGATCTCGCGATCATCGCTGCCAATGTTGTGCCGTCGAGCCGGGTGCTTGATGTTGGCTGCGGCGATGGCGATTTGCTCGCGGCCTTGCGCGATGAGCGCGGGTGCGATGCGCGCGGGATGGAGATTGATGCAGCGAATGTGGCGCACTGTGTCGGGCGCGGTCTGTCGGTGATTCAGGGCGACGCCGATACCGATCTGGCGATCTATCCCGATGGCGCTTTCGATTACGCGATCCTCAGCCAGACCTTGCAGACCACCCACCGACCCGATCTCGTGCTCGATCATCTGCTGCGGATCGGCCGCAAGGCTTTCGTTTCGTTCCCCAACTTCGCACACTGGGGGGTGCGGTTGTCGCTGTTGTGGAACGGGCGGATGCCGGTCACCCGTCTGCTGCCGGTCGCCTGGTACGAGACGCCCAACATCCACCACCTCTCGGTCGCCGATTTCCGCGCGCATGTTGTGGCTCGGGGGTTCACGGTCGAGCAAGCGTGGTTCCTCTCTGGCGACAAGCGTTGCAGCCCGGCGGCGGCCAATTTTCGCGCCGAACACGCGGTGTTCCTGCTATCGCGTGATAGGGCGTGATTGCCCCAGCCCTCGTTCAGCTTGGCGCAGATAGGCGGGGCGTGATCAGATCCCTGCTTTCCCTCGCGCTCGTCGCCGCTGCTCCGGCACCGGCAGGCGCGGCAATAGCATCGCCGATGCACCTGACGATTGAACAGGAAACGGCTCTGCACTGTTCGGCGGTGTTCGCGATTGTTTCGCGCGAGCAGGCGCAACACGCGCCTGTTGCTGAAACTCTGCCGCACATCGGCACGCGCGGCAGGGAATATTTTGTCCTGACCTCTGCGCAGTTGATGGATCAGACCAGCGCCACGCGTGAACAGGTGGTATCGTTGTTCAAATCGCGCCACGCGCAGACCCTGTCAGACCTCACTGGCGTCGCCGATCCGGTGGCTACCCGAAGGACCATGCTGGAGCCCTGCCTCGTTCGGCTCGCTGCCACGGTTGATAACAACAGCGCGCGATAACTTCTGACGACGGTAAGTCCCGCAATGGAACGAATTAGACTCGCCAGTTGCATTAATTTGCAACAAGGTCGTAGTAATTCAGCAAGAACAAAACGGGCGCTGGGGCAAGATGGCGGTTATCGGGGTTTACAGCGCCAAGGGCGGCGTGGGCAAGACGACCATTGCGGTTGACCTTGCCTGGCGCTCGGCCGTGCTTTCGCATCATCAGACATTGCTGTGGGATCTCGATCCGCAAGGCGCGGCGGGTTTTCTGCTCGGCTGTGAGGAGCGGCGATCGCCGCGTGCGGCATCGGTGTTCCAGCGCGATGGCCGCCCGCACGAACTGATCGAACCGACGCGCTATGGCGGCCTCTCGCTGTTCCAGGCCGACGATTCGATGCGCTCGCTCAGCGTTACCCTCGCGCGGATTGGCCATAAGCGGCGGCTGGCGCAGCTTACCGATACGCTGCTCAATGGCTTTGACCGGATCGTGCTTGATTGCCCGCCGGTGATCAACGAGGTTAGCGAGCAGATCCTTTGCGCCGCCGATCTGCTGATCGTGCCGCTGCCTGCATCACCGCTCGCGATGCGGACTCTCGATACCGTGCGTAATGAACTTGCCCGCCATCATGTGCGCCAGCCGCCGATTCTGCCGGTGCTGTCGATGTACAGCAGCAGCCGCGCCCACCACCGCGAAGTGCGGTATGGGATTGCCAAGGGCTGGCCGGTGGTGCCGCTGGCGATCGACGTTGAATCCTCCGCCGTCCGTCGGGCACCCGTCGGCAGTTTCGCCGCAGGGACGCGGCCCGACAAGGCGCTTCAGCGGGTGTGGAACGCGATTGAGGCGAAATTGGCAGAACGTAACTGCGCGCGAGCAGGCATCGAAGCCGTCGCTGCCTAGAGGTTTTCTGTTATTGACGGCGCCAGCCGATGGAAATCGGAAAAACTCCAGCATCCTTGCGTCAATTATGGCCTTTCCACAGGTAAATTCATACCCATGCCCTTCCTGTAGGGCCCTGCGATGCTGCATGGGCGCGAACCATGTGGCAGCTCTTCCAATTCCCCCTGTGTCCGTTCAGCCGAAAGGTGCGTCTGCTGCTGTCTGAAAAGGGCATCGGCTATGATCTGTGGCGCGAAAATCCTTGGGCGGGGCGCGACGAATTCCTGCGGATGAACCCGGCCGCGCGCACCCCGGTAATGCGGAGCGACGAGGGCGGCAAGGACCTGGTTCTGGTCGACAGCCGGGCGATCTGCGAATATTTTGAGGAAACCGAAGAGCGCAATCGCCTGATCAGCGGCTCGGCAGTTGACCGCGCCGAAGTCCGGCGGCTGGTGGCGATGTTTGACGAGAGTTTTTTCGGTGATGTTACCGGCCCGCTGCTTAACGAGCGGATGAAGAAACGGCTGTTCACCCGCCAGCCGCCCGATTCCCGCGTGCTGCGCGAGGCGATGAAGCTGGCGCACGAACATCTCGATTACATTGACTATCTGATTGATGCCCGCCCTTGGCTGGCAGGCGCGACCATGACCCTTGCCGATCTCGCCGGTGCGGCGCAGATTTCGGTCGCGGACTATCTTGGCGGGCTCGATTGGGCCGGGCATGATCAGGCGCGCAGCTGGTATTCAGTTATCAAAAGCCGCCCGAGCTTCCGGCCATTACTGGCTGAGCGAATGGACGGCATCCAGCCACCCGATCATTACGGCGATGTCGACGGGTGATCACGGCTCCTTTCTCCATGAGGGTAGGGCTGCCCACCATTGCGAACCGTAGCTATTGACTACATCGTAGCCATGAGCTACCAGTCGTCACAGTGAAGGAAATCACTTACACCCGCACTGCAACTAAGGTGCTTCGGCGGATGCCAGCCAATACGGCGACGCGCATTGTTGCCAAGGTGAGCGAATATGCTGCAGATACTGCCGCGCTGGCAAACAATGTTACCGGGCTGGTTGGGCGCGAAGGCATTCGGCTGCGAGTGGGGGACTGGCGGGTCATCATGGAAGATGGCGTAGTGCTGACAGTTATCAATATTGGTTCGCGCGGCGGCATTTACGATTGAAGGAGGTACAGATGGGCGAAATGATCACCATCCCGCTCGATGAGTACAAGCGGATGCAGGTTGCGCTGGGCGATCTGGCCGACATGCAGGCCTATGACCGTGTGATGGCCGACATTGCCGCTGGGCGTGAAGAGCTGATTCCCGAAAGCTATGTCCGCCGCATGATTGCCGGTGAAAGCCCGCTGCGCGTCTGGCGTGACTATCGCGCGCTGACTCAATCTGCACTCAGCGCGTCTTCGGGCGTCAACCGTGTGCAGATCGCCGATATTGAGGCCGGTCGGAAAAGCGGATCAGTCGAAACGGTGAAGCGGCTGGCAGAGGCGCTGGGAGTTGGGGTGGATGATTTGATTTAAAGCGCAATTCCACTCGTCGCCAATCTCTAGGCCCGAACCTTATCCCCAAACCGCCCGTGCACGCGATACTGCACCATCCAGCGGTCGAGGAACAGTGACAGCGGACGGGCTGCGAGCCCAAGCGCCGTCAACCCCGGCAGTCCGCTCGCAACGTTGCCCGCCTTGAGCAGCGCGAACTGGTCAGAACTGAGCGGCGCGCCCGGTAGCCAGCCGGTGGCCCTGGCGAAGGCGGCAGAGAGTGGATCGGGCAGGTCGATGAACTTCGTCTTGCGCCCCTGCGCCGCAGCGATCTGGCGGTTGATATCGGCCATCGTCAGCACGTCGGGGCCGCAGAGCTCATAGGTCTTGCCGCCGAATTTTTCTGGATCGCCCAGCGCGTTGGCCAGAGCTGCCGCCGCGTCATCGACAAACACCGGTTGCATCTGCGCATTGGGGCCAAACACCGGAAGCGCCGGCAGGCTGGAAATCAGGCGGGCGAACATGTTGATGAAATTGTCGTCGCCGCCGAACAGGATCGAGGGGCGCAAAATGGTCGCTTTGGGAAAAGCGGCGAGCACCCTGGCTTCGCCCAGCGCCTTGGTGCGGGCATAGGCGATGGCGCTTGCCGCATCGGCGCCATTGGCGGAAACATGCACAAAAGCGCCAACCCCCGCCGCCGCACAGGCCGCAGCGAGGGCACCCGGACCGGTCACGTGGACGGCTTCCAAATCACCCCTAAAGGCACCAACAAGGTTCACCACCCCATCAGCACCGCGCACCAGCGTGGGCATCAGCGCGTGGTCCGTAATGTCGGCTCGAAGGAACTGGACCTGTCCGAGATTGCCGAGCGTCTTGATCCGCCATGCCCGCTTGGGATGGCGGCTGGCGATCCGCAGGCGGGCCCCGCGCGCGAGCAGTTCCTGCGCCACACGCGTACCGAAAAACCCGCCGCCGCCCATCAGCACGATCGTTTTGCCGTTTAGCGTGTTGCTGCTGACTGCCATGAGCGAAACCTATGATAGATTGTGCCCGTGCTATTTGCACAAGGCTGGTGTTGCGGCAACTGCGCTTCCTCGAATTTCGCTAACTTGCCATTCAGGCCTTCGCGCTTACATAGGCCTTCGCGCCTAGACAGATTGGCGAAAGGATCTGATATCCCGATGAACGATGACCAGCCCAGCCCGAACCCCTGGATCCGCAGCCTGTTGGTGTGGGGCGGGATTTTCCTCGCCTTGCTGCTGGTTGTTTCGATGTTCGGCGCGCGTGATCAGTCGGCGGGCACTGCCATCGCCTATTCGGATTTCCGCGCCAAGGTGGCCGAAGGCACGGTTCAGGAAGTTCAGGTGGCCTCCGATCAGATCACCGGCAAGTTCGCCAACGGGGACAAGTTCACCACCGTGCCAATTCCGGGTGACACTGGCCTTACCCAGCTGCTCACCACCAACCGGGTCAAATTTGCTGGTCGCCCCAAGGAAGAAATGGGCGTGCTCGCCTATATCCTGATTCAGGCGCTGCCGTTTTTGCTGATCATGGGCATCGCGTTTTTCGCGCTGCGCCAGGTGCAGAAGGGCGGCGGCGCAGGCGGTGCAATGGGTTTCGGCAAATCGAAGGCCAAGCTGCTGACCGAGCGGCAGGGCCGGGTGACCTTTGATGATGTCGCCGGTATCGATGAAGCCCGCGAGGAGCTTGAGGAAATCGTCGAATTCCTCAAGGATCCGGGCCGTTTTTCCAAACTTGGCGGCAAGATTCCCAAGGGCGCACTGCTGGTGGGTTCGCCCGGCACCGGCAAGACGCTGCTCGCCCGCGCGATTGCCGGTGAGGCAGGCGTGCCGTTTTTCACCATCTCGGGCTCAGACTTTGTCGAGATGTTCGTCGGCGTCGGCGCGAGCCGCGTGCGTGACATGTTCGAACAGGCAAAAAAGAACGCACCGTGCATCGTCTTCATCGATGAAATCGACGCGGTGGGTCGCCATCGCGGCCACGGGCTCGGCAATTCGAATGACGAGCGCGAACAGACGCTTAACCAGTTGCTCGTTGAGATGGACGGGTTTGAAGCCAACGAAGGCATCATTATCATCGCCGCGACCAACCGGCCTGATGTACTCGATCCTGCGCTGCTGCGCCCCGGCCGGTTTGACCGTCGCATTACGGTGCCGCTGCCCGATATCGATGGCCGCGCCAAGATCCTCGAAGTCCACATGAAAAAGGTGCCGCTCGCGCCTGATGTCGATGCGCGCACCATCGCGCGCGGCACGCCGGGGATGTCTGGCGCAGACCTCGCCAATCTGGTCAATGAGGCGGCTTTGCTCGCCGCGCGGCTCAAGAAGCGGCTGGTTTCGATGTCGCAGTTTGAAACCGCCAAGGACCGCATCATCATGGGCACCGAATGGCGCAGCCTGGTGATGACCGAGGACGAGAAGAAGATGACCGCCTATCATGAAGCCGGTCACGCGCTCGTCTCGATGTTTGAGCCTGCCTGCGATCCGATCCACAAGGCGACGATCATCCCGCGCGGCGGCGCGCTGGGCATGGTGGTTTCGCTGCCTGAGCGGGATCGCTACTCGTACCACCGTGACAAGATGTACGGCGATCTCGCCATGTCGATGGGCGGGCGCGTCGCTGAAGAGCTGATCTTTGGCTATGACAAGGTTTCATCAGGTGCCAGCGGCGATATCAAGCAGGTGACCAAACTCGCCCGCGCGATGGTGATGCAGTGGGGCATGTCAGACAAGCTCGGACCGCTGCAATATGAAAACCAGGAAGAGAGCTATCTCGGTTATGGCGGCCCGCAGCGGCTGATGATGTCTGACGAGACCAGCAAGCTGATCGACAGCGAAGTCCGCGCGCTGGTTGATGGCGGCTATGCCCGCGCCAACGAAGTTCTGAAGGGCAACGAGGACAAGCTGCACCTGATTGCCAAGGCGCTGCTCGAATATGAAACGCTGACTGGCGATGAGATCAGGGAACTGATCGATACCGGCAAGATTGACCGGCCCGAGCCTCCGGTGGGCGGGATCGTTTCACCGCTGCCGGTGCGCGGAACGGCGATTCCCAAGGCGGGCAAGAAGTTCGGGTCCGGGGCTGCACCAGCGGGGGTGTGAGGTTCGCGGCGATTGAAAAAATAGCGTTACACTTCCTCCCTCCTCTTCAGGGGAGGGGCAACGAGACTTGGCAGCGGGGTGGGGTTTGTGATCTTGGTGGAACGTTGGCGGGTGGGGATAGTCCCCACCCCAACCCCTCCCCTGAGCCGTAGGCGAGCGTAGCTCAACAGGAGGGGATTGAGAGGTCGGCGCGCCGCTATTCCATCGCCCCCAGCACCATCATCACCAGCCCGAACAACACCATCGCCACCAGCGCAAAGGCGCAAATCGCCGCGGTGCGCCACACCGTGCCCCACCTTGTCAGCCCATAGGTATAACGCAGGTGCTTGTAGATATGGAGCAGCGCGGCGATTGAAAGCACTTGCGCAAAGCCGGTAAATCCGGCGGCCGCGCCCAGCGTCATAAGCGCCGCAAGCACCATCATCATGCACAGCGAATAGGTGACGAAGACCGTATGGTCATAGAGTGCGAAGCGGCGGCTGAACGGGAACAGCAGCCAGATAAACGGCACCGAAATCGGGATCAGCATCCAGGCAAATTTATAGGCATTGGTCTGGAGTTTGAACAGGGCCAGTTGCGGATTGCCTTTGGCTTCGCGGATGGCAGCATCGACCGCCGGAATGTTGCTATAAACCTTGGTTTTGTCATCAGGCCCAAGCGAAATTTGTGCCGGATTGCGCATCTGCTCGATGACCTTGATGCCGCTCTTCCGGCCGGCGATCTCACCATCGACTTGCGCCGTAGGCTGGTGCTGGGCAACAAGCTGGGCGCGAACCTGTTGCAGCCGCGCAAGTTCGGTTTCGTTGGCCTGCATCCCGCGCAAATGCCTGCCGTTAACGTTGACATCGGTGGCGTTGGTGATGTTGACGCCGAATTGCTTCACCACCGCGAACATCAAAAACAGGCTGAACAGAAACAGCGCTATCGGCGAGACATAGCTCGCGCGCTTGCCGTCAATATAGGCGCGGGTCATCTTGCCGGGGCGAAACATTAGCGCCGGGATTGTCCGCCAGATCTTGCCCTCAAAATGAAACGCACCATGCAGGAAATCGTGGAAGAAAGAGCTTAGCGTGCGGTGGACGTGGCCCGCCTGCCCGCAATTTGCGCAATAGGCACCGGTAAGCACTGCGCCGCAATTGAGGCAGGCGGTGCTTTGCGTTCCGCTTCCCGCGCTCTCGCCGTGGCCGGGCTCCAACGCCCGGGCGGTGAGCGCGCTCTGCGCCAGTTCTCCGATAATCTCGCTGTCGCTCATTGCACCCCGGATCGCTATGGGACCGAGCGCCGATAATGGCGGCTCGTTCATCGTAGCGCAAGCTGCGAGGCGACAAAGCTTTGGCGTGCTTTATGGAGTAAATGGAACGATGCTGCGGCGAAGAATTATCCTGGGAACCTTCGCTCTTGCGCTCTCGGCCCCGCTCTCGGCCCCGCTCTCGGCTGCGCCGGGCGACATGAGCGTTGCCACGTTCCTCGCCAAGGTTGACGCGCTCAAGGCCAGAGGGCTGGGCGCACTGTTTTCTTCCGACATCAGCCTGCTCAAATCCGAAGCAACGGCTGCCGGGATGGGTTATCGTGGGCGTCTCCGGCAGGAAAAGGCGGCGGGCCATCCAAGCTCATGCCCACCCACCCCCGCCAAAGTCGGGCAGGACATGTGGCTGAATCAGCTGAATTCCTATCCGGTGGCAGCGCGCGGCGGCATATCGCTTCACCGGGCAATGGCAGACATGTTCATCAAGAACTGGCCGTGTCGATAAGAAACTGGAGGGTTAGATGCTGTTTCAGTTATACTGAAACAAGTGCGGCACCGGCCCGCTCCCAAGTTAGAGCGTGCCATTAAATAGGGACAGTCCCCATTTAATGCCCTCCGCGCCGATTTGGCCTGAAATCATCACGCTCTAGTGGAATAGACTCCAGCACACTCCGGCAACGAAAAAGCCCGCGTAACCGGATGGTCGCGCGGGCTTTTTCGTAAGCTTGGATCGGCAAGATCAGCCCCAGGATCAGCCCCAGGATCAGCCGTCGTAATCGCCGCCGAGCGAGGTGTTGCGCACCGGTGCGGCTGCGGTGATCCGCAGCGCTTCGGCTGACTGGCTGAGCGAGCCGATGTCATCAACCTCATCATCGTCCTCAGGCAGAACGCGCTGCATCGAGGTGATGATCGTTTCGTGCAGAATCGAAGGCACAACCGTCTGCTCGGCGATTTCGCGCAAGGCGACGACCGGATTCTTGTCACGATCGCGGTCAACCGTCAGTTCGGCACCGCCCGAAATCTCGCGCGCGCGCTGCGCAGCGATCAGCACGAGGTCAAAGCGGTTGGGGATCTTATCGACGCAATCTTCAACAGTAACGCGCGCCATAGGGCACTCCGGTAAAACGAGAATCTCGGGAAGGATGCGCAGCTAGGGGCGGGCGGGCGAAAAGTCAAGGAAATCGGATGGCAGCGAGTTCAACAAACAGCAGCGGCAACCATTATTGTGGCGGTCAGGCAAAAATTAGATAAACCGGTGCGCTCACCCCATGTGCGAGAGGCGACTATGCGAAAACTGGCAGGCCTGGCGATTGCGGCGCTGTTGTTGTCCGGGGCGACCAAGCCCGCCACCTATGATGTGCCCGCCGTCTATGATGTGATCGTGCGCGGCGGCACCATCTACGACGGCACTGGCGCAGCGCCCTATCGCGGCGATGTGGCGATAACCAAAGACCGCATCGTCCGCGTCGGCCGCGTTGCCGGCAGGGCCAGGCGCACCATCGATGCGCGCGGGCTCGCGGTCGCGCCGGGCTTCATCAACATGTTGAGCTGGGCGAACGAATCGCTGATCGCCGATCCGCGCGGGATGAGCGACACCAAACAGGGCGTGACGCTCGAAGTCATGGGCGAGGGCTGGTCGATGGGCCCATGGACGCCTGAAATGGCGCGTCTTGAAGAATCGCGGCAGGGTGACATCAAGTTCAAGGTGCAGTGGTCAACGCTCGCCGGTTATCAGAACTGGCTGACCGAGCGCGGGATCACGCCCAATATCGCGAGCTTCGTTGGCGCCACAACGGTGCGTATCCATGAACTGGGTGAGGGCGATGTTGATCCATCGCCTGAGCAGCTCAAGGCGATGCAAGGCCTGGTCCGCGCGGCGATGAACGATGGCGCGATGGGTGTCGGCAGCTCGCTGATCTATGCGCCCGCCAGCTATGCCGAAACCCCCGAACTGATCGCGCTTGCCAGCGCGGCGCACCAATGCGGCGGCATGTATATCAGCCATATGCGCAGCGAGGGTGACCGCCTGCTCGAATCGGTTGACGAGCTGATCGCGATTTCGCGCGCATCGGGTGCTCCGGCGGAAATCTATCACATGAAGCAGTCGGGCCGCGAGGCCTGGGGCAAGTACGATGCCATGGTTGCCAGAATCGAAGCCGCGCGCAGGGCCGGACTGCGCATCACCGCCGACATGTATACCTACACGGCTGGAGCGACGGGACTTGATGCCGCGATGCCGACCTGGGTGCAGGCCGGCGGCACCGAGAAATGGATCGAACGCCTGAAGGATCCGGCAATCCGCGCGCGGGTGCTCGCCGAAATGCGGGCGCCGGCACAAGGCTGGGAAAACCTGCTGCGCAACGCCGGGAGCGCTGACAAGGTTATCCTGCTGGCCTTCAAGAACCCGGCGCTCAAGCCCTTGACCGGCAAAACCTTGGCGCAAGTTGCGGCGATGCGGGGGAAAAGCCCGGAAGACACAGCGATCGATCTGGTGATCGAGGATGGAGCGCGCGTGGGCACGGCCTATTTCCTGATGGACGAGGCCAATGTCGCAAAGCAAACCGGGCTTCCGTGGGTTTCCTTCGGGTCTGACGCGGGGAGCCAGGCTCCCGAGGGCGTGTTTCTCAAATCAAGCACCCACCCGCGCGCCTATGGCAATGTGGCGCGAATGCTCGGCAAATATGTCCGCGACGAACGCACGACGAGCCTGGCCGACGCGGTGCGGCGGCTTTCGGGCTTGCCCGCCAGCAACCTCGGCATCGGTGACCGGGGGGTTTTGAAGCGCGGAAATTTTGCTGACCTCGCGATCTTTGATCCCGCGTCGATTGCCGACCAAGCGACCTTCGACAAGCCGCAGCAATATGCGGTCGGCATGCGCCATGTGTTCATCAACGGCGTTCAGGTGCTGCGCGATGGCGCGCACACCGGCGCGACGCCGGGGCGGGTGGTGCGCGGACCCGGATGGCAAAAATGTCCGGCAGCAAAATAGCCAAGGCAATGTCACCACGATGATCGGTTTGTCGGGCTGACACAGGGGGATGGACGATTGCGCCCGCCCGCATTACCATCACCGCAGTTGCAGGGATACGTCAGGCTTCATGCTCGGCACGCAGTCGCGCATGAAGTTTCGCTCAGGGGAGTTCAAAAATGGCCGATAGCAATCCGACACCAGACGTTGATGTCACAAGGGAGTGGCGCGCTACGCAAGAGCAGGGCGCTGCCGCCAAGCGCTTGCGCATTTTCGCCGGGCTCGCCTGGGTGGTTGCCATTGGCACCGAGATCGCCGGAATTGTCATGCTCAAGAAGCATATGTTCGATTCCGGCAACATGGCGCTGCTGATCGGCCTGCTGGTGGTGATCGCCGTCGCAGCGATTGCCGGCTCCATGATGTGGAAGGCGGCCAACAAGCACGATCCGGCGAGCAGAGCGAATGCCGCCAAGTTCTTCTTTCAGAACCAGCTTGGCGCGATCATCACGGTGATCGCGTTCCTGCCGCTGCTCGTCCTGATCTTCATGGACAAGGACATGGATCCGAAGAACAAGAAGATCGCGGGCGGGGTTGGCGTGGTGCTTGCGCTCATCGCAACCGCCGCAGGAATTGATTTCAAACCGCCTTCGGTTGAACAGTACACGCAGGACATGAACACCTGCGCCTCGCAGATCAAGGCCAAGCAGCCGACCACCGCCTGTTCGCCAGAGGTGGCCTCACAGGCGCAGGCAATCGCCGCCGATTCCGCCGCCGTGGCTGATGCGACGAAGACCGACGCCAACCCGGCGGGGCAGGATGTGGTTTACTGGATCGCGCCGGAAAATGGCGCAAAAACCGCTTCGACGCCGCACGTGTTCCACCTGTGCCAGGGCGTGAGCACGCTGCGCTCCAAGAGCGTGAACAAGGGCTCGGTGACCGAAGCCTATGCGCAGAACGCCACGCGCATCACCAAGCAGATTGGTATGGAGCAGGGGCAGTGCGGGTTTACCGCGCCGAAGGCGGCCGCACCTGCACCCGCGGCACAGCCTAGCTGAGGCAAACTATCGCTTGCCCCATTGCTGCGCCCTGCCATTGTTCTGAGCCAAGAATAATCGGGGATGTGGTGATGGGGCCAGGCGATCAGCAGGCAGGCGATCAGCAGCCAGGCGAATTTCGCCGCAACTGGCGGGTTCTGGCGGGCGCGTTCATCGGCATCGGCTCATCGCTGTCGCTCAATTCCTATATTCTCTCAACCTTCCAGCCCTATTTCCTGCAAACTTTCGGCTGGACCAAGCCGCAGTGGGCGGCGCTGGCGGCGGTGCAATTGCTGGTCGTGATTGCCCTGCCCATCGTCGGGCGGATGTCTGACCTGATCGGGGTGTGGCGCACCGCGGCGATCGGCGCGGTAAGCTTTCCGCTGTTCCTGCTGGCGATTGCCCTGATGGACGGCAACATCACGCATTACCTGATGATCTACATCGCCCAGACCGTTCTCGGTGCGACCGCCACTTCGACGGTTTTTGCCCGGGTGGTGGCCGAACGGTTTGAAGCCAATCGCGGGCTGGCGCTGGGGCTGTGTTCGGCGGGATCGCCGATGGTGGCGTTTTTGGGCGTGCCTTTGATCAGCGCCTTCACCCGCGCGCACGGTTTTCGCGCAGGCTACCTTACCGTGGCATTGTTCTGCGCGGTGGGTTCGGTGCTGACCTTGTGGTTGCTGTGGGGGGTCGAGGGACGCCGCAAGCCGCGCGAGCCCAGCCAGCGCGGCTGGGGTGATTACCGCACGATTTTCGCCATGCCGGTGTTCTGGTTCATGATGCTGGCGATTTTCCTTGTGAACCTGCCGTTCTCGCTGGCAACGGCACAGTTGAAGCTGGTGGTTTCAGAACAGGGCCTGCCCGATGCGGTGGCTGCGATCATTGTCTCGGGCTTTGCGATTGCTTCGGTGGCGGGGCGCTGGGTGTTTGGTTTTGCCATTGACCGATTGCCGGCACACCGGGTTGCGGCAACGGGATTTGGCCTGCCGGTGATCGGACTTCTGCTGCTGCTTTCATCGCTCAATTCCTTGCCGTGGGTGATGTTCGCCATGGTGCTGATCGGCACGGCATTTGGCAGCGAGGCGGATATCATCCCGTTCCTCGTTACCCAGCGCTTCGGCATCGCAAGGTTCGGCACGGTGCTCGGCCTGATGATGGCGGCGACTGGCGGCGCGCTAGGGCTGGGCAATGTCCTGCTCGCCGTGGTGCTCAAACAGACGGGCAGCTTTGATGCCTATCTGCTGATCTGCGCAGGGGCGGCATTGATCGGATCGCTAATGTTTCTGTTGCTGGGGGGGCGCAGATTTGGCGCGCCAGGTTAATTATAGGCGCTGGAGCCCATTTCCTCTGGCGCAAGGTCCGAGAACCGCGTGATCCGCGCTTCAAAGCGCATCCGCACCTTGCCGGTGGCGCCGTGGCGCTGTTTGGCGATGATCAGTTCGGCAAGGCCGTGGACGCGCTCCATTTCGCTCACCCAGGCGCTGTGCGCGTCGTGGGTCTTGGCATCGTCGTTGTCGACCGGCTGCTTGGGCTCGCGCGAGGCGACGTAGTAATCCTCGCGGTAAACGAACCACACCATGTCGGCGTCCTGCTCGATCGAGCCCGATTCGCGCAGGTCTGACAGCATCGGGCGCTTGTCCTCGCGCTGTTCGACCGCGCGGCTGAGCTGGGAGAGCGCGATCACCGGAACGCCGAGTTCCTTGGCGAGCGTTTTGAGGCCGCGGCTGATCTCGGAAATTTCGTTGACCCGGTTGTCATTGGCGCGGCCGGTGCCTTGCAGCAGCTGGAGATAATCGACGACGATCAGCCCGATATCATGCTTGCGCTTGAGCCGCCGGGCGCGGGCGCGCAGCGCGGCGATGGTCAGCGCCGGGGTGTCATCGATATAGAGCGGCAATTCGGCGAGCCGCTGGCTGGCGAAAGACAGCTGCTGGAAATCCTCGCGGCTGATCCGCCCGGTGCGCAGCGATTCGGAACTGATGCCCGAATTTTCGGCGAGAATACGTGTAGCCAGCTGATCGGCGCTCATTTCCAGACTGAAAAACGCCGTCGCCGCGCCGACCGATGCCTTTTCCTCGATCCCGGCTTGCAAATCGGTGAGCAGGCGATTGGCGGCGTTGAAGGCAATGTTGGTGGCGAGCGCAGTCTTGCCCATGCCGGGACGTCCGGCAAGGATGATCAGATCCGAATCGTGAAGCCCGCCGATCTTTTCATTGAGCGAGGTGAAGCCGGTGGTCTTGCCCGAAATATGCCCGCCCGAATTGAGCGCCTTTTCGATGGCGATAATCGCGGTGCGGGTGGCATCGCCAAAGCTTTGCGCCTGTTGCTGGCCGCTCGCGCCATCAGCCACGGCATAGAGCGCGGCCTCGGCATCGGTGATCTGTTCAAGCGGAGCGACGCTTTCCGATGTGTCCATCGCCTTGGTCACCAGCGTGCGCCCGACCGAGACCAGTTCACGCAGCAGCGCCAGCTCGTAAATCTGCTCCGCCAGCGCGCGCGGGGCGAGCAGCCCCTGACCATCGGCGGTGAGCCGCGCGAGATAGGTAACCCCGCCCAGCGCCTTCAGCGCCTCGTCCGCCTCAAAATAGGGGCGCAGCGTTACCGGTGTGACCACCGCCTTGCGATCAAGCAGTTGCACGATCCGCTCGTAAATCCGCGCGTGGATTGGCTCAAAAAAATGATCGGGTCGCAGCGGTGTCGCCAGCTCCTCGATCACCCGGTTATCGATCAGCACCGCGCCAAGATAGGCCGCCTCCGCCTCGATGTTTGAAGGCAGTGCCCGGATTACAGGTTCGTTCGCATCGGTAGCGCGAAGAGGTATTGCTTGTTCTGCCATGATCGCGAGGACCAATGCGCGCGATGTCGGGGTGCGGCAATGGGGCACATGCGGGGATTTTTTCAACAGGGTGTGGATTGTCGCAAATAGCCCGATTTGTCGGCCCCCTTGCCGAAAATTGCTGCATCTGCGAATGGACCAGGGCCATGGCGAACCCGCGCATCATTGAGATCGATCTCGACGATTCGACGATTCTGCGGCGCAATGCCGATATCGAACAGGAACGCCGCATCGCGATGTTCGATCTGATCGAGGACAACCAGTTCAAACCTGCGCGCGCCTTTGCCGCCGGGCACACCGGCCCCTACAAAGTGCGGCTGGCGGTGCATGATGGCCGCCTGACGCTCGATATTGCAGGCGAGACGGGCGATCTGTTTGAAACGCTGATCCTGGGCATGGGGCGTTTCCGGCGGCCGATTCGCGAATATTTCGCCATCTGCGATTCGTACTATCAGGCGGTGCGCCGGGCGAGCGCATCGGAGATCGAAACCATCGACATGGCGCGGCGCGGAATTCACAACGAAGCGGCGGAGATGCTGCTCGAACGGCTCCACGGCAAAGTCGAAACCGATCATGCCACCGCGCGGCGGCTCTTTACCCTGATCTGCGTCCTGCATATCAGGGGCTGAACGAAGAAGAGGGTCGCGAATCTCATGGCAAGGAACAAGCGCACAAGCTGGCGGATGCGGGCGGCTGCGCTGGCGGTGCTGCTGGTGCTTGTGGGCGGCGGCTGGCTGTGGTGGCATCTGCGCTATTGGACCCCGCCGCGCGCCGACTATGGCGTGCAGGGCGCAGAGGTTAGCGCGATCGACGGCCCGGTGGACTGGACCGCGTTACGCAAGATTGGCGCGGATTTTGTCTATCTTGATGCTTCCGCCAGTGCCTTTGCCCGCGATGTGAATTTCGTCAAAAACCTTGAGGATGCGCGCGCCGCGCGGCTCCAGGTTGGCGCGGTGCACATTTACGATCCCTGCCAGCCCGCCGATAAACAGGCGGCGAATTTCGTCACCGTGGTGCCGCGCGATCCCAGAATGCTGCCGCCCGCGGTCGATCTTGACCGGCTGCCCGACGATTGCCCCGCGCCGGTGAGCGAGGCGGCGGTGACCAGCGAGCTGATGACGTTCCTCAATCAGGTGGAAAACCACGCGGGCAAGCCGGTTATCCTCAAACTGTCATCTGGGTTCGAGGCGCGCTATCACATCGCCCGTGCCATCAACCGCAACCTGTGGCTGCAACGCCAGCGGTTCGAGCCTGACTATGCCGGCCGGCCCTGGGCGCTGTGGACTGCCAATGATCGGCTGGTTACCGACGCAGACGATCAGGCATTGCGCTGGGTGGTTGTCCAACCCTAGACTGCGGCATGGACAAAAACGCCCTTATCGCCGCCGCCCGCGCCGCCGCCGCCAAAGCCTATGCACCCTATTCCGGCTACCACGTCGGCGCCGCGCTGGGGTTTGCCGATGGATCGGTGGTGACGGGCGCGAATGTCGAAAACGCCTCTTATGGCCTGACGCTCTGCGCCGAGACGGTGGCGGTGGGCAAGGCGCTGTCCGAAGAATGGCGCGGAAACCTGGAAATGGTCGCGGTGATCGGCGGCAAGGCCGGGCAGGTGGGTTCGGGCGATCCGGTGACACCCTGCGGGCGATGCAGGCAGATACTCAACGAAGTGGCAGGTCTGGGCGGCAGCGATCCCCTGGTGCTGTGCGTGGGTGAGAACACGGTGCTCGAAATGCGGCTCTCTGAATTGCTGCCGCGTGCCTTTGGCCCGGATGCCCTGGCATGACGGGCATCAGCGGCAAGGCGGCGCTGGTCACCGGCGGCGGCAGCGGGATAGGCAAGGGGCTGGCGCTGGAACTCGCGCGGCAGGGCGCGCGGGTGGGCGTGGCGGACATCAATTTTGCCAATGCGCAGAAAGTTGCGGGTGCCATCGCGGCGGCAGGCGGAAGGGCAGTCGCGCTCGAATGTGATGTCTGCGAACGCAGCGCCATTGCCGCAATGCGCGATGCTGCCAGCGCCGCGCTCGGCCCCATCCAGTTGCTGTTCGCCAATGCCGGGGCAACAAGCTTTACCCACCTCACCGAAATGACCGACGAAGATGTTGACTGGATTATCCAGGTCAACCTTATGGGGGTGATGAACTGCACCCGCGCCTTCCTTCCCGCAATGATCGCGGCGGGCGGCGGGCACATCTGCGCCACCGCATCGATGGCCGGGCTGCTGCCGGGGTGGATGCCGGTCCACGTGCCCTATTCGGCGGCAAAAATGGGGATCATCGGCATGATGATGAACCTTGGCATCGAAATGCGCGCGCACAATGTGTTCACCACAAGTTATTGCCCCGGCGGGGTTGCCTCAGGCATGAAGGCCAACAACGGTGCCTACCGTCCAGGCAAGTTCGGCGGGCCGGATGAAGTGGGTGAAGTGCGGTTTTCCGGCAGCGACACAACGCATTCTTCGATTGCGTTCTACCGGCCCGAACACATCGCCCCGATGGTGCTGGGCGCGGTGGCAAACAACCGCCCTTTTGTGTTCGATCATGCCGAGCAGCGCCACCTGTTCGCCCAGACCTACGCCAGCGTGGTCGAAGCCTGTTACGATGATCTCGATGCCTGGCAAAGCGTTAATGGCGTGCCTGAGGCAAACCCCTATGGCGCTGATCTTATTGACTAAGTGGTGTCTGTTATCCGCCCATTAACCATTGCATTCTAATCCCTCTCTTGCGCGCCCGGGTTTTTCCCGTCGCCGTGCAATCGAACGGGATGGCTGCGCCGCGCATGATCAGGACCAAGACCACGCTGATCGTCGGGGCCGGTGCGAGCCAGGAAATCCACTTGCCCTCGGGCCCCGAACTGCTCGAACGCACGGCTGCGGCCTATGACTTTTACCGTTTCGGCGGCGAGCAGATGACCAAGGACAGCTCGGCTTTGTTGCGGCATCTGGGAAAGCTCGCCGAGCGGCCGGGGCAAAGCCAGGACAAGCTTTACGAGGCCACCGAGCGCCTGCGCATCTCCGCCCGGATGAGCCGGATGATCGACACCGTCATCGAACAGAACGACGATAATCCGCTGGTCACGCTCTGTGGCAAACTGGCGATTGCCCACTTTATCTGTCAGGGCGAGGCGCGCTCAAACCTGCGCCCGGCGCCAAAATCGGCCGGCGAACTGCCGCTTCAGGCCGGCGATTTCTGGCTGCTCGAACTGGGCAAGCTGATGACCACCGGGGTGCCGCGCAGCCGGGTGCACCAATGCTTTGAAAACCTTGCAATCATCTCATTCAACTATGACCGCTCGGTCGAACACTTCCTGCCCTATGCGCTGATGACCGCCTATGGCATGACCCTGCTTGAGGCGCAGCGCATTGTTTCCGAACACCTGCGCATCGTCCATCCCTACGGCACGATTGGCCGCCTGCCGTGGCAACTGGGCGAAGGCCCCGATGTTGAATGGGGCAACGAGACGCCGTGGAACATGGGCAATCTGGTGCTCAACATCCGCACCGCGAGCGAGCTGATGCGCGATACCCGCGCGCTCAATGAAGTGCGCAACGCCATGCTCAAATCGCAGCGGATCGTGTTCATGGGTTTCGGCTATCACCCGCAGAACCTCGACGTGCTGATCGATAGCTCGTTCTCGCACAATCCTGAGGTAATGGCGGGCATCCACGGCCTGCCCGGCCCAAGCCAGACGACGGTTGTCCGCATGCTCCGCCGCAAACTGGGGCTCGACAAGGACGACCGGCTCATGGTGATCAACGGCAAATGCTACGACATCTTCCGCGATTACGGGATGATGCTGGAGAGCTGAGGGGTGTGTGAAGTTGACAGGTTGCCATAGCGCTCCGTGTTCCGTCGCCTTGCCAATGCGGTATCAACCGAGCCTTGCATGCAATCACGGTGACCAATCACGGTGGACCAATCACGGTGGCCAATCACGGTGACAGTGCACCTAGAATCACGGTGACAGTGCACCTAATTCATTTTGAATCACGCTCACGGTGCACTTAATTCCGTCACCCCGGGCTTGACCCGGGGTCCCGTTGGCTTTGCCCCGCGCACGCCGCCCGTGATGGCCGGAGAACAGGCGGGACCCCGGATCAAGTCCGGGGTGACGACCGGGTGGTGGATCGGCAAAAGGACCGTCGGACGGGGAGACAGAATAGAACGTCCTCTGGTGTCGTAAAAAAATCACTTTCCTACACGCTGCCGATTCGCATATCCCGCCCACCCCGGCAGCGCTTAGCTGGCCGGGCTTTGGGTGCATTCGGAAAAGAGATGAAGGGTTTTCACGCGGAGGCGCGGAGACGCGGAGAGCCTTGGGCGATGCGGCAAAGCCGCGCTTCAACTCTTACCTCGCTTCAAGACGGAATGTAGATTTGGGAGAAGAAGGCCTGCGGCGCAGCGAAACTTCTCCGCGTCTCCGCGCCTCCGCGTGACCCACTTGAAAACGTCTGGGCGGGAATTACGCTGACACGTGCAATTACCCCCAAATTGATTCCCCGCAGCTCCGATGTTACCCGGCGTTGGCGCGGTGGTGTCAGGCGATGGCATTGATGTTACCATCGAGGGGCTGGAATCGCTGCAAGTGGTGATCGGCAAGAGAGAGGCAGCATTCGCATGATACTGCATGATTTTCCGCTTTCTTCGGCATGCTTCCGGGTGCGTATCGTTCTCGGTCTCAAGCGGCTGGCTTACGAGAAGCGCAACTATGCCTTGCGCGCAGGCGAGCAGCGCGGGCCGGATTATCTGGCGGTCAATCCGGCGGGGCTGGTTCCTGCGCTTGAGGTCGGCGGAATCGTGCTGGGGCAGAGTCTGGCGATCATCGACTATCTCGATGCCATCCACCCCGAGCCGCGGATGATACCCGCTGATCCCATCGCGCGGGCGCGGGCAATGGAAATGACGCTGACCATCGCCTGCGATATTCATCCGCTCAACAATCTGCGTGTGCTGCAATATCTTGAGCACACCATGGGGCAGGGCAAGGCGCCGGTTGATCTGTGGTATCAGCACTGGGTTGAGCAAGGTTTTGCTACGCTCGAAAAGCTGCTGCCAGACGCGCCTTTTGCCGGGGGTGACGCGCCCAATGTGGTCGATGCCTGCCTCGTGCCACAGATCTACAACGCCCGGCGCTTCAAGGTTGATCTGACCCCGTTTCCGCGGGTTACCGAGATGGCCGACAGAGCCGCCGCGCTGCCAGCCTTCATCAGCGCCGCGCCGCCGCCACTGCCAACATAAGTCCGGTGTCAGTCGGCGGCTGACCGGGTGGGCTCATGCGGCAGGCTGCTGATGATCGGGCACGACAATCTGGCGAATGGCTTCGCCGCTCGCGAGTTTGTCAAACAATTGGTTGATTTCAGACATCGGGCTGATCGACGAGAGCAACCGCTCAACCGGCAAGCGTCCCGCGCGCCACAGACCGATGTAGCGCGGAATGTCGCGCACCGGGATCGACGAGCCGAGATAGCTGCCGATCACCGTCTTGGCATCGCCGACAAGGCTCACCGCCGGAATCGAGAACATCTCGGACGGATTGGGCAGACCTACCGTGACCACCCGCCCGCCGCGCCGGGTAAGGCCATAGGCAGCTTCGAGTACCTTGGCCTTGCCCACGGTTTCAATCACCAGATCAGGCTTGCCGCCGAGCAGGGCCTCGATTGCCGCTTCGGCACCTTCGGGTGCGAAGGCTGCTGCAGCCCCGAGTTCTTCAGCCAGTGCCCGTTTGGCGGGAGCAGGATCAATCGCCACCACCGGATTGCCGCCGCCAGCAATCGCGCCCATCAGCGCCGCCAGACCTACACCGCCCAGGCCATAGATCGCAACGCTTTCACCGGGCCGCAGCTGCGCTGAATTGAGCACCGCACCAACGCCGGTCAAGACCGCGCAGCCGAACAGCGCGGCGATCTCGACCGGGATATCGCCATCAATCCGAATCGCCGAACGGCGATCCACCACCGCGTGATCGGCAAAAGCAGATACGCCGAGATGATGGTGAACGTCCTGGGCGCCGCGATGCAACCGGCGCCCGCCGCGCAGCAATTCACCGCTGCCATTGGCCGCTGCTCCCTTGGCGCAGAGATAGGGCTCGCCGCCTGCGCAGGAAATGCACGCGCCGCATGGGGGAAGGAAGCTCAGCACCACCCGGTCGCCCACCGCGAACAGCGCTTCGTGCGGATCTCCCAGACCAACCACGGTCGCCGCAGCTTCATGCCCCAGGGCCATCGGCATCGGGCGCACCCGATTGCCGTCGATAACTGACAAATCTGAATGGCACAGCCCGGCCGCATCAATCCGCACCAGCAGTTCGCCGGCACGCGGCGGATCAAGCTCGAGCACTTCAAGGGTAAGCGGACGTGCCTGCCCAAACGGGCCTTTGTGTCCCGATTGATCCAGCACCGCTGCGACGACCTTCATCATGAACTCCCGTGAGATGGCTGGCGCTGCATCCGATGACTGCCAGTCCTTATCAATTAGCAGGTTTTCCCAAAGCCAGAACTTTGCGGCGCGAGAACGCTGTGTCAATCAAAGCGCGCCCGTTCCCCGGAACCGTTCGCGTTTCGAGCCGGCGGCTTGCCACGCCTCATCGACTGCCTGCGCCTCGGTAGCGAGCAGCAGGCGGTCGAGCACGGCGGCACGATCCTGGCGGATGATTGCATTTTGCCGCTGCTCGCAGGCGTCGAGGAGCAGCGTCACGCGCTCGAAGCAGAATGGCCCGGGCATGGTAGGTAACAACCGTGATGTTGTTGTTTCGGCGCGCATTTCATGACAAGCTGTGCTGGCAAGCGCCTGGATCACCCAAAGCGGTGCGTGTAACGGTAACGGAAGTCAGGCATGAGCAACGCGGGCGATCACAGCACTGTTCGGCAAAAGCGCAACACGCCGTGGCATCACCGATGGGGAATTGCGGTTTTGACGATATTGGGCGCATTATCGGTGGCGGCGTGCTCGCCGTTGCGGGTGTTCAACGCGGTGATAGCGAAAGATGGCGGCACGCGGCTGGTGGTGCAATCGGCGCGCTTTGGCGCAGATCCCCGCCAGACGATGGACCTCTATGCGCCATCCGCCCCCGCCGCCCGGCCGCTGCCGATGATCGTTTTCATCTATGGCGGCTCATGGAATTCAGGCACCAAGGCGGGCTACGGCTTTGTCGGCAGGGCGCTGGCGGCGCGCGGCTTCCTGGTGGCGATCCCCGATTACCGGCTGGTGCCGCAAGTGCGTTATCCGGGCTTTCTTGAAGACAATGCCGCGGCGGTGAAATGGCTGATCGGTCATGCCGCAGACTATGGCGGCGATCCCGGCCGGGTGGTTCTCGCCGGCCATTCGGCGGGCGCCTATGATGCAGCGATGCTCGCCTATGATCCGCGCTGGCTCGGCAAAGACCGGCGAGCGGTGCGCGCGATGATCGGGCTCGCCGGACCCTATGATTTTCTGCCGTCGACCTCAAAAAATGTGAACGAAGCATTCGGCGAAGTTACCGATCCCGGATCAAGCCAGCCGATCAACCACATCACTGAAGGCGGCGCACCGGCGCTGCTCAGCACGGGCGACAAGGACAGCACTGTCCTGCCGGTCAACAGCGACAAACTCGCGGCAAAACTGCGGGCTGCGGGCATCATTGCCGAGCGCAAGACCTACGCCAATCTGGGACACGTCGGGCTGGTGACTTCGCTCGCCAAACCGCTGCGCGGCAAAGCGCCGGTGCTTGATGATATGGTGCGGTTTGCCCACCAAAATGCCGACTGAATTGTCACCGGTAACTGCGTTTTTCCCGATCAATCGTGCCCCCAATCAATCGTGTAGGGCGGCGAGGATTGGCCCGGCCTGCCCGCGTTGCAGCAGCACCGCGGTCTTGAGCCCGGCATGACGCGCTTTGGGCAGGGCGAAAGTTTGGCTGCCACCGCTCCATTGCCCCAACGCGGCGACTTCGCGGACCACATTGCGGTGCGGCAGCGTTGCGCCGCCGTTTTCGCCCGCGCGAATCGGAACCTGGATGATGCGCGGATCGTAGCGGACCATGGTCAGCACCGCGTCATTGCCGGTGCCATCGATACTGACGCTGTTCGCAGACAGATGCAGCGAAGGCCCGCCGGTGCCGCGATCAAGGTCATGCAGCGCGCGGGTGAGTTGCCCGCCGTCAATCCCGACCACATCGCCGCGCCCGTTGATCACCACCTGCGGGGTGAACACGCCGTTGTGGCCGAGCGAGCGGGCATAGGCCTGTTGCCGCGCGGTGAAAGCGGGATCGGCGAAGCTGTCTTTCCAGCCGAGGTAATCCCAATAGGTCACCTGCCATGACAACACGAGCACGTCGGCCCGGTCAGCCAGCGGCATGACATTGCGATTGGCAGGTGGGCACGATGAGCATCCCTGGCTTTGGAACAGTTCAACCACCGCCGGGTGCGCTGGATCGGCCGCCAGCGCCACGGTGGAAGCTGCCGGTCCGCAGGCGGTGACCAGCGAAAGCGCGGCGAGCACTGCATAGGGCCGGGGAATCGGGCAGTTCATGGGCATGTCTCCAATCGAAGTGTTGCGGCGGCAAGACAAATCATCTGATCGCGCGCCCATGCCGCGAGCAAGGCACCGGCCTGCGCCACGCCATCGTCCTCGCCGTACCGTTCGACCAGCGCGGCGCATATATCCGCAAATGGCAGTCCGTGTTGCAACTGATCGAGCAGGGCAAGTTCGGGGGCATCAACAGGCCGGAAGCACGAGACATAGTCCTGCCGCCAGATCACCAGATGACCCGGCTCGGCGGCATATTCGCATTGCGGCGGCGCAGTTTCATTCGCCAGCGCCGACCATATTGCCGCAGCGTTGGTTTGCAGGCACAGCAGGGAAACGCTCGGGGCAAGGCGCAATTGCGCAACGTCCCAATCGACCTCGCCAAGCTTGGCCAGTTCGAGCAAATCGGTATCCGCGGCGATGAAACAATCCGCCAGTCGCAATTCGAGTTCAGCGATTTCCGCCAATTCGGCATCGCCGGGAAACTGCGCGCGCAAGGTCGCAGGAAAACCAGCGGGATAATCATCAAGCGTCCAGCTTGACGGCGGATGCGCATCGATATGCCGCGCTGCAGCTGCGCGGAACATGGGTTCGCCCAGCCATGCGAGAAGCTGGGGGTAGCTTTCTTCGAGACAGCCCAATAACTGCGCGCGGTAGTTGTTCTGATAGACTGACAGCCCGCGGGCATCGCTGACATTTAGCCGCGCGGCGGCATCGCCAGCGCCTGCGCCATCATCATCGCCGCTGCGCAGCCAGTCGCGAAAATCATTCTGGAGCGCGATCATGCCCATGCGGCAATACCTTCACGCGCGATGGCACGTGCGGTGTCTAATTCCGAGAGCAGATCGCCAAGCTGCGGGATATTTTCATCGCGCTCGATCATCACCGCGACATCGCTCACGCGTTCGAGCGCAGCGGCAAGCAACAGCCAGACGCGGTCCGCAACCGGCTGGTCATGGGTATCAATCAGCAATTCCGCACCTTGCGAGTGCCCGGCGAGGTGGATCTGCCGGACCCGGTCAAACGGAATGCCGGCCAGATAGTCACACGCATCAAAGCCGTGGTTGACCGCGCTCACATGCACATTGTTGACGTCTAGCAGCAGGTCACAGCCGGTGCGCGCGCATAGCGCCGCAAGAAACGCCCATTCGGTCATGTCCGAATGGGCGAACTGGACATAGCTCGTCGGATTTTCGATCAGCATTGTGCGGCCCAGCGCATTTTGCGCCCGGTCAATATTGTCGCAGACCAGTGCCAGCGCCCCTGCGGTATAGGGGACCGGCAGCAGGTCATGCGAATTGAACCCGCCAATCCGCGTCCAGCAAAGATGATCGGAAATGAACAGCGGCGCTACTTCATCGGCCAGCGCGCGCAAGGCGCGCAGATATTCGGGCCGGACCCCATCGGCCGAACCCAGCGACATCGAAACGCCGTGCATCGCCACGGGATAATTCGCCCGCACCCGCCGCAAGATGTCACGCGGGCGGCCGCCGGGAACCATGAAATTCTCGGAAATCACTTCGACAAAATCAACCGGCACCGTGCCTTCAACGAAGTCTGCGTAATGCGGCTTGCGCAGGCCGAGGCCGAACCTGGTTGCGGGGCTGGTCATTGTTGCAGCGCCTTGACGAAGCCGATCCGGGCCGTTCCACCGTTGCGGCAGGAAGGGCCCGGAAACGGGATCACATCTTTTCGGTCAGGCTGCCGCCGGCGCTGGTGCATTTGGCCGCGCTCATCGCTTTGAAGCCCATACCCTTGCAGCTGTTCATGCCCTTGCAGTCATTGTGCGCGGTCTTGCAATCGGACGAGCCCTTGCAGCTGTTGACGCCGTAACAATGGACCTTGGCAGCCGCCTGCATACCGTGGTGGCGAGCCATCGCAGGCGTGCTGGCAATCGAGGCAATGGCGATGATCGCGGCGGCTGCGGCGAATGTCGTGCGTGATGCAGATGCTTCCATGAGGATTCTCCTGAACGAGTGCCGGGGGTGGCACTGGCTATTCGCAGCGGAGACCCATGCGGTTACACCGGGATTCTCGATTCTGTTTCAGTTAGACTGAAACAGATGCGGCACCGGCCCGCTCCCCCGCCCGGCCACCCGACAGGATATCTTATGGGTG
>JANLOZ010000120.1:0-4806 GCA_031366845.1 Novosphingobium sp. | reverse complement strand
TGCGGTGTTGCGCACGCAGAAAACCGGCGCGCCGTTCCGCATGGTGGCGACGCCGCAGGGATCGAAGCGCAGTCTGGCCTTGCGCGGGCATCTGTCAGACCCGCAGGTATCCCCCGGCGGCGCGGCGATGGTGTGGATTTTCGATTTTTCCGACAGCGAAAGCGAACTGGTGCAGCTGCGCGGTGAGGCTTCGCGGGCAAAAGAGGATTTCGCGGCGCTGGTGGGCCTGATCGAAGCCGCGCCGATGCCGATGTGGTTCCGCAGCCCCGAAGGCAAGTTGCGGCTGGTCAATCAGGCCTATGTCACAGCGGTGGCGGGGGAAAGCGCTGACGCGGTGGTCGAGGCGGGAACCGAGCTGATCGAGAAGGTTGAGGGCCAGAGCGCACCGCACGTGGCCCGGCAGGCGTTTGACCGCCAGCGCCCGATCGAGCGCATGGTCGCCGCGACCATCGGCGGGCAGCGGCGGATGCTGCGCGTGTCTGACCTGCCGCTCGGTGAAGAGGGCGTCGCCGGTTACGCCGAAGATGTCGAGGATATGGAGGAATTGGCGCGGACCTTGCGCGCCTTCCGCGATTCGCAGCGATCGATGCTCGATCAGCTTTCCGCCGGGGTGGCGCAGTTCGATGCCAAGCGCGCGCTGACCTTTGCCAACCAGCCGTTCCAGCGAATCTTCGCGCTCAAACCGGCGATCCTGTTCGATCCGCCGAGCTTTGAGCGCCTGCTCGATATGGCGCGCGATGCCGGACGCATCCCCGAAGCGCGCGATTTCCCCGCATGGCGGCGCGAGAAGGCCGCCTGGTTCCTCTCGAGCGAGACGCAGGAGGAGGCCTGGCCACTGTCTGACGGCACGCACCTGCGCGTCGTTGCCCACCCGATGCCCGATGGCTCGCTGCTGATGATCGCCGAGGACCGCACCGAGCAATTGCAGCTTTCCTCGGCGCGCGACACGCTGCTGCGCACCCGCACGGCGACCTTTGACAGCCTGTTCGAATCGGTCGCGGTGTTCCAGCCCGATGGCCGGATGCAGCAGTGGAACCGGCGCTTTGCCGCCGACTGGGGCCTCGATGCCGAATTCCTCGATACCCATCCCAAGGTGGAAGAACTGCTCAAACGCATCGGCGCGCGGTTGAAGAAACCGGCGCAGGCCAAAAGCGTTGGCGAGGTTGTCCGCGCCGCGACGCTCGATCGCAGGCAGACCGGCGGGCGGGTGGCACTGGCTGATGGCCGCACGCTCGAATTCGCCGGGGTGCCGCTGCCTGATGGCAATGGTCTGCTCACTGTGCTCGACATCACCGACAGCCAGAAGGCCGAAGAAGCCTTGCGAGAGCGCAACGTCGCGCTGCTCGAGGCCGATGCGATGAAGACGCGCTTCCTTGCCTCGATGTCTTACGAATTCCGCAATCCACTCAACGCGATCGGCGGGTTTGCCGAATTGCTTGGTGCGGGGCTGGGCGGTGAATTGAACGCTTCCGGAGCCGAATATGTGCAGGATATTCTGACTTCGGTCGGGCGTCTGGGCGAGCAGATTGAGACCGTGCTCGATCTGTCGCAGAGCGAAGCCGGGATGTTGCCGCTCGCCGCTGATGAAATTGATCTGCTGCCGTTTATCACGGCCCTGGTCGATGAACGCAGCGCCAAAATCAAGGCGGGTGAAATAACGCTCGATCTGCGCAGCAACAAGCGCGCGGGGAGCATCACTGGCGACACCCGGCGGCTCGGGCGCGCGCTCGGCCATTTGCTCGATAATGCGCTCGCCGCCACCCCGCGCGGCGGGCGGGTGCTGGTCGAACTCTCGCGGCTGAAGAATGGCAAGGCACGGGTGGTGATTTCGGACAACGGCCCTGGCATGGATGCCACCGCACTTGCGCGCGCGCTCGGCGGGGTGAAGGTCGGGCCGGGCGGGGCGACTCTGGAGCGGCGCCAGGGCCTCGGCCTGCCGCTCGCGCGCCAGTTGATCGACGCGCATAATGGCACACTTGAACTGCTGTCAGAGCTGGGACAGGGCACCGCCGCTATTGTCGAGTTGCCGTGAGGCTCGCGTTACCCGATCTCGAGGCGATGGAAATGCTGGGCAACCGGGTGGCATCGGCGCTCAGGATTGGCGATGTCGTGGCACTTTCAGGCGGGCTGGGCGCGGGTAAAACCACGCTGGCAAGGGCGATAATCGGCGCTTTGGGCTATGCCGGTGAGGTGCCATCACCCAGCTTCGCGATCATTGAAACCTACGATCCCCCGTCAGTCAAACTGCCGCTGGTTCACGCTGATTTCTACCGGTTGGAACGCCCGGAGGAGGCTGGCGAGATTGGCCTCGATGATTATCGCGAAGGCGCGGCATTGCTGGCGGAATGGCCCGAAAACGCGGGCGGGTTTGCGCATGAACCCGGCTGCCTTTCCATCCTGCTCGAAACCGCCACATCGGGTCGAATTGCCACTGTAACCGCCGGGCAAGATTGGCTAGGGCGGCAATCATGGATGTGAACCTACCCGACGGAATCGCCGCCTTCCTCACCGCTGCCGGCTGGCCCACTGCCGAGGTCGAGCCCTTGGCAGGCGATGCCTCATTCCGGCGCTATTTCCGCGTGACCAAGGGTGAAAAATCGGCGATGCTGATGCACGCCCCGCCGCCCGAGGAAGATCCCGTGCCGTTCCTGCGCGCCGCCCGCTGGCTCGATGAAAACGGCATGCGCGCGCCGCAAATCGTCCATGCCGTGCCGGAAAAAGGCTGGGTTTTGCTCGAAGATTTCGGCAATGTGCGGATGCGCGAATATGTCGATGAATGGGTGGCCGATGAGCACGAGGTTTATGCCAGCGCGATCAAGGCCTTGCAGCAGCTTCATAACCTGCCGCCCGGGCCGTTCAACGATTATGTCCTCACCGAATATCAGCGCGAAGCCCGGCTGTTTGTCGATTGGTATGTCCCGGCGCGCGGCCTCTATGTCGATGGCCGGACATGGTCGGCAGCCTGGGATGAAGCGCTCGCGCCGATGATCCCGCGCCAGCGTCCTGGGGTTACGGTCTTAAGGGATTATCACGCCGAAAACATCATGTTGCTCGGCAATCTTCATAAACAAGGTTTGCTCGATTTTCAGGACGCGCTGATCGGCCATCCGGCCTATGATCTGGTGTCGTTGCTTCAGGATGCCCGCCGCGATGTTTCGCCCGAACTGGAGGCTGAAATGATCGACCTCTATTGGGGCGACCAGCCGGGCAAAAAGGATTTCCTCGCCGATTACGCCCGGCTCGGCGCGCAGCGCAATGCCAAGATCGTCGGTATTTTCGTCCGGCTGTCGAAGCGCGATGGCAAGGACCGTTACCTGTCGCTGATCCCGCGTGTCTGGGCGGCGTTGGAGCGCGATCTTGCCCATCCGGCGCTGGCCCCCGTCGCGCGCTGGTTCGATGCCAACATTCCGGCGGAACTTCGCAGCGCAAACGGGGGCGATTGGCCGCAATGACCGGCGCAAGGCTCGCCTCGGACACGGCGATGGTGATGGCTGCGGGCCTCGGAAAACGCATGCGCCCGCTCACCGTCAGCCGCCCGAAGCCGCTGGTGAAGGTCGCTGGCAAGGCGCTGATCGATTACAGTCTCGACCGGCTGGTCGATGCAGGCGTGGCAAAAGCCGTGGTCAACGTCCACTATCTGCCCGAGTATCTCGAGGAGCATCTCAAGCAATACAAAAGTTTGCAGACGATAGTTTCGGATGAACGCGAACTTCTGCTCGAAACCGGCGGGGGCATGGTCAAGGCGCAGGGTCTGCTGCCTGATCCGTTTTTCTGCGTGAACAGCGACAACATCTGGCTCGATGGCCCGCGCAATGCCTTCGCCGAATTGAGCGCGGTTTGGGACCCGGCAGAAATGGACGCGCTGCTGCTGTTGGTGCGCCATCCGGCCGCGTCAAATTACACCGGCAAGGGCGATTTCAACCTTGACCCGCTGGGCCGCATTTCCCGCCGCCGCTCGGGCCGTATCGCCCCCTATATCTATAGCGGCATTCAGCTGGTTTCACACCGCCTGCTTCGCGATGCGCCCGCAGGCCCGTTTTCCACCAATGTGCTGTGGTCGCGCGCTATCGAAGAGGGACGCCTGCACGGCTGCGTCCACACCGGGACGTGGTTCGAAGTCGGCGATCCCGGCGCCATCGCACCCACCGAAGCGGCGCTCGCGGGTGGCTGAGGCCCGCTTCCCGCAAGTCTATTCGATCGCCGCGCACCGCGGTTTCGCCGATGCGCTCGTGGCGGGGCTAGGGCCGCGGTATGGCGAGAGCGATGTCGGCCTCGCCCGGCTTACGCTGCTGCTCCCGAGTCAGCGCGCGGCGCGCACGATTACCGAGGCCTTTGTCCGGCTTTCGGGCACCGGCCTGCTGCTGCCGCGCATGGTGGTGGTTGGCGATCTCGATCTTGATGAAACGCTGGGACCGTTGCTCGATCCGCTTGGTGCGGGCGCGGAAATCCCCCCTGCCGCCGATGCGACGCGGCGCTGGCTGCGATTGGCGGCACTGCTCGACGAGGAACTGGGCGAAAAAGCCCCCAAAGGCGCGGCGCTCCTGCGGCAGGCGTTTGATATCGGACGGACGCTCGACCGATTGCTTGTAGAAGGCATAGAACCCACTGATCTTATGGATGACCGAGTACTCGATGTGGTGGGCGATTCGGCTAAACATTGGCAGGATTCGATCCGTACTTTCGCCCGCGTTCAGCTGAAATGGCGCGCCGAATGCGAGGCGCAGGGACAGGTCGATCCGCCGGCGCGGCGCAACATGCTGTTCGATCACGCGGCGCGGCGCTGGCGCGAAGATCCGCCCGCCAATC
>JANLOZ010000098.1:0-2414 GCA_031366845.1 Novosphingobium sp. | reverse complement strand
ACAGCTTCGGACGATGTCCACGGCGAACACCAACGTTGCATTGATTGGCGCGGTCGCTGCGGCGGGGCTTGTTGCAATGCCAGCCGCGGCCGCGGCGCATCTCGGCGAGAGCAGCGTGCCTAGCGGTCCCGATCTCACATCCGCTCATAATGGAGTCGTCAGCTCGTTCGCGGTGCCAGCGGAAGGTCAAGCGAAGACCATTGGCGACATGTTGTTGCAACCGGCGTTTGACGCGGACAGCGTGGCGAAATTCGCCAGCCATGGCGAGAGCAAGGAAACGCTGCCGTCATCCAGCGAGCATGGCCTGACCAACCCCGAGGCCGCGGCTCAGCCCGGGCCGGCCGAGCTGCTTGCCGGCACCGACGCGCCCGCCCAATCGGCGACAACTGCGGCGGCAGTGATGATACCGTCCGCCGAACAGCTACAGGCTTTCATCGCCTCAAGCGCGTCGGTATTGGAGGCTCACCAGTCGAATGAAGTTGTGGGCAAGATCCTGGTCAATGCGCTGTGCGGCGGCAAGGACGGTCCAGACCTCGATGCCCTTATCAACACGCTGACGGGCCATGGTTCGGGCGGAAACGACTCCGCCTTGCCGGCCCTGACCAGCCACGCTGCGGTATCGATGCCGGGCGTGGGCGTGAATGCCTTCGGCGACTTCACGGTGCACCAGTTCGCGATCCATGGCGAGGCCATGGCGGTCCATCCGGACGCAGCGCATGCAGCCGCCTAAAACGCAAAGGCCTTGCTCGGTCACCGGAACCCATTGCTGCGGACCTGCGATACATGGACTGATACCTCGTCGGACCCAGACCCCTGATCAGCCAAGAAGCGAGTTAAACTATCCGCTTTAAGCCGAAAGCGGACATTAGCGTCGGAACCTACCCGACGGTTAGCGCGGACGCGGGAAGCGGGAAGGCCAAGACGTCAGCACTCTTTTTCAACGTATCTAGATGATCACTCCACCATTGCGCCATTTCGACTCGTTCGGGCCAGTGCGCGCCGCGATGATACGCCGCGCGAACCTGGTTGCCATCGGCGTGGGCCAAGGCACGTTCGATAGCGTCAGCGCTCCATTTTCCACTTTCATTCAGCAGCGATGAAGCAGTCGAGCGAAAGCCGTGCGCCGTCATATCGTCTGGTCCATAACCCATTCGCCGCAACGCCCCGTTGACCGCATTCTCGCACATTGGTTTGAGCCGCGACCCCAGTCTCGGGAAAATGTAGCGCCCTCCGCCGCTCAATTCCGCCGCTTCCTTTAAGATTGCGAGTGCCTGTCGCGAAAGCGGGACACGGTGCGGCTGGCGTTGCTTCATCCGTTCGGCGGGGATCGTCCAGAGCGCCTTGTCAAAATCAATCTCGCTCCACTCCGACTTTCGCACCTCACCCGGTCGCTGATAAACGTGCGGGGTGAAGCGCAGCGCCAGCTTCGTCACCGGCTGGCCCGAATAGGCTTCGATCGACCGCAACAGTTTCCCGAAGGCAATCGGATCGGTGATTGCCGCATGATGCTTGACGACCGGCGAAACCAGTGCGCCCTGCAACGGCTGGGCCGGATCGACCGTCGCCCGCGCCGTGGCCACGGCGTATCGGAAAACGCGGCTGGAAAAGGATCGCAAGCGCCGCGCCGTCTCGCGCTGCCCCGCGCGCTCGACCTTTTTCAGCACGGCCAGCAACTCATGCGGGCTGATTTCCGCGATCGGTCGCGTGCCCAATGCAGGTGACAGCTTGGTCAAAAGCCAGCGCGTTTTCGCGATCGTGACTGCCGCTTTGCCTTCGGCCTCCAGCTTGGCGATATATTCGTCGGCGATCCCGGCAAAAGTATTGGCGGCGGCGATCCGCTTCGCGATTCGGGCTTCGCGCTTGGCAATGGAGGGATCGCTGCCCGCCTGTGCCGATTGGCGTGCCGCGTCGCGCCGCGCGCGAGCCATTTTCAGGCCGACTTCGGGATAACTGCCCAAGGCCAGCTTCTTTTCCTTGCCGTCGATCCGATATTTGAGCCGCCACAGCTTCGACCCTGAAGCCGTCACCAGCAAATAGAGGCCCTTGCCGTCCGCAAGTTTTCGATCGCTGTCTTCCGGCTTTGCGAGCCGGATCGCCGTGTCGGTCAACGCCATGAAATTCGCCTTCCCTCGCCAAAGAGATCGACCAAAATCAAAAGGCCCCCAAAAAGGCCCCCAAATTTTCGCGATTGTCGGCGAACACCGGCAACCGAGAGCGGTCAATTCGAGCAAAAACTAGCAGATTTCCGAGCTTTATTCAACCTGCCGCGTACATCGGCAAACAGGGAAATGGTGCCCAGGAGAGGACTCGAACCTCCACGACCTTGCGATCGCCAGCACCTGAAGCTGGTGCGTCTACCAATTCCGCCACCTGGGCACAGGTGCATCGTCTGCAAGGTAGGCGGCGCGCTTAGA
>JANLOZ010000087.1:0-1859 GCA_031366845.1 Novosphingobium sp. | reverse complement strand
GTCGAAGTTGATCCGCGCTATTTCCGCCCGACCGAGGTTGAACTGCTGATCGGCGATCCATCGAAGGCGCACCAGAAGCTCGGCTGGCGGCATGAAACCTCGGTGCGCGATCTGGCGCGTGAAATGGTGCAGGCTGACATGGTGGTGATGCAGGGCGCGCCGATCATCAACAATGGCTGATGCAGCCCCCGGCATTGGCATCGGCATCGGCACGGGCGCAGGTGCGGGCACCGCAATCTGCACGTGGTTTGTTTCTGATGATGCCAGCAATGCTACTTTCTCGCCGCAGCTTGGCAAAAATTCCGACGCGCCCGAAGTGCAGCAGGCCTATTGGCGGTGCATCGCGGTGTTTTATGCAAGTTCGATCGCGGTTAACCCGGGAGCGCGGCACGTATTCTTCAGCAATGTCCGCCCGCCCAGCGTTGGCGGCGTTGATCTGGCGGCGCTGTTCGCCCGCTGGGGCGTGGAAGTCGTCTCTTTGCCGATAACCTGGCGGCTTTCGAGCGCGGCGGTTTCTGCCTGGGCCAACCAGTTCTATGTTTTCGAGATCCTCCAGCATATATCCGCCAACCCGATCGGCGAGCGGGTGCTGGTGCTCGACAACGATGTCATCTGGCTGCGCCCGGTCACCGAAATGGCGCAGGCGATCGACCGGCACGGCGCGCTCACCTATCTGCTCGACGATGCAGACTATACCGGCGCAAGCATGATCAACGGGCTTTCGGGCGAGGGCATGGCGCGGTTTGTTGCGCGGCACGGCGGCCCGGTGGAAGCGGCCACGCCCTATTGCGGCGGCGAGATCTATGCGGCGACACAGGCGCTTACCCGGCGCTTTGCCGAGCGGGCAAAGGCGCTGTGGCCCGATGTCTCCAGCCAGGCCGCCGATGCCCCGCGCGAAGATGGCCACATGCTCTCGGTGCTCTATGCGCTTGAGCGCGTGAAGATTGGCACGGCCAGGGGCTTCATCCGCCGTTTGTGGACCACCTTTCACTTCCACAACCTCGCGCCGGGCGATCGCGATCTGACGATCTGGCATCTGCCCGCCGAAAAGAAGACCGGCTTTGCCGACCTGTTCGCTCAGGTCACCGCCAATCCTGCATTGCATCCGGGCCGCGATGGCGCGGCGATGGGGCTGACCTATGCAAATTACGCGCGGGTGATGGGATACCCCCGCCGCGGCGCGGTCAAACTGGTGCGTGATCTGTCGCTCAAGATCATCGAGAAGCTGCGCAAATGATCGTGACCGGTTTGGCGCGATGAGCGAGCCGGGATCGCTGCTGATCCTCGGGCTTAACTATGCGCCCGAGCAGGTGGGGATTGGCCCGTTTACACAGGGGCTTGCCGAGGGATTGGCAGCGCGCGGCCATGCGGTGCGGGTGATCGCGGGTCAGCCGTACTACCCGCAGTGGAAACGCTGGCCCGGGTTTGGTCGCGGCTGGACCACCTACAGTGAGCAGGGCGTGGCGATCACCCGTTGCCCGCTCTATGTTCCAGCCCAGCCCAGCGGTTTCAAACGCATCGCGCATCTGGCGAGCTTTGCCTTTTCGGCGCTCGGGCCTGCGCTTTGTGCCGCGCGATTGAGGCCCAGCGTGGTCATCTGCATTGCTCCGGCGCTGCTGTCGGTGCCCGTCGCATGGCTTATCGCGCGACTTTCGGGGGCGAAGCTGTGGATCCATGTGCAGGATTTCGAGGTGGAGGCGGCGCTTGCTACCGGCCTTGTCGCTGAAGGTCTGGTCGCGCGGGCTGCGCGGTGGCTCGAAAACCGGCTGCTTGGCCTCGCCGACCGGGTTTCGACCATCAGCCCGCAGATGTGCGCCAAGCTGCTTGAAAAGGGCGTGGCCGCGGACCGGGTAGTCGAG
>JANLOZ010000077.1:0-13465 GCA_031366845.1 Novosphingobium sp. | reverse complement strand
CGGAGGAGCGGGCCGGTGCCGATTCCACACCAGTGGAATAGCCCCTAGCCCAGCGGCAGGCGAAGCACGGCTTCAAGCCCGGCCGTCTCCCCGCCAGACCTGCGCAAATTGGCGAGCGCGAGGGTGCCGCCATGCTGCTCGGCAATGGCCTTGGCAAGCGTAAGGCCAAGCCCCGCGCCGCCGGTTTCAGTGTTACGCGAGGGTTCGCCGCGGGTGAAGGGCTCCACCATCCGGGCTATCTGGCCGTCAGGAATGCCGGGGCCCTGGTCGGTAATGCGGATAATGGCATGGTTGCCCGCGCGTGACAGTTCGACTTTCACTTTGCCGCCATAGCGCAGCCCATTGCCGATGAGATTGCGCAGTGCCCGGCGGAGCCAGGTTGGCCGGACCTGCATGACCATGCGTTCGCTGCCCACGAGTTCGACCGGCTCGCCCATATCCTCGTATTCCTCTGCCACCGCGGCGACGAGCGAGGAGAGTTCGGTCGGCTCCGATGGATCGCTAGGACGGCCGACGCGGGCGAGCGAGAGAATATCATCGAGCGAGCGGGTGATGTCTTCGATAGTCGCCGCCATGCGCCCGCGTTCGCTCTCGTCCTCAACACTTTCGATCCGCACGCGAAGTGCGGCGAGCGGGGTTTTCAGATCATGCCCAATGGCGCCCAGCATGACGTCTTTTTCATCGAGCAGCGCGACGATCCGCGCCTCGAGGGCATTGTGCGCCGATATCAGCCGGCGCACATCGCTCGGGCCTTCCGGGACTATCTGCCCTTGCGCGTTGCGGGTTTCAGCGAAGCGTTCGACCCGGCTGGTCAGCCGCGCCAGCGGGCGGGTGATGCGCCCGAGAATCAATGCCATCGCGCCGACCAGAAAGGCATAGATGAACAGCGTCTGCGCCAGCAGCGTGCCCAGTAGCCGCCGTTCTCCTTCGGGCACGAAGGTGCGCGTCACCAGCCAGTCCGGAGAATTGGCGGTTCGGAGCGCGGCGACAATCACCCGTTGCGGTTGCGGCCCGGGAAAGTGCACCCGGCCCGGGCGCGCCAGTTGCCGCATGGCCAGCGCATCACTCGCTATCGGGCGGATCACCAGTTGCAGATCGGCAACCTGCACGTCCTGTTCGGCGAGCACGGTGCGCAGATCGCTTTCCTCCTCCGCGAGGCGCTGCTCGCTGGCACCGACAGGGCTGGTGGTCAGCCGCTGCAAACGGAACTGACGCGGGTTTGTCGGATCATCAAGGCGATTGTCGCGTCGTCTTTCAGAAGCATCGCCGCCGGACTGACCCTCGCCGCGCGATCCCGGCACCAGGCGAAAGGCCAAAGTGCGGGTCATCGCCATTTGTGTGCGTTCGTGCTGGGCGCGATAGATCAGCACGGCGGACACCGTCTGCGCGAGCAGCAGAGCCAGCGCGATCGACAGCAGGACCTGACCCCGCAGGCTCGACGGCCACAGGCGCTTCAGCCACATCTCAATCCGCCGCCGGTGCCACGCGCCGCACTTCAGCGGCGAGCATATAGCCGCCGCCCCACACGGTCTGGATCAATTGCGGATTGCGGTTATCGCGCTCGATCTTGCGGCGCAGACGGCTCACCTGATTGTCCACCGCGCGGTCAAACAGGTGCGCCTCGCGGCCTTGAACCATATCGAGCAGGCGGTCCCGGTCGAGCACCTGACGCGGGTGCTCAAGGAAAGCGACGAGCAAGCGGTATTCAGCCGAGGAAATCGCCACAACCGCGCCTTCATGGTCGATCAGGCGGCGCTTGAGCGGATCGAGCAGCCAGCCTTCAAAGGCATAGGCCTCTTCTTCGGCGGGATCGGGCGCGCTGCGGTTGACGCGGCGGAGCACCGAGCGGATGCGCGCGACCAGCTCGCGCGGCTCGAACGGCTTGACCACGTAATCATCAGCGCCAATTTCGAGCCCGACGATCCGGTCGGTCGCCTCGCCGCGGGCGGTGAGGAAGATCGTCGGGATCTGTTGCGATTCGGCGAGATAGCGGCACAGCGACAGCCCGTCTTCGCCCGGCATCATGATATCGAGCAGCACCAGATCAGGCCGTGAATCGCGCAAGAATGCGCGCGCATCGGCGGCGCTGACGGCCTGACTTACGCTGAACCCCTGGCGCGAGAGATAGTCGGCCAGAGGTTCACGCAAGGCTGCTTCATCATCGACGAGCAGCACGGACTGGGTCTGATCATCGTTCATCATATCTTGTGGTCATGACAGGTTCGCATTGGCTTGTCAGTGGCCTGGCAGCAGTTGGTGGGCATCAGTTGCCCGTCGGCGCTGGCATCGGCCCTTCATGCATCCCGCCCATTTTGCGCATGGCTTTCATTTTCGCATGCATGGCCTGCATCGCCGTGCGGCGTTCCTGGGGTGTCAGATTGCCATCGTGATTGGCATCGGCGGCATCGAAATGGGCCATCGCGGCACCGACAAATTCAGCACGGCTAACCGCGTTATCATGATTGGTATCAGCCATTTTGAGCATGACCATTCCCATCATCGGCATTTCACGGCGGCCCTGGTGATCGCCGCCCATCGCGTGATCCTTCATGTCGCCATCCTTCATTCCGCCCCCATCGCGGTCATGGCCCATGCCGTGTCCACCCATCTTGCGAGCATGAGCGGCGAGGAATTCGGCCTGCGAAATCGACCCATTGCCATCGGCATCGAGCTTTCTGAAGCGTTCAAGCATTCTGGCTTCGCGGTCAGCGGGATCGATCTTGCCATCATGATTGGCATCAAGCTTGTCAAACATGGCGCTGGCGTGGGCCGAGGCTTCGGCTCGGGTGACGGACTTGTCCCCCATCGGGTCCATCATATGATGGCCATCGGCATCAGCGGCATAGGCGGCGAACCCCGCTCCCGTGACGGCGAGCACGGCGGCAGATATTGCGAGCGTCAATTTCTTCATGGTCGATCCTTCGATGGGTGAATCCGATAACCGCACAGCCCCGGGAAAAGGGAGGGAACCCAGGGTTGTGCGGCCTGGGTGCAGGTTTAGCCTCTGCCTGTCGCAGACTTATGCCGTCTTGCCGGTTTATTGTCGTCATTTGTCGCAGATTTACAGTGCCGTTCACCCGGCCGAAAGTTAGCGCGGACGGTGCTCGGTCCCCATGCCAGCCGTGATGAACACCGCAGTAGCATGATCCGCGATATCAGCGGTGTGCCAGACACCCGGAGCATTGATCGCATAGTCGCCAGCACCGAGCCGTGTCTGCACGGTGCTGCTATCAGCGAGTTCCTGAATGACGGTCATCGCGCCCGAAACGCACAGCACCACTTCGGCACCTGCCGGATGCATTTCCCAGCTCGTCCAGTCCTCGGTAAAGCAGTGCATGCCGACAAGACGGCCTTCAGCGCCATCGCCAGCGGTGCGGCGGGCATAGTCCATGTACCATTCCATCGCACCCGTGAATTCAGGCTGCGCAAGCGCCGCCGCGCCGAGCCCGAGGTGGACCGGGAACTTCTCGAGCGACTGGCCACCCGTAATCATTCCGGCGCCATCATTCTGGGGCCATCGTCATTATATAGGCGTTGAGCTTGTTGCCATCAGGGTCGCGGAAATAGGCAGCATGAAATCCTTGACCGCGCGGCCCCGGCGGTCCTTCGCAGGTTCCGCCATTGGCCAGGGCGATGTCGTAAATTCGCTGGACTTGCGCTTCATCCCTGGCTTCAAGCGCGACCATTACGCCGTTGCCGACCGTAGCAGGGTTGCCATCGAAGGGCTTGGTCAGGCCGATCCCGGCACCACCGCCGGGCTCACCCCAAGCGACGAACACATCATTGTCCATCATCCGCCCACAGCCGAGCTCGGCAAATAGGGCATCGTAGAACTTCGCGCCCTTTTCCCTGTCGTTGGTGCCGAGTGTGACGTAGCCGATCATCGCATGTTCTCCCTGGTTTCCTCGAATCGCGATAGAACATTACAGAAACATTTAGTTTCCTACAACCGCCTTCCTAGAGTGGCTGGCACTGCAGCTCGAGCCATGCCTTGGCCGCACCATCGAGCTGTGCGCCGATAATCTTGAGAACCTGCGCGTGGTAGCTGTTCCACCACGCGATTTCAGCGGCGGTGAGCAGGCTCCGATCCACCAGCGAGCGGTCAATCGGCACGTGGGTAAGCGTTTCAAAACCCAGCCATTCGCCCTCGCCGCCAGCGATTTCACGCGGTTCGACAAGCACGAGATTTTCGATCCGGATGCCGTATTCGCCAGCCTTGTAGTACCCCGGCTCGTTCGACAGGAACATGCCCGCGAGCAGCTCCTGATCGGTCCCTGCCTGGCCGCCAGCCGATTTGGCGATGCGCTGCGGGCCTTCGTGGACCGAGAGGAAGGAGCCGACGCCGTGGCCGGTGCCGTGCGCGTAGTCGAGGCCCACGGCCCAGAGGAACTGCCGCGCGAGACTATCGAGTTGGCTGCCTGCGGTGCCCTTGGGGAAATTGATCAGCGCGAGCGCGATGTGGCCCTTGAGCACGCGGGTGAAGCGATCCTTGACCTCGGCAGGGGCCTCGCCCCCTTGTCCGTCTGGGGCACCGATCCACACAGTGCGGGTGATGTCGGTCGTGCCGTCAGGATATTGACCGCCTGAATCAACGAGATAGACGCTCAATGGTTTGAGCGAGAGGCTGGTTTCCTCGTTCACGCGGTAGTGGCAAATGGCCGCGTTTGGCCCCGCGCCCGAGATGGTATCGAACGACAGATCGCGCAGATCGCCGCCGTCCCGGCGGAACTGGTGGAGCGCTTCGGCGGCGGTGATTTCGGTGAGTTCGCCCTTTGGCGCTTCGAGCGAAAGCCAGTGGAGAAAGCGGGTTACCGCCGCGCCATCGCGGGCCTGCGCAGCGCGGTGGCCCGCCTGTTCTACGGGGTTTTTCAAGGCCTTGGGTAGAACAGTGGGATCGCGGGTTTCAACAATCTCGGCCCCGGCCCCTGCCAGCGCGGCAAACACCGCCTGCACCGCGCGCTCAGGATCGGCAGCGACGCGCTTACCTCTAAGCATCTGTAGACTCGGTACAAATGCCTCTCTCGGACGCACGGTTACGGCATTGCCAAGATGCGCGCGGACCTCTGGCGTCATCTTTTCTTCGGCGATGAACAGGTCGGCGGTGCCATCGGCGTGGGCGATGACATAGGACAGCGCCACCGGCGTCCGTTCGACATCGACGCCGCGCACATTGAGCAGCCAAGCGATTGAATCGAGCGCAGAAATTACAGCCGCGTCGAGCTTCTGCTCGGTCAGCCACTCGGCCACCGCCGCACGTTTGGCCTCGCTCGCCTCGCCCGCATTAGCGAGGGTGTGGACCTGTGCAGGGGCCAACGAGGGTTCGGGGCGGTCACTCCACACCGCATCAATCGGATTGCTGTCTACCGGAATAAGCGATGCATTCCGGGCCTTTAGTGCCTTTTCCGCCGCGACAACCCATGGCTTGCCGTGGAGCCAGGGATCGAATCCGATCTTCGCGCCCCCGGCGGCATGCTCGCCCAGCCACTGGGCGACAGATGTCTGAGGCACTGATTCGTAAGCATAAAATCGCCCATCGACCTGATCGCGCACCTGCAAGGTATAGCGTCCGTCAACGAACATCGCGGCGCTATCGGCCATGATCACTGCCGTGCCCGCCGAGCCGCCAAAGCCAGTAAGCCATTGTAATCGCTGGGCATAAGCGCCGACATATTCGCTCATATGTTCGTCGGAAATCGGCACGACGAAGCCATCGAGACCGCGCCGCACCAGTTCTTCGCGCAGCGCCTTGAGGCGGGATTCATGGGTGTTCATCAGCATGGTTGCAGTCCTTCTGCGGGCATCATACAGCCGCGCGATGGCTCTTGCTACTCCCCCTGTCGCCCCGAAAAAACCCCACGAATTCAGTCATCACGGGATTACCATCTCCGATGACTACGCCTGGCTGCGCGATCCAGGATACCCCGAAGTCACTGACAAGGCAGTGCTTTCCCACCTTGAGGCGGAGAACGCGTGGTTTGCCCAGGCGATGGGGGCGCATAAGGGGCGCATTGATGGCCTGTTCACCGAGATGCGCGGCCGCATCAAGGAAGCCGACACATCGGTGCCGCAAAAAGACGGCGATTATCTCTACTGGATCGAGTTTGAAGAGGGCGCGGAGTACAAAAAATGGTGGCGGCGTGCGCTTGTCGCCGGAGACGATTCAAATGCCGATGAACTGATCCTCGACGAGGTCGCCCTGGCTGATGGGTTGGACTATTTCCGCCTCGGCGCAATGTCGGTGAGCAAGGATGGAGCGCTGCTCGCCTATGCGATCGATGACAACGGCTCCGAACGCTTCACCGCGCGGGTGAAGGACCTCGCCACCGGTGAACTCCTCGCCGACGAAATTCCCGGCACGCTTTCGGCGCTGGTCTGGTGCGCCGGTGACAAGGCGCTGGTTTACGCACTCGCCAACGAGCAATGGCGCACCGACAATGCCAGGCTGCACTGGCTCGGCCAGCCGGCCGGTAGCGATGTCGAGCTCTATCACGAAGATGACGAAGGCTTCCGTGTCAGCCCGGGCCTTTCAGCCAACGAGGAATGGCTGGTGATCGCGGCCAGCGATCATGAAACCAGCGAAGTGCGGTTGGTCCCGGCAAGCGATCCGCTGGCAACGCCCTTGCTCGTCAGGCCGCGCGCCAAAGGGGTTGAATACGATGTCGATCTCCACGGCGACAGGCTGTTCATCCACACCAACGATGCCCATGAAAATTTCCGCCTCGCCACCGCGCCGCTTTCCGAACCCGGCGAATGGACCACGCTGATCGAAGGCTCCGATGCGTTTTACCTGACCGGTTTTGACCTGTTCAGGAATTTCTACACCACCGAAGGCCGCCGCGCCGGGCTCGACCAGATCGAGGTGCGGTATTACGACGATCCTGCGCGCGTCGAACCAATCGCCTTCCCCGAGGCGAGCTATTCCGCCGGGCTGGGCGACAACCCCGAATGGGATGTGGCCACGCTTCGCCTGTCCTACGAATCGATGGTCAGCCCGGCGACAGTTTATGATTACGCGCTCGCGGATCGCAGCCTTGAAGCGCTCAAGGTTCAGGAAATTCCTTCGGGCTATGACGCCGCGCTCTACGTCACTGAGCGGCTCGAAATTGCCGCGCGCGATGGCACGCTGATCCCGGTCAGCGTGGTCATGCGCAAGGACCGCCTGGGTTCCGGGCCGCTCCATCTCTACGGCTATGGCGCTTACGGGATCGCAATCGACCCCGGATTTTCCACCACCCGGCTCAGCCTCGTCGATCGCGGCTTCGCCTATGCCATCGCCCACATCCGCGGCGGCGATGATCTCGGGCGAGCGTGGTACAAGGCGGGCAAGCTGGAGCGGCGGACGAACACCTTCACCGATTTCGTCGATGTCGCGAAAGGCCTGATCGAGCGCGGCTATACGGCGGCGAGCAGGATTTCCATTTCGGGCGGATCGGCAGGCGGCGAGCTGATGGGCGCAGTGGTCAATTCAGACCCTGACCTGTGGGGCGCGGTGGTTGCCGATGTGCCGTTTGTCGATGTGCTGGGCACCATGCTCGATGCCAGCCTGCCGCTGACGCCGGGCGAATGGCCCGAATGGGGCAACCCGATTGAAGACAAGGCGGCGTTCGAGCTGATCCGCAGCTACTCACCCTACGATCAGGTGCGCGCGCAGGCCTATCCGCCGATGATGGTAACCGCCGGGCTGAATGACCCCCGCGTAACCTATTGGGAACCAGCCAAATGGGTGGCGAAATTGCGCGAGCTGAAGACGGATGACAACGCACTGATCTTCAAAACCAACATGGGCGCGGGGCATGGGGGCAAGTCGGGGCGGTTCGAGAGTTTGAAGGAAACGGCGGAAGAGTTCGCGTTTATCCTGTGGCAGCTGGGGGTTGGGAGTTGATGAACCGGCACTCTCTCATCTTCACTGCGCTACCAGAGCACATCGATGTGATGGGCCATGTCAACAATGCCGTCTGGGTGCAATGGATGGAGGTAATGGCGGGGGCGCATTGGGCCGCCGACGCGCCAGCCGCCTATGTCGATGGCTATGTCTGGCTCGTCACCCGGCATGAGATTGATTATCGCGGCAATATTGGCGTGGGCGAGTCTGTAATCGCGGAGACTTTCATCCCCGACGGGCCAAAGGGTGCGCGGTTTGATCGCTGTGTTGAATTTCGCAACTCGGCGGGCAAGGTGATTGTCTCCGCGCGGTCAACCTGGGCGATGATTGACAAGGCGAGCGGACGATTGTGCCGGGTGCCAGAGGAGGTTGCGGCGGCTTTTGTGTAGCGATCACCGCCGGCTATTTACCCGTCATTCCCCGCAGAAACGGGGATCGCTGGCCGTATCAATCGGACATTGCGTCGACGAGGCCAGGGGGTCCGTTTGAGCTCAGGGACGAGCTCAGCCCAAAACCTCCCCCACCGGCGTGTAATCATAGCCCAATTCGCGCGCCACTGCCTCATAGGTCACCTTGCCGCCCGAGACATTGAGCCCATTGGCCAGATGCGGGTTGGCCTTCAGCGCCGCCTTCCAGCCCATATCAGCGATCCGCAGGGCATGCGGCAGGGTTACGTTGTTCAGCGCATAGGTGCTGGTCCGCGCCACCGCGCCGGGCATGTTGGCGACGCAGTAATGGACGATGCCTTCGACGATATAGGTCGGGTCGGCGTGGGTGGTGGCGTGGCTGGTTTCGAAGCAGCCGCCCTGATCGATCGCGACATCTACCAGCACCGCGCCGGGCTTCATGCAGCCGAGCATGTCGCGCGTCACCAACTTGGGCGCGGCGGCACCGGGAACGAGCACCGCGCCGATCACCAGTTCGGCATCGCAGATCATCTGCTGCACGGTCGAGCGGTTGGAGAAGCGCGTTTTTGCCCGGTTTTCAAAGTGGTTTGACAGTCGCTCGAGCACGTCGGGATCCTGATCGAGGATGGTCACATCGGCGCCCATGCCCACGGCCATCTGCGCTGCGTGAAACCCGACGACGCCGCCGCCGATCACCAGAACCTTGCCGGGCAGAACCCCCGGCACCCCGCCGAGCAAAACCCCGCGTCCGCCGTGCGCTTTTTGCAGCGCGGTTGCGCCTGCCTGGATCGACATGCGTCCGGCGACCTGGCTCATCGGTTTCAGGAGCGGCAGCGAGTGCCCCCCGTTTTGGCCAGGCCCGGTAACGGTTTCATAGGCAATCGCGGTGACACCCGATTTGACCAGCGCGGCGGTCTGTTCGGGATCGGGCGCGAGGTGGAGGTAGGTGTAGAGTACCTGGCCTTCGCGCAGCATCGCGCATTCAACAGCTTGCGGTTCCTTGACCTTGACCACCATTTCGCACGAGGCGAAAATGGTCTTGGCATCGCCCTGGATGGTTCCGCCCGCAGCTTGATAATCGCTGTCAGAAGCGCCAATCCCCAGCCCCGCGCCGCTTTCCACCCAGACCTCGTGCCCGTGCATCGTCAGCTCGCTCGCCGATTCGGGCGTCAGACCAACGCGGTATTCATGGTTCTTGATTTCGCGAACGGTGCCGACACGCATGGGCTGTCTCCTTTAGCAAAGCCGTTACAGATGAAACGAATTAACCGCAATGGGCGATGGTTTTTGTTTGCGGTCAAGCTATTAGCATGATTAACCTCGCGGGTTTCGACTCGAAACGGGGGAGATGGCTTATGACGTTCGGTGAATCGATCAAAACGTGCCTGTCAAAATTCGTGACATGGCAGGGCCGGGCCTCACGCTCGGAATACTGGTATTTCATATTGTTTGCCGTGATTTGCTATGTTGTCGCAAGTATCATTGATCGGGCGCTTGGCACCACTTTCTCGATGACCAATCCGGCTTCTGGTGAAGTGCAGAGTATGGGATATGGCTATGTCTATGCCTTGACAGGGCTCGTACTATTCCTGCCTTGCCTTGCGGTGCTGGTGCGCCGCCTGCACGACACCAACCGTTCGGGATGGTGGTACTGGATCGTGCTGATTCCACTGGTCGGCATCATCTTGCTGCTCGTATGGTTCTGCACCCGCGGCACGGTGGGCAACAACGAATACGGCGCCGATCCACTCGGCGGCGAACTGGGCGATACTTTCGCCTGACCTGTTAGAGCGCGATGCGATTAAGTGGGCACCGGTTAATTGCAATAAATCGTGCGACAACAAAAACGCGCAGAGCACGCTGCGATTCTTTCCAATCGCGTCGTGCTCTAGCGTTTTCCGCAGGCCTACCATTTGACGGCGTTCCTATCCGCGCAGGGCGGCTTCAAGCGTTTGCCGAATAAACCGCTGATAGGTCATGCCTTTGTCTGCGGCCCTAGTCTTGACAGCTTCAAGAAGGGCTTCGGGAAAACGCATGTTCACCTGCTTCGATTTTTTCGCAAATTCAAAACTGTTCGGCTTGAAAGCAGACAGATCGAATTGCATGAGATCAGCGGTATCGATGAAGCGTTCGGCCGCCTCGTCACTGGTCAGGTTGGGCAGTTTCTGTTTCATAGGTCTCGATCTCCTTGCGATGCATATAGCGGGCACTGATCGGCCGGATTAGCAGTCCCTCGGCACAATCGCGCATAGTAAAGGCCACGAAAATGGGGCGTGATCCGTTGCCGTTGCCGATTGCCAGCAATCGCGTTTCGTCGATGGAATGAGCGGGGTTTGGCGCGATTCGATGGGGTGCGTGAAACACCGCCTCAATCGCGGCAATGCTCACACCGTGCTTCTGGCACTTGGCGCGATTGCCCTGATCCCAATCGAAGCCCGCAACGGTCCGCTCATTCATCGCGATAAAATGTAGCTATTTGTATATACAAATGTCAAGCGAGATTTCCTCGCGAATTGCCGTACTACAAGGGATTCCCGTCGCTATCCCGGTAAATATCCCGCCGTCCCACGTGGTTCGCCGGGCCGACAAAGCCATCGGCTTCCATCCGCTCGACCCATTTTGAGGCGGTGTTGTAGCCAACGCCCATCTGGCGCTGGATCCAGCTGGCCGAGGCCTTCTGGCTTTCGAACACCAGTTGGCAGACCTGGCGGTATTTGCGCTCGTCTGGCGAATCGCTGGCGGCATCGAAATCATCAAAGCCGAAGCCGCCGTCTTCGGGCTCTTCGGTGACCGAATCGACATAGTCCGGCTTGCCCTGTGCGCGCCAGTATTCGGCGACGCGGGTGACCTCATCGTCCGAAACGAACGGCCCGTGGACGCGGACCACCGGATCGCTCGCGGGCTTGTAGAGCATGTCGCCCTTGCCGAGCAGCTGCTCGGCGCCCTGCTCGCCGAGAATCGTGCGGCTGTCGATCCGGCTGGCGACGGCAAACGAAATGCGGGTCGGCAGGTTGGCCTTGATCACCCCGGTGATGACATCGACCGAAGGCCGCTGGGTGGCCATGATCAGGTGGATGCCCGCCGCGCGGCTCTTTTGGCTGAGCCGCTGGATCAGCACCTCGATTTCCTTGCCGACGGTGATCATCAGATCGGCAAGCTCGTCAACGATGATGACGATCTGCGGCAGCACCTTGTAATCGTATTGCTGGTCTTCGTAGATTTCCTCGCCGGTTTCGGCATCGAAGCCGATGGCGATGCGCTTGCCGAGCGGCTTGCCCCTGGCGATGGCAGAGCTGATCTTGTCATTGAAGCCAGAAAGGTTGCGCACGCCGATTTCGCTCATCTGGCGGTAGCGACGCTCCATTTCCTCGACCGCCCACTTGAGCGCTCGCACCGCCTTGGCAGGCTCGGTCACCACCGGGGAGAGCAGGTGCGGGATATCGTCATAGACCGAAAGTTCGAGCACCTTCGGATCGATCAGGATCATCCGGCACTGCGCGGGCGTGAGCCGGTAGAGCAGCGACAGCAGGATCGCGTTGAGCCCCACCGATTTGCCCGACCCGGTGGTGCCGGCGACGAGCAGATGCGGCATCGCGGCAAGATCGGCGACGATCGGCCCGCCGGAGATATCCTTGCCGAGAATGATCGGCAGCAGGCCCTTCGCGCGGGCAAATGCCTCGCAGGCGACCAATTCCTTGAAGCTCACCATCTGGCGATCAGCATTGGGCAGTTCGATACCCATTACGGTGCGGCCGGGGATAGCGGACACGCGCGCCGAAATCGCGCTCATGTTGCGGGCGATATCATCGGCGAGGCCCATGACCCGGCTGGCCTTGATCCCGGGCGCGGGTTCGAGTTCGTACATTGTGACGACGGGCCCGGTGCGCACCGCGGTGATCTCGCCCTTGACGTTGAAATCATCGAGCACGGTTTCAAGCAGCCGCGCGTTCTTTTCAAGCGCCAGCTTGTCGAGCTTCGGCGCGGCTTGTGGCTTTGCGTCCTCAAGCAGATCCAGTCCCGGCAATTCGCACGAATCGAACAGATCACCCTGACGGCTTGAGCCTGAAAGCTGGGCAGGCCGCGCGGCGCGGGTGGGATCGGATATCTCGGGCGGACGGCGCGCGGCGATGGGCACGGCAAGGTCCGATTGCGCCTTGTCTTCACGCGTGCGTTTGAGCCGCGGGATGGCTTCCCTGCGGATCAGCGCAGGCGCGCGGATCAGCCCGCGCGGCAGGGTGAACAGCCCCGCCCAGTCAATCGCAAACACCCTTCCGGCAAGCACTGCCCCGCCGCCAGCGCAGGCAATCGCCGCCACCAGCGTCACCCACGAACGCGCTCCAACGGGCAACAACGAGGCTCCGGCATGGAGCAGCTTGGCCCCGAGCAGCCCAGTAAGTCCGCCAATCGATGCTGGAAACGACGATCCCGATGAACCCGGCAGCAGCGCCAGCACGGTCGCCAGCAGCAGCATCGCCGCGATCAGCATCAGGAAACCATGCCACCAGCCGTGCGGCGCGGGGGCTTCGACCTCGTCACTCGCCAGCTGCCACAGCTTGCGGCCCGAAACGAACAGCAGCGGCACCAGCAGCACCGCCACCGGTCCAAACAGCATCAGGGCAAAATCGGCGGTCCATGCGCCGCTCGCGCCCATCCAGTTAAGCACGCCGCCGCCACCCGCAGCGGTCGACATCGAAGGGTCGGTCTGGTGGTACGATGCCAGCGCGAGCGCGAGGAATGCGGTCGCGGCGAACAGCGCCAGACCAGCCCCCATCTCGCCGACGCGGCGCAGCGAACGGCGCAAGGCATTGCGCCAGTTCCCGCCGCTTGCCCGCCGCGCACCGACCATCGCCTGGCTTGCCATTATTCCGAACCCCCGAATGTCTCGCGCGGCTTAGAGCCAGATGAGGTTAGGTTTACCCACCGTGACGGAGCCGATTTTGGCCCAGTTCGAGGAGCGAGGAGAGAGCTATGCCATTGCATAGTAATCGACGAGAGACGCGGAAATGGGCCAAAAGCGGCCCGCCCCTTCGGGGCTGTCGCGGGAAACCCCAACGACAGCGGCGCCTCAAATGTTGGGGTTCCCCACCCCCCCAGCCCGAACCACCATTCCCCGAAACATACACCCACAAAAAACCTGGATAAAACAAAACACAAAATGCTCGAAATACCCATACGG
>JANLOZ010000072.1:0-18797 GCA_031366845.1 Novosphingobium sp. | reverse complement strand
GGTCATGGATGTCCATTGTGGCGGCCATTCCGGCCCGGAAAGCCAGCCGACGAACAGCGCCGTTCCCACGTTGTAGGGCAGGTTGGCGACGATGTGGAATGGGCCTTCGATGCCGTGTGCAAGCTTGGTGGCATCGCCTTCGATTACAGTGAGTTGTCCTGGAAAAGCCTCGCCCAGTTCGGAGAGGGCGGGGAGGCAGCGGCGGTCCATTTCGATGGCGGTTACCTTTGCTCCGGCGCGGAGCAGCGCGCGCGTAAGGCCGCCGGGGCCGGGGCCGACTTCGAGCACGTGCTGGCCCTTTAGATTGCCGGGGACGGCAGCGATGCGGTCGAGCAATTGTTCGTCGAGCAAGAAGTTCTGGCCGAGTGCTTTTGACGCCTGAAGTCCATGCCGGGCAATGACTTCACGAAGCGGGGGAAGGGTCATCGTTCAGCCCGCCGGGCGGCCATTTCTCCTGCCATGCGGATCGCCGCGATCATTGCGCCGGGGTTGGCCAAGTGCTTGCCCGCAAGCGAAAAAGCGGTGCCATGATCGGGCGAGGTTCGCACGATCGGCAGGCCCAGGGTCACGTTCACCCCAAGGTCAAAATCGAGCGCCTTGATCGGGATCAGCGCCTGATCGTGGTACATGCACAGCGCGACGTCAAAAGTCGATCGGTTGTGCGGGGCGAACAGGGCGTCGGCGGGATGCGGGCCGGTGGCGGCGATTCCTTCGGCTTGCAGCGCGGCCACGGCGGGGGCGATAATCGCGGAATCTTCGCTGCCCATCAGCCCATCTTCGCCCGCATGGGGGTTGAGTGCGGCGATTGCCAAACGTGGCGCAATGATGCCGTAATCATGGCGCAATGAAGCCGCAACGATGCGCGCCTTGCGCAAAATCAGCTCGGCGGTGATCAATCGGGGCACTGATGCCAGCGAAACGTGCACCGTCAGCGGCACAGTTCGCAACTGCGGACCTGCGAGCATCATCACCGCGTCTTCGGGATTCACCCCGCATGCTTCGGCGACAAATTCGGTTTGGCCGGGGTGGGTGAATCCGACATCGGCCAAACGCGATTTGGCTACCGGGCCGGTGACAATCCCCGACGCGGCGCCTGCGACGGCAAACGCGCAAGCCGTGCTCAGCGATGCCAGCGCGAGCGCCGCGCCGATGCGGTCAGGCTGTCCCGGGTTCCAGGCACCTGCCGTGCTGCCGAGCACCGGCAGCGCAGAAGCGAATGCCGCCACTGCTTCGTCCGGATCACCGATCCGCACTACCGGCAGGTCAATCCCCCGGCTAGCGGCCGCCGCCACCAAGATTCCCGCACCGCCGACAACGAAAAACGGAGGCAGGTGCTCGGCCTCACGCCGCGCCCATGCCTCCGCTATCAATTCGGGGCCAATGCCCGCCGGGTCGCCCAATGATACGGCGAGAGCGGGCATGGTCACAATCAGTTGTAATCGATAACCGCGTCGCGGCGCAGATCGCGCAGATAGGCCTGCGCGCGCTTCTGCACGCGGTCGTCCTCGATCTGCCCCATCATGTCTTCAAAGCTGGGCCCGCCATCAACCTTGGCATCATCGCGGCCGCAGAGCATGAGAACGCGGACGCCATCCTTGATCGAACCGAACGGCTGCGAGGTTTCGCCGAGCGACAGTGCGAGGATCGATTCCTGCAGCGGCCCGGGAAGATCGCGCGCCTTGACCTGATCGTTTTCAACCACCGTCGCGCCGAGCCCATGGGCGACCGGATCAACCGCGCCGCAGCCTTTGGCGGTCTTCATTGCCGAAGCAAAGTCGCTCGCCTTTTTGGTGGCGTCGGCTTCAGAAATTCCGGCGGGAAAATCGATCGAAATTTGCTTGAGCGAGAGCAGGGCATCGCGCGGATCCGCAGTCAATACCTGGCGCTTGTCAACCAGCGCGACAATCGTGAATCCACCGGGAATAGCGATCGGGCCAACCAGTTGGCCAGCGTTCATCGTCTGAACCGGAGCGGCCATTTCGGCCGGCAGTTTCGACAGCCTCAGCCAGCCAAGATCGCCGCCGACAACCTTGGTCGTCGCTTCGGAATAGGTGCGGGCCATCGCCTGAAAGCTGCCTCCAGCCTTGATCTGCTCGACAATCTTCTTGGCGTTTTCAAACACCGCGGCCTGCGTCTCGGGCTGGGCGCTGAGGTAAATTTCCGCGAGGTGGAATTCTTCGGTGCCCTTGTCGGCTTTAAGCCGCGCCAGCGATTCCTTGACTTCTTCGGCAGAGACATTGACGAACGGCTGAACGTTGCGGCGCAGCAGATGCTGCCACGCCAGTTCGCCTCGGATCTGCCGCTTGAGCGACGAGCTCGAAGAACCGACCTTGGTCAAATAGGCATCGAGCGCCTTGATGTTCTGGCCGAAGTTCTGCTGGGCAACGCGCGAATAGGACTGATCGACGTCGTCATCCTTGACCTCGATGTCCTGAGTCTTGGCTTCCTGAATCTGCAAAGATTCATCGATCAAGTTGCGCAGGATTTGCGAGCGCAACCGCTGCTTTTCCTCGTCAGAAACCTGCGCCTTGTTCGATGCCAGCACCAGCGCAACGCGCTGGTCAACATCGGTGCCAGTGATGATGTCACCGTTGACAATCGCGGTTGCCCGGCGGTTGTTGGGATCGTTCTTGGCGAAATAGGTTACGTCCTCGGGGACGGAAATTGACCCTTGCGGGGTTGGCGGGGCATCCTGCGCGGTCACCTGTGCGGCGGCCAAGCCTAGGACAAGACCCATTGCGGTAAGAGTTTTGCCTGTCATGGATTTGCGAGAAAATCCTGCCACTGCCTTGTGAGAAAACAAGTTCACCGTGATCCAATTCCTGTTTGTGACGGGGCTTTCCCGCCAGACTTATCCGCCCATTGGCGCGAATGCGATGAACGCACGATTAGCATCCGCGGCGCGCGATAGCGCGTTTGCTTGCAGGTTGGAATAGAAACTAGCGCCGGAACTAGCGAAAGCCGATATTGCGCAAGGCGAAATAGATCTGGATGTTGTTGCCCCGCCGCGCATCGCCGGTGGCAACAAAATCGCGCCGCCAGGTTATCGCGAGGCTGAGGCAATCGTCATCATAGGCAATTCCGGCACGGGTGCGCAGAGGTTGCCAGCCGCTGGTGTTGACCAGTGGATTGATCGTCGGGCTGGTCAGGTTGATCACGCCCGAGCCGAATATGGACCAGTGCCTGGCGAGGCCGACGCGCGCAGAAAAGCGCAGCTCCTCGCGGTCCTGCAGATCTTCCACCGTGGTAATGTCGCGGTTGAGCCGCAGATAGCCGACTTCGACATAGGTGCGGCTGGAGCCGACCGTGGCATCGAATTCATTGCGGCGGATTGCCAGTCCATCTTTGTCGAGCCGGTAGCGGTGCGTGACTTTGACAATATCCTTGAAGCGAATTTCGGTGCGACCGACGATGTCGGAAACCCGCTCGTTGAGCCCGGTGCCGTCGGGGAACAGCGATGGCTTGTTCGACAGGCGATATGACTGGCCGATAGTGGTGCTGATCCGCCAGCCGGGGGCCTGCCATTTCCAGTCAAAGCCAAAGGTGAAGCGGACATCGTCTTCAACCCGATCATATCCGGGAAAACGGTTGAGCGCGAACAGGTTCGAATCTTCCAGATCAATCGCCCGTGAGTCTTCGTTGGGGATCGCCAGGTTCTTGAATGTGGGTGATGCGACCACCTGAAAGCGCGGGGTCAGCACCTGCGTGCCGCCGAGGAACTTGCCGACGAACGGCCATTTCACATCGAGCGCGGCGGTGGCGATGGCGCGCCACTGCCATCCGGGCAGGCCGCGATAGCTCGGCGTGGTGGTCAGCGCGTTTTCAGCCGAATGGTAAGTGTCGCCGCGCGCCAGGGCGGTCAGCGTTACTTCCTGACCCCAGGGCGTGATCCTTTTGAGATCCCATTGGACTCCAGCAACGGCGCGCTGCGTATCCTGCCCGCGGGTGCGGGTAACCGCGAGTGTGTTAAGCTCCAGCTCGATATGGCCGCCGAACAAAGGATCGGCGATGCGGCGGCGATAATCGATCGCCGGCAAGGCAATCGGAACCTGTCCCTGATCGTCACCCACACGCATGGTTTGCGTTAGCCAGCCGGCAACCGAGAGGTACGAATTCGCATCGATATGTTCGAGATCGAACATCGAGCGCAGCCGATCATCGCGGCTGATGTCATAGCGGCGCAGGAACGTGCGGTCGCTGACGTAACGCAGCGAGGTCGTCAGGCTCCATTCGGGCGAAAACTGAAAACGCCCGTTGGCAGCCAGATATCCGCGCACTTCGGTCGATGTGGCGGCGGTGGTCCCGGCAACCGGGATCAGGCTGCTGCGCGTGATATAGCCGGTGACCTGCAACGCGCCCGTATCGGTCAGTGCACGGTAACGCGCCGAGAGCATGGGTGTCGCCTTGGTGTAAACAAAACCGGTAAGCAGCAGGTCCTGATTGGGTCCGAGCCGCTGGTAATAGCCGTCGCTAAGTTCGACACCGTTCGAAGGCGAGACCGAGATGTCAGGGATCAGCGCGCCGTTTATCGGCCGACCATCGGTGCCCAGCACCAGCCCCGGCAGCGGCAACAGCGAGATGCCGAAAATTTCCATCGAGGCGTTCTTGAAACGGAGGTTATGTTTCTGGTCGTCATAATCGACGCGCGCCGCCTTGATCTGCCAGGTTGGCTTTTTGGGGCATCCGTTTGAATCCTCAACCGCGCAGCCCGAATAGACCGCCTTGGTCAGGACGATATTGCCGTTGTCCAGCCGGGTGCCGGTTTCTGCAGCGACCCTTCCGCCTTCACGCAGCGCGATGAGCAGATTGGCCATCGTCCCCGCTTTAAGCTCGTCAGTCAGCTCCATTGATTCGGTGAACAGCTGGTTGCCATTTTCATCGACAAGCCGGATATTGCCGCTGGCCATGATTTTGCCGGTCTTGCGGTTCCAGATGACCTTGTCTGCGCGCACTGACTGGTCATTGTGTTTGAGGAACACGTTGCCGGTCGCAGTGACAAATTCGTTGTTGTAGTCATAGGAAACCGAATCGGCTTCAAACGACACAGGGCTGGGCGCGGTATCGCCCGGTTTGGCGTCCGCAGGAGAAGGGGCGGGGGAAGGATCGGCCGGTTTGTTGTCTGCGGGCTCCACGGCGCTGGTCGGGATCACGGCATCCTGCGCCCAGGCTGGCGCGGCCAAAAGCGTTAGCGCAAGCGTTGCTGCGCCTGCCAACCAGCGGTGCAAGCGCATTTTCGGAGCTTGCAGTCTGACATTTTGAGCCGGGAGCATCACTTGCCTATCGCACCGCCCGCGCTTAACTGCAATCCGCTCTGGCAACGGAAATCACCGTTTCGCCGTAACTTTTTTCGATCCTTGATGGAGTGATCATGCAGATTTCCTTCAATATTGCCGCGCCTGGTTCGCGGCTGATTGCCAGAATTGTCAATCAGGACGCGATTCCGAAAGATCTTGAAACCCTGTTGCATGATGGTGCCAAGGCCTCACGCTTCACCGGTAAAACGGGCCAACTGTTCGAAGGTTTCGTCGAGCGTGACGGACAGGTAGTGCGCATGGCGCTGGCCGGGGCTGGCGACAAGGCCGATGCCGGTCGCGGTGCGGCGGTGGAAAAGGCAGGAGCGGCGCTGACTGCCAAGTATCTGGCGTCTGGCGAGACCGCGATTGTTATCGATTTTGCCGGGTCAGATCTTTCCGCAGACCACGCTGCCCAGCTGCTGCTGGCGTTCCGGCTGCGGGGGTTTCGCCATGATTCCTATCGCACGACGATGAAGGATGATCACAAGGTCACGCTCGCGGATATTTCGGTGATCAACGCTCCTGACGGCACCGAAGCGGCCTGGCAGCGCGAATCTGCGGTCGCTGAGGGCGTGGAATTCACCCGCGAACTGGTTACTGAGCCAGGCAATATCATCTATCCCGAAAGCTTCGTTGCGCGCTGTCAGGAACGTTTCGCCGGGACCGGCCTTGAACTCACCGTGCTCGATGTGCCCGAAATGACCAGGCTCGGCATGGGCGCGCTGCTCGGCGTGGGGCAGGGTTCGGCGCGGCCGTCACGGATGCTGGCGATCCGCTGGAACGGCGGCGGCGATGCCAGGCCGACAGCTTTCGTGGGCAAGGGCGTTACCTTCGATACCGGAGGCATCAGCCTCAAGCAGCCAGCGGGCATGGAAGACATGAAGTGGGACATGGGCGGGGCAGGGGCGGTTGCCGGAACGATGCTCACGCTGGCGCTGCGCGGGGCCAAGGCCAATGTGGTCGGCGTTTGCGGGCTGGTTGAGAACATGCCCGATGGCGCGGCGCAGCGGCCGGGTGACGTGGTAACATCGATGTCGGGCCAGACGATTGAGGTGATCAACACCGATGCCGAAGGGCGGTTGGTGCTGTGCGATGCGCTCACATGGACGCAAAAAACCTTTGCGCCTGCGCGGGTGATCGATCTTGCCACGCTGACCGGCGCGATTATCGCCTCGCTGGCGCACGAATATGGCGGCATCTTCGCCAATGACGATGCGCTGGCGGCAAGTCTGATCGCCGCGGGCAAGACATCGGGCGATCAGCTTTGGCGGATGCCGATGGGCCCGGCCTATGACAAGATGATCGACAGCCAGATTGCCGATATGAAGAACATGGGCAGCCGCTATGCCGGGTCAATCACCGCCGCGCAGTTCCTCGCGCGGTTCATCGACAAGGGCACCCCATGGGCGCACCTCGATATCGCCGGTATGGTCTGGGCCGAAAAGGCCGGCGCAACATGGGACAAGGGCGCGACCGGATACGGCGTCCGGCTGCTCGATCAGTTCGTGCGCGATACGCTTGAGCGCTGATGGATAGGCGATGCGCGTTGATTTCTACCAGCTAAACCGCGATCCCGCACCGCTCGCCGTCGCACAGATCGCGGCGAAGGTGGTGGAAGCGGGCAAGCGGCTGCTGATCGTCGCCGAGGACGATGCTTTGCTGATCAAGGTGAGCGAGGCGCTGTGGGGGCGGCCGGGCAGTTTCCTCGCCAATGGCGCGGCGGGCGGACCCCACGATGCCCGCCAGCCGATCCTGCTGTCAGACAAGCTCGATCCCGCCAATGGCGCGACCTGCCTTGTGCTCGCGGATGGCCATTGGCGCGAAGGCGAGAATTTTGAGCGCACCTTCCTGTTCTTCGATGACACCACGCTCATCGCCGCCCGCGAAATATGGAAAGAACTCGGCAGCCGCGACGGGCTGACGCGCAATTTCTGGAAACAGGACGGCGGCAAATGGGTTCAGGCCGCCTGAAGCGCTCCGCGATGGCCCTACCTTGCAGCGCAGCATGTTCCCGGCTAGGGGCGCGCGACGATTTCCAGAACATCAGACCTCGCCCCAAAACCCTACCCCAAAACGTCACAAGGAACCTATCATGGCGGTTACCCGCACCTTTTCGATCATCAAGCCCGACGCCACCCGCCGCAACCTCACCGGTGCAGTGACCAGGATGCTCGAAGAAGCCGGGCTGCGCATTGTCGCATCGAAGCGCATCCAGATGACTCAGGACCAGGCCGAGGGCTTTTACGGCGTCCACCGCGAACGGCCATTCTTCGGTGACCTTGTCAGCTTCATGCTGTCTGGCCCGGTTGTCGTCCAGGTGCTCGAAGGCGAAGACGCGGTGAAGCGCAACCGCGATATCATGGGCGCCACCAACCCCGCCAACGCCGATGCCGGAACGATCCGCAAGGAACTCGCCGAATCGATCGAAGCCAACTCGGTCCACGGTTCGGATTCGGACGAAAACGCCGCGATTGAAATTGCCTATTTCTTCAAGCCGGAAGAAATCGTGGGGTGATGTCGACTGAGGGGCTTTCGGGTTGGGCAAGGTTCGTCGAGGAAATCCTCGACGGTCGGGTCTACCGGCATCCCTACGTTCGAGTTGGGCCTACTCCAACGATATTGCGCAAGTTTGGGCTGGGTCCAAACGACCTTGCGATGACTCCCGGTAAGATCGCGCGCATTGCCAAAGAGCATCCTGAAATAACCCGACAAATCTGGCGTGACCTGCCGAGGCTGCTGCAAGACCCTGCCGCAATTGTTCCATCTGCGCATCGCGATGGTTCGATTATTCCGGTTCTGGCATTAAACACGAGTCTAGGTGGGTTGGTTCTGGTGCCAATCTTGCCTGCGGCAGAGGTAGCCTTCAACGTCATTTTGTCGGTATATGCTCGACCTGACGGTGATTCTTGGCTGACCCGCGAACTGTACTTGTCTGGGAAGGACCGGTTAAGCAGCTATGTGAGGAGGGGTTTCGCCGCCACTTTGCCGAAGCCGGGGTCTGCATCCGAAGATACTATCCCCTCGTCACCTGGTTCAATTCCAGCAGACGGGACGGCGAAACCTGAGCGTCTAATACTCCAACTGCGCAAAAAGTCAATTGAAAGCTGACCCGCCGTCTTGCGGTTGACCGTTCTTAGCCAACCATGGCAATCACCGCACAACAGGAGAACCGCAATGCAAGGTATGGGTGAGGGCGATGCGTGTCCTTTCGAATTCAACTTTGATGAAAAGACCTTCAAGGTGGGTGATACGGTGAGCTACCGCGTCACCGGCAGCCTCGAAGGCTTTCCTTTCGCCGCGACGCTGGCGGAAGTGCATGATGACTATGTGATGATAGCGGGCGATCCGGCGCACCCAGAGGTGCTCTATCGCGGCACACGCGAATCGCGGCCTCTGGTCGACGAAAGCGAGATCAAATAGGCTGGTTTCACGCGATTCGACATGCTTGGTGCACCAGTATAGGCTTCGCTGTCCTTAGGGGGGACAAGGTTGGGTCGGCAGGTCTTGCAAGGGGGGAGAATTGCCATGTTGCGTGCAGGGTATCTCGTTGTTGGAGCGGCGTGCTATGCCGCCTTCTTCGTCAGTTTCGCCTATCTGGTTGGATTTTTGGCGGGTCTGCCGCTGTTACCCACCAATGTCGACAAAGGACTGATTTCCCCGCCCGGTGAAGCGGCGCTGGTCGATCTGGGCCTGATTGCCGCGTTCGGATTGCAGCATTCGGTCATGGCGCGAAAAGGCTTCAAAGCCTGGTGGAAGTCAATCGTCCCGGTTGGTGCGGAACGCAGTATCTATTGTCTGGCCTCAGCCTTGTTTTTGGCTCTGTTGTTCTGGTTCTGGCACCCGATTGATGCCGTGGTTTGGGACGTGGCCGCGCCCGCCGGCCGCATGGTGCTGTGGGGAATTTTTCTGCTGGGGATAGGCGGGGTGTTCATCAGCACCTGGCTGCTCAACCATTTTGAACTGTTCGGCCTTGCCCAGTCCTGGCACGCGATGCGCCAGACCCAGGCCCCCGAGCAGAAGTTTCGCACCCCGCTGTTTTACCGCTTTTCGCGCCATCCGCTCTACACCGGTTTTGTTATAGCCTTGTGGGCGACACCGCACATGACGCTGGGGCATGTGCTGTTAGCGGCGGGCCTGACGATCTATATCCTGATCGGCATCCATTATGAAGAACGCGATTTGGTGGCGACGTTTGGCAAGACCTATGAGGACTACCGGGCCAACGTCTCGATGCTCGCGCCGCTGCCGCGCAGGAAATAGCCGCGCGCTTGTTCAGAAGGCGTCGGCTGCATCGATAAGCGCGGTGAGCTTCTTCGGAGCCACCGCACGCCAGCTTCGTGCCAGCCAGTCACTAATGGCCGCCCAGTCGTTATCGCCAAGATCGATGCGAATCCCCACCCAGTCATTGCCGAAGTAGGCGGGGCGGTAATACCGCTCGGCGTCCATTTCGATCAGCTGCTGCTGTTCATCAAGCCCGCTGATCTTGACGAGCACCGCGAGTTTGCCGTCGCCGTGATGATCGCGGCTGATATAGGCAAATTTCTTGCCCTTGCGCAGGCCGAAGCAGGGCATGCCGTGGCTGATGACCTCGTCGGCTTCAGGCAGGGTGAGAGCGATGTCCCGCAGGGTCGCGATCACGCGGTCAGGCGAATTGGCGTCTCTGATCAGCGCCGAAAGACAGCGCGAATAGAGCTGATGTTCGGCGATCAGCACCCGCGCTGCGAGCGTTTCTGGCGTATCGCCGGGGAGAACCGCCACCGAGGTTTGCCCGAGTGCTGGCCCGGAATCGAGCTCGGCGGTGACGAGGTGCACGGTGCAACCGGCATGGCCATCGCCCGCCTCCAGTGCGCGCTGATGGGTGTGGAGGCCGGGATACTTCGGCAGCAGCGAGGGATGGACGTTGAGCATCCGCCCGGTCCACTTGCTGACGAATTCGGGGGTGAGGATGCGCATGTAACCTGCCAGCGCGACATATTCCGCGCCGCTCGCTCGCACGGCAGCGTCGATCACCCTATCATGGTCCTGCCTTGCCATGCCTTTGTGCGGCAGGGCGAAAGTGGTGACGCCCTCTGCTTCGGCTAATAGCAGCCCGCCAGCCTGCGGGTTGTTCGAGGCGACGAGCACCACCGCATAAGGGCAATCCTCGGCGCGGCTCGCATAAAGCAGCGCCGCCATATTGGTGCCGCTGCCCGAAAGCAGCACGGCGACCTTTGCGCGGGCCATCAAAATCCACTCCGAGCTTGTCTCGGGGAGGCGGCAGACGCGAGGCGGCTGACGGAGGGGTTCGGTCGCGCAAGCGACGGCCGCGCCATCGACCCCTCCACCACGACGCTTCGCGCCGCGGTCCCCCTCCCCGAGCAAGCTCGGAGAGGAATTAAGTCAGGCGAGGTGGGTTGCACTCCAGTCCTCCCGCGCGCTCCAGACTTCGTCCCCGCCCATCACTGTGCAACCGCGCTCACCCGTTTCCACCGCGCCGATGACGGACACCGTCTCACCTGCGAGCGAAAGGTCCGCTGAAACGCTCGCAACATCGTCGGCAGCTACCGCCAGCACCATGCCGATGCCGCAGTTGAACGTGCGCGCCATTTCTTCGGGTTCGATATTTCCCTGGGCTTGCAGAAACGCCATCAGCCGGGGCTGCTCCCAGGCTCCGGCATCAATCCTTGCATGAAGCCCCTTGGGCAGCACGCGCGGCACGTTTTCGAGCAAGCCCCCGCCGGTAATGTGCGCCAGCGCGTGAATCCGGCCCGAGCGGATCACTGGCAACAGGCTTTTCACATAAATCCGGGTCGGCTCAATCAGATGGTCGATCAGCAAGCGATCAGCATCGAACAGCGCGGGGCGGTCCATTTTCCAGCCCTTGTCAGCCGCCAGACGCCGCACCAGCGAATAGCCGTTGGAATGAACGCCAGACGAGGCAAGGCCGATCAGCACGTCGCCCGCCGCCACTTTGTCACCCACGAGTTGCTCGCCGCGCTCCACTGCGCCGACGCAAAAGCCAGCAAGGTCATAATCGCCCGCTGCATACATTCCCGGCATTTCCGCCGTCTCGCCGCCGATCAGCGCGCATCCGGCAATCTTGCAGCCCTCGGCAATGCCGGCCACCACGCGCTCGGCGATGCCGTTATCAAGCTTGCCGGTGGCGAAGTAATCGAGGAACAGCAGCGGCTCTGCGCCCTGAACGATCAGATCGTTGACGCACATCGCCACCAGATCCTCGCCAATCCGGTCGTGGCGATCATAGTCAATCGCGAGTTTAACTTTGGTGCCGACGCCGTCATTTGCCGCGACCAACAGCGGATCCCTGTATCCCGCCGCTTTCAAATCAAAGAACCCGCCGAAACCGCCCAGTTCCGGGTCCGCTCCCGGCCGCGCAGTGGCGCGCGCTAGCGGTGCAATCGCCTTTACCAGCGCGTTGCCAGCGGCAATCGAGACGCCGGCCTGGGCATAGGAGTAGCTCGGTTTGGGTGGGTTATCCGACATTGCCACGCCGCCTAGCCTTTTCGCGCTTGGATTTCCACGAGTGATTGGGCAAAGGGGGGGCGGTTTTCCCCGATGACATTCGCCTCAACCTTCACCCGCCTGCCGGACCTGCGTTTCAGCCGACCGGCATTGCTACGTTCGGGGCTACGTTCGGGGCTACGTTTGGGGCCAGGTTCGGGGCAACGTTCGGGGCTGATTCTGGGGTTCGGGTTGATGCTGTTGCTGGCCTTTTCGGTGATCGCGCAGATCGAAGGGGATCGCGGCATCGCGCCGGTTGCGACGACGCATGACATTCAGGTTTCGGGCGTTGAGGTCGAAACCACCGGCAAGACCCCGCAAGAAGCGCGCGAGGCAGGGTGGGTCGAGGCCAAGAAAAAGGCCTGGGCGAAGCTTGGCGGACCAGCGATGAGCGAAGCCCAGATTGATGGGCTGGTCGCCGCGATTGTTATCGAGCACGAACAGATCGGCCCGCACCGCTATATTGCTTCGTTGGGTGTGGTGTTTGATCGCGGCAAGGCCAGCCAATATGTTGGCGCGGGCGAGGGTGCGCAAGTATCACATTCGGCGCCGATGCTGACTATTCCGGTGCTGTGGTCGGGCGGTGTCGCACAGGTCTATGAGGTGCGCGGGCCATGGCAGGCGGCATGGGCGCGGTTCAACCCGGCGAGCAGCGGCATCGATTACATACGGCCATCAGGGGCGGGCGGCGATTCGCTGTTGATTACCGCCGGGCAAATATCCCGCCGCAGCCGCAGCTGGTGGAGCACGGTGCTCAGCCAGTTTCAGGCTTCGGATGTCGTCATTCCCGAGGCGCGGCTTGATCGGCAATGGCCGGGCGGTCCGGTCCACGGCACATTCACCGCGCGCTATGGCCCCGACAGCGTGATGATCGGCAGCTTTACGCTCGATGCCAAGGACGAGGCAGGCGTGCCAGCCATGCTCGATTTGGCAGTTCGGCGCATAGATACGATGTTCAATGCGGCGCTGGCGCAGGGGATGCTCCACCCCGACCCAACGCTGCGCGCAACCCAGCAGATCGATCCGCAGCTGGCGGCGATCATTGCCGCGGCGGCGAAAAAGGAGGGCGAAACGGCACCCGATGCCTCGGCATCGAACGGTCCGGGGATTGAGCCTTTGCCCGGGACCAACCCATCGCCCTTGCCTTCGCCGAGCCCGACGGCGGAAGCCAGGGTCATATCGATTACCGTCCAGTTCGCTTCGCCCGATGCCAGGGCGGTCGATTCGGCGATGGCTTCGGTCCGCAGCGTGTCGGGTGTGCGCGGGGCCTCGACCACCAGCCTGGCGATGGGCGGCACATCGGTGATGCGGGTGTCATTCGCCGGATCGCTTGATGACCTGCGCGATGCCTTGAGATCGCGCGGCTGGTCGGTTTCGTCGGGCGGCGGCGCGCTCAGCATCCACCGTTGATCGCGATGCGGCAAATTCCGCTGCCGCTTGGCACCGGCGCGGCCTCAGGGCCTTCGCGCATAGTCGTGGGCTCGGCCAATGCCGCGCTGATTGATGCTTTCGCCCAGGCAGTCGACTGGCCGTTCCGCACCGCCGTGCTGTTCGGCCCGCCGCGATCGGGCAAGTCGCTGCTGGCGCGCTGGTTTGCCGAAAGCGGGGCGGGCGAGGCGATCGACGATGCCGAGGCGCTGGACGAAGCAGACCTATTCCATCGCTGGAACCGCGCGCAGGAAAGCGGACGGCCTCTGCTGCTGGTCGCCAATGCCAATGATGGCGGATGGACCATCACATTGCCCGACCTGGCATCGCGGATGGGCGCGGCGCTGCACCTTGAAATTGGCGAACCCGATGATGCCATGCTCGCCGAGCTGATCGCGGTTCATGCCGAAATGCGCGGGATGGCGCTCGGCCCCGATGCCGCCGCATACCTTGTGCCGCGCGCCACACGTTCCCATCTGGGCATCGAAGTGCTGATTTCAGCGATTGACCGCCTGAGCCTTGAGCGCAAACAAGCGCCGACGATGGCGGTGTGGCGCGAGGCGCTTGATGAATTGGCCGAAGAACTGGATGCGCAGCGCCAACCGCGCTTGATTTGATGGCCGAGATGGGGAACAATTGACCGCGATGTTTACTGCCCTGACCCAATATCTGGATTCGATTGTCGCACGCGATCCGGCACCGCGCTCGCGCTGGGAAGTGTTGCTGTACCCTGGCGTAATCGCGATTGGCATGCACCGCGTCGCGCACTGGCTGTTTGAGGCGCGGATGTTTTTCCTCGCGCGGTTTATCAACCATGTGTCGCGATTTCTGACCGCGATTGACATTCACCCCGGCGCGAAAATTGGCCGCCATCTGTTTATCGATCATGGCTTCACGGTCATTGGTGAAACGTCGGAAATTGGCGACAACGTTACGATCTATCAGTGCGTTACCTTGGGGGGCACCAATCCCACCAATGGCATCGGCGGCAAACGGCATCCGACTTTGAGCGACAATGTGATCGTCGGATCAGGGGCACAAATTCTGGGGCCAATCGTGGTTGGCCAGCGCGCGCGGATTGGCGCCAATGCCGTGGTCACCGAATTCGTTGCTGAAGGCGCGACGATGGTCGGAATGAAGGCGCGGTCAACTTTGGTGCCTGCCGAAGCCTGGCAAAAAGAGTTCATGCCCTATGGCACGCCGTGCTCAGACCGTTTCGATCCGGCGACGCAGAAGCTTGAAATCCTGCAATGCGAGATGGAAACGCTGCAAAAGCGACTCGCCGCGCTGCTGGCTGAGCGCGATGCCGAGGCAGCCAAGATCGCGGCTCCGGCGAAACGGAGCAAGAAGTCCGCTTGAGCGCGGTCGTCACGCCTTTCCCTAACCAGCGGCCCACGCAGGTGGGTTTTGATCGCATCGAACTGCAGCGCATCCTGGACCTTTATGGTCGCATGGTCTCAGCCGGTGAATGGCGCGACTATGCGATGGATTTCGCAAGCGACGCCGCCCATTTCAGCGCCTTCCGCCGCGCCGCCGAACGCCCGCAAGCGCGCATCGAAAAGCGTCCGGCCCTGCGCGGCAAGCAAGGCTTGTGGACCCTGTTCGGCGAGGGCGGGCAGGTGCTCAAGCGCGGGCATGAGCTGGCCGGCGTGCTGTTCCCGCTCGAGCGAAAGTTGCTGCGCGTGGTGGGGGATTAGAGTTTTTCCGACTTGCTGATGAGTCAGCAATGTCAGGTTGAACGCAGGCTCGCACCTTTAGGCAAACGCAAGGACAGCGTGGGCGGAAGGCGATCAAGCAGCGCGCGCCGCATTGGTGCCCACCAGGCTGAAAGCAGCAGCAGCGCCGCGCCGATCACCAGTGCGGTCAGCGCGAAACTTAGCTCCACCGATCCGAAATGCCGCATCAGGCTGCCGAGCGCGGTGAGGACATAGGCCAGCGCTGATACCAGCAGCGCACGCCGGTCCACCGCCAGCGCGACCACGGCAAACACCAGATAAATTGCCAGTACGCCAACGGCCGTTGCTATGCCAATGTCATGCCCGCCCAAGGCGCCCATCCAGTAAAACAGCGGATGCGCGATCAGCGGCGCGGCGAGCAGATGCAGCCAGAAGGCTATATCGGCGCGCAGCGTTGTGCGCGTGGGGTCACGCATATCCCACCACATGGCGAAAGCGAAAGTCAGCAGTCCGCAGACCAAAGCGGCAGGCGCGAGGACGTTTTCCATCGATGGCGATTGCCCCATCGCGGCTGCGAGAAGTGACAGGGCCAGCGCTACGCAGGCACCCAGTCCCGCCGCGATGGTGATCGCCACCTGAAAGCGCCACCAATGCACCAGAGCGCCGACCGCAGCCGCCAATCCGGCAGCAGCAAGCATCAAGGCTTCCTGCCAGGGATAGCGCACGTTTTCTTCCCAGGAATGCACTTCGTCGCCCGGCCAGTGGTCTGTGTGAGCTACGGTATGCTCGGGCAACAGCATTCCGGCAAAATGCCAGGCGGCCACCCCCAGTCCGATGGTGAATCCGAGCAGCAAAACGATTGAAGGCAGCGCCATCCGCCTTTTGCGGGTAAAGAATTCGGCCATCGCCCAGCAGACTGCGGCCACCAGCAGTCCGCCCAGCCAAACCGACTCCTGTCCGCCAATTGCCGCCGCCGCAAAGATCACCAGCGCGCAGGCAATCGTGACGAAAATGTCATTGAAGCCCGAGATCAGCCTGAAATGCTCTTCATCGACCTCGCTGGGTGCTTGCTTGCCCAATACGTGCGACCGCAGCGCCTCAGCCGCCTCCGGGCTGATAGCGCCGGCCGCAACAGCGGATTGCAGATCAGTTTCAGAATACACGGCACCGTTCCCCCTCGTAATCCAGGGAACATGCCGCAAGTGTATTAAGCCGTCAATACACTATGCGCCGCGCCGAGTTCGCTGGACCGCTACTTCGCCGCCGCCGCCGCCTGCATTAGAGCCGCCATAGCCGCGTGTGCCTGTTCGATGCCCTGGCTGATCACCTTGTCACCGGTGCGGTCACTGATGCGGCCCCAGTTGGCGGCAAAGCCTTCAACGGTTTGTTCGGCTTCGGGGAGGAGGACGCCGGGTGTGATCGTTACAAACACGCTCGAATAGAAGCCAGCGCCTGCGCCGACGATAACGTTGGTCGGCGCATCTTCAGATACGAGGAACAGCGCCGCCGGGGCAACACGCTCGGGGCTGAAGGCCTTGAAGGCTTCTTCAGGGAAGATGTCCTCGGTCATCCGCGTGCCCGCGGTTGGCGCGATCGAATTGACCTTGATGTTGTACTTCGCGCCTTCAAGATAGAGCGATTTCGCCAGACCGACGAGGCCCAGCTTGGCCGCGCCGTAATTCGCCTGGCCAAAGTTGCCGCCGATGCCGGTCGACGATGTCGTCATCAGGATGCGGCCATAGTTCTGCTCGCGCATGGTTTCCCAGCAGGCCTTGGTGGCATAGGCCGAACCGATGAGGTGGACCTTGACCACCAGATCAAAATCCTGCGGCTCCATCTTGACGAAGGTCTTGTCGCGCAGGATGCCGGCGTTGTTGATGAGGATGTGGACGCCGCCCCAGGCTTCCTTGGCCTTGGCGACCATCTCGGTCATCTGCTCGTATTCAGTGACGCTGCCGCCGTTAGACATCGCCTCGCCGCCTGCCGCCTTGATTTCTTCGACCACCGCGAGCGCCGCGTCCGAATGGCCGGTGCCATCGCGCGAAACGCCAAGATCGTTGACCACAACCTTCGCGCCGCGCTTTGCCAGTTCGAGCGCATAGGCCCGGCCAAGGCCGCCGCCAGCGCCGGTTACGATGGCAACTTTGTCTTTGAACGAGATTGTCATTGGTCGAACTCCCACAATTCCGCGCCGCCAATCGGGCATTTCGCGCGCAGCGATGGCACTTTGGCGCGGGCTGATCAACCGGGATCAGGCCGGGCGGCGATGCCGTAGGGGCAAGGTGGCGCGGTAAATCCGCAACACCCGCGAATCAGTTGCCCTGCGCGATCAGCCAGGGGTAAATTCGCGGAGGGCAAATTCGCGAAGGTGCGGCATGTGGCGACGTTTTCAGACTGGACGCAGGCGGAAACGCTTGCGGTGTAGAAACGGCAAGCATTTGGTGGCAAAGCATCGCGAATGAGCGCCAACCACCCCGCACGCCCCCTAGCCGCCGTGATCCTCGCCGCTGGCAAGGGCACCCGCATGAAAAGTGATCTGCACAAGGTGCTGCATCCCATTGCCGGCCGCGCGATGATCGAACACCTGATGGCCAGCGTTGCTGCGCTGGAACCAGAGCGGCAGGTGGTGATTGTCGGAAGCGGCCGCGATCAGCTTGAAGCTGCGGTGGGTTCGCGCGCGGTGATCGCCGTGCAGGAACCGCAACAAGGGACCGGCCACGCGGTGCAGCAGGCCGAGGGCGCGCTTGCCGGTTTTTCGGGCGATGTCCTGATCCTCTATGGTGATGTGCCGTTCGTCAGCATAGCGACGATGCGCGCCATGCTTGACCGGCTGAACGCAGCCGATGCCCCCGCTGTGGTCGTGCTCGGGTTTGAGCCGGCCGACGCGCTGCAATATGGCCGGATCATTGTCGGGGATGGCCCGGCTGAAGGTGACCAAATCGCCAAAATGGTCGAATTCAAGGACGCCAGCGGGGACGAACGCGCCTGCCGCCTGTGCAATTCGGGCCTGATGGCAGCGCGGAGCGAGGATCTGTTTGCACTGCTTGCGCGGGTGACGAATGACAACGCGCAGGGCGAATTCTATCTGCCCGACGTGGTCAACATCGCCCAGACCGATGGGAAATGCTGTGCAGTCGTCGTTACCGCAGATGAACACGAGGTCGCCGGAATCAACAGCCGCGCCGAACTCGCCGAGGCGGAGGCCCATTGGCAGTGCCGCCGCCGCGCGCAGGCTATGGCTGACGGCGCAACGCTGATCGCGCCTGAAACCGTGTGGTTTGCCTGGGACACGGCGATTGGCCGCGATGTGGTGATCGAACCCAGCGTGGTGTTCGGCCCCGGCGTCACGATTTCCGACAAGGTAACAATCCGCGCCTTCTGCCACATCGAGGGCGCGTCCCTCGCGAGCGGCGTTGAAGTCGGCCCCTTTGCCCGCCTGCGCCCCGGCGCGGTGCTTATGGAAAAGGCCAAGATCGGCAATTTCGTCGAGATCAAAAAGACGGTGATGGGCAAGGGCGCCAAAGCCAATCACCTCTCCTACATCGGCGATGCCGAGGTGGGGGCAGGGGCAAACATCGGCGCGGGCACGATCACCTGCAATTATGACGGCTATTTCAAGTACAAGACGACGATTGGCGAACGCGCATTCATCGGCTCAAATTCATCGCTCGTCGCCCCGGTAAAGATCGGTGCGGATGCGATTGTTGCGGCAGGAAGCGCAGTGACGCGCGATGTCGCCGATGGCGAACTGCGGCTGGTGCGCGCCGAGCAACTGGTCAAGCCGGGCTGGGCGGATCGGTTTCACGACGCGATGAAGCGGAAGAAGGCGGAGAAGTGATCGATCTAGCGCCGTTGGGATCGATTGATCGCGTGACCTTCTGGAAGCGAGACGAGCTGA
>JANLOZ010000051.1:0-9649 GCA_031366845.1 Novosphingobium sp. | reverse complement strand
ATTCGCGCCGGGAAGGCTTATTGCCCTTCCAAGCGGATTTCGGTTCGAGATGGAAGCCATTCCGACGTCCTTTCAGGATTTGGCCAAAATGGCCTCTCGCAGCGTCGAGAAGTCTTGAAATATATGGATATTCCTGCGCCTTCTTTCCTCGCGACAGGCCATTTTGACTCAAACCTCGAAGGTGCGGTTAATAGGTCCTGACCCTAGGTGGTGTTTACATTCAGGATTCCCAAAGTTGTGAAAGCCTGTTGGGGTGGACGACCCCCGAACGGCATCGAAGTGTGCCAGAATGAGGTCGTTGTAGATCTCAAGCGAGGAGGCCGTCCGTGGAACAGACTATTCGGATTGGAATGGATACGTCAAAGCATGTTTTTCAGCTGCATGGCGTGAATGCGGCTGAGGAGCCGATATTGCGCAAGAAGCTTCGGCGTAAAGAGATGGTGGATTTTTTCGGCAAGCTGCCGCCGACAGTGGTGGCGATCGAAGCGTGCGGCGGATCGCATCACTGGGCGCGGGCGCTACAATCGTTGGGGCATGCGGTGAAGATACTGCCGCCACAATACGTGAAAGCCTATGTAAAGCGTGGCAAGAACGATGCCGCCGATGCCGAGGCGCTGAACGAGCAGATGGTGTGATCGATCCGAAACGCGTGACACTCCGGTTGAATCAGTGGCCATCACAGGTCGTTGTTCTGTTTGGAACTTGCGTGGCGGAACCATCTTGGCCCGCGGTCATGTGCGACCGCACACAGAGGCCGGACATATGATCGCAAGCGATCCGATCAAAATATCTGTTCAGGCATCTTGTAAGTGGGGGTCGTCCACATATGATTCAAGCTTCTGGCTGGTTTGGAGGTCAGCATGGATGGATCGACAGGAACTGAGTGACGCGGTTTGGGAGCGGATAGCGCCGCATTTGCCGGGCAAGGCGACAGACCCAGGCCGGACTGGACGGGATAATCGGTTGTTTGTGGAAGCGATCCTGTGGTTGGCGCGGTCGGGGGCGCACTGGCGTGTTCTGCCCAAGGAATTTGGCCGTTGGCACACCGTCTATCAGCGCTTCAACCGCTGGTGTCGCAGCGGTGTTTGGGAGAGTCTTTTCAAGGCGTTGAGCGATGACGCAGACTTCGAATACATCCTCGTCGACAGCACCATCGTGCGCGCCCATCAGCACAGCGCCGGTGCCCCAAAAAAAGCGATCGATCCGAAGATCGGTTTGAAGCTCACGCGCTGGGACGGTCAAAAGGTGGCTTGAGTACCAAGGTTCATGCCGCCACCGATGCGCTTGGCAATCCTGTTCGCTTCATTCTGACAGGTGGGGAACGCAATGACATCACTCAGATCGAGGGACTGCTTGATGGCCTGAGGGCGGGGCATGTTCTGGCCGACAAGGGCTATGACGGCCAGCGCGCTATGGACGCCATCGCAGCAGCAGGAGCGAAACCCGTCGTTCCGCGTCGAATCACAACCGCCCAATGGCGCAGCTTCGACGCCGCAATCTACAAGGACCGTAATCTGATCGAACGCTTCTTCAGCAAGATCAAACACTTCCGCCGCATCGCCACCCGCTACGACAAGTTCGCCAGAAACTATGCTGGCTTCCTCAATCTCGTCGCCGCACTCAAATGTTGCCGCTGAATGTAAACACCACCTAGAAACCAGACTTACCTTTCGGCGTCGTCCCTTCGACATATTTGATCTCCCACGGCGTTTCATCAAAAATCCAGGGCTGGAGATTGTGCATGAAGCTCATGGTGCAGAATTGCGAATTCCAGGTGCGCGGGACCCAGCTATCGTCGAGCGCGTCGCTGTTAGCCCCATATTCGGCCTCACCGCCAGCCGGATATGGCAAATAGAGAAAGCCTGAACTGGCGATACGGTGACGCCCGAGACCCCATGTCGATTTCGCCCAGCCTTTACGTTCCATGTAATTCGCACCAACCATCGCCTCATCGAGGTCTTCGACACCGTAATTGACGTGGTTGAACGGCGTCTATCCGTTATTGCCATAGCTGTTCACCGGGTCGGGCGCGCCGCGAATATCCTTTTTTGTGGAACAGGCGAATGCCGCTCGAAATACCGTCACAATCGAAATAGCGTACGGTGCCGTCTGCATCGAAACTGACCTTTGTGACCTTGCGCAATTCGGCAATCAGCCGGTCCATATATTTCTGGCTGGGGACGCCCCAGATCACCTGTTGAACACCAAATCCTTCGAGCTTTTGCCCTTCGACCCGGGCATCGGCCAGCAGGCGCAGGATCGGCGGCGGGCTTGGCGAGTAAGCAGAGCGACCCCACTGGCTAAACACTTTCATCTGGACAATTCAATTGTTAGACCATAGAAAGATGAGATAGGAGTAAGGAAAGGTTCATGAGACATACCGGGCCATTCAAGGGCGGGATTCGCCCACACGCTGGCGTCCGCAGTGGCGGTTTATCGAAGATATTCGAGGAACAGCTTTATGCCCAAACTCTTATCGAACACAGCGCCGACCCGTTGACCGGCGCAGCCCGTGGCTTGCCGATGGAATCGCGGGAAAACGCTGCACCATGACGTTCAGCGATGCCACAGCAATCGACGGCGCTTATGCAAACTGGCAGCGTACCGTTTCAGCGCGCTACGCGGACCGCTCCTTTGTGGCGCGAAATCGGTCGGGGGTTGAACTCGATCCGGTTTACTCGGGGCTCGACCGAACGGGCACAGAAGCGGAGATGCCGGGGCAGTATCCCTACACCCGCGGCATCTATCCGATCCATTATCAGTACCAGCCGTGGATGGACCTGCAGATCATCGGCTACGGCCTTCCCGCCCAGACGCGCGAGCGCATGGACCTGCTGCTTCAACAGGGCGGCTCGAAAGGCTATTTTGATCGCGAAGCCTATAACTTCATTTTCGATATGCCGACATCGATGGGCTATGATCCGGATCACCCCGGGGTTCGCGGCAGCATCGGTGACTGCGGCATTTCGCTCTGCAAGGCGAGCGACTACGAAATTCTGCTCGATGGCAAGAATCTGGAGAAGACCACCGTTTCGATGGTGCTCAACGCCGGTTCGCCGGGAATGCTGGCCCTATATCTGGCGGCGGCCAAGCGGCGGGGCTTCGCGTTCGACAAGCTAGGCGGCAATGTCACCAACTATATCTGGGACTTTTTCGGCCATAGCGGGGGCACGAACTTCTCCCCTCGGGGCAGCTACCGGCTGATCGCCGACATTGCCGCCTATTGCGCCGAGCATGTGCCGCTGTGGAATACCCTGACGATCAGCGAGCATAATATTTGCGAAGCCGGAGCCAACAATGTGCAGGCGGTTGCCTATTCGATGGCAGCAATCATCGCCGTGAATGAAGAGTGCATTAAGCTCGGCATTGATCTGGACAGGGTGGTCCCACGCTTCGGCTTCCACGTCCGATACGGAGAGAATTTCTTCGAGGAGGTCGCGAAAACCCGCGCTCTGCGAAGGGTCTATGCCAAGGTCAACAAGGAACGTTTTGGCTGCACCAAGAGCGGCTCGTTGCAGGCGCGCATTCATGCCCAGACCGCCGGATCGCTGCTGACTGCGCCGCAGCCGCTAAACAATCTTGTCCGCAACGCCTATGGCGCGCTTTCCGCAGTGCTGTCGGGCGTCAACGGCATGACGATCAATGCCTATGACGAGGCGCTGGGCCTGCCGACCGAGGAGGCGGTGACGCTTTCGCTGAGGACAAGCCAGATCATCGCCGAGGAAACCGGTGCCGTTCACGTTTCCGACCCGATGGGCGGTTCCTATTACGTCGAGGCGCTGACCGACGAGATCGAGCGGCGCGTGTTCGACATCATCGCCGACATCGACAATCGCGGCGGGCTGATCGCCTGCATCGAGAGCGGCTGGATCAAGCAGCAGGTCTCTGCAGCGGCCTATCAATGGCGCCAGGAGATCGAAAGTGGCGCACGCACGATGGTCGGCGTCAACAAATATACCACGGATGAGCCCGAGCAATATGCCGTATTCCAGCCCGACCCCGAAGCGGCGCGAATGGCCATCGCCGATGTCGAGCGGCACCGGCGGGAGCGGAACAATGGGCGGTGTTCGGCTGCTCTCGAAGCGCTGCGCAAGGCGGGCGTTGAAGTGAGCGAAGGCCGAGCAATTGGTTCAGTGATGGCGAATCTGGTGGCCGCAGCGGATGCTGACGCAACGCTCGGCGAAATGCAGACAGTCCTCCACGATGTGTTCGGACGCAACAAGTAGGATACTGACAGCTATGCCAGACACCGCGCCCAAGCCGCGAATTCTTCTGACCAAGAGCTTCATCGACAGCCATGATCGCGCCATCGCGACTATTGCGCTCGCGTTGCGCGATGCCGCGATGGAAGTGGTGCTGATCGATTACGAGCAGCCGGAGGACGTGGTCACTGTCGCGCTGCAGGAGGACGTCGACGTCATCGGGATCAGCTTCATGTCGGGCGGTCAGGTGGAGACGACGCAGAAGATCGTTGCCGAGTTGCAGCGTCGGGAAGTTTCGGACCTTCCGGTTGTGGTTGGCGGGATCATCCGTCCGTTCGATGTGGAGCCCTTGGAGGCTGCTGGTGTGCGGGAGATATTTCGCGGCGGCGCGCCGATGGCTGACGTGGTGGCCACGTTCTCTCGGCTTTCCCGTGCCTACAGGGGCTATACTTGACCACTGCTGGCCAAGGTCTCGATACTGCAACGCTGCTGGCGGGCGTTCGCCGGGGCGAAGCCCTCGCCATCGCGCGGGCCATCACTGCGATCGAGAACCAGACTGCGGTCGGATGCGAACTTGGCCTTGCTGTGCGCAGCTTACGCTCAAAGTGCCGCACACTGGGCGTGACTGGTCCGCCCGGTGCGGGAAAATCGTCGCTGATCAACGCGCTGATGAGCGAGCTGCTGCCGCGATACAAACGTATCGGCGTGTTGACTGTCGATCCGTCTAGCCCGGTCAGCGGCGGGGCGGTGCTGGGTGACCGGGTGCGGATGGCGGCGCACAGCGCGAATCCGGATGTCTTCATCCGTTCGCTTGCGGCGCGCGGCCATCTGGGCGGCGTGACCCGAACCACCAGGGTCGTGATTGATCTCCTCGCCGCCAGCGGGATGGATCTGGTGATTGTCGAAACGGTCGGAACGGGCCAGTCGGAAGTGGAAGTGGCGCAGCTCACGGATGTCAGGATTGTCGTCTGTGCACCGGGACTGGGCGATGAGATGCAGGCGATCAAGGCAGGCATCCTAGAGATCGCCGACCTGCTGGTGGTGAACAAGTCAGACCTTCCCGATGCCGATCAGACAACGGCGCACCTTCAGGCCATGTTGCATCACCGTGGGCATGACGAGCGACGCCGGGCGCTTCAGGTATCGAGCCTCAAGCGCGATGGCCTGGCGATGCTGACGGATGCGATTGATGCCTACTTTTCCGAGCTGTCCGACGCCCGGCCAGACTGCGAAAGCTTGCGCGGGGATCCGCGATCGAGACTGGCCGACGACGTTGCCGGACTTGTGGCAGCATGGGTGCGCGACAATCCCGACCCTCGGATCGATGCCATTACGGTGCAAGTGTCGGCAGGGGCAATGTCCAGTCGCGACGCCGTGATGGCGGTCATCCGCGTGCTGGCCGAGCGGGATGGTGCACCCAATGCCGAACCTTCCGCTGTTGCAGCGCTGACCTGAGGGAGAAAGTTGTGAAACCTGTGAGTTTTTCACTGGAGGGACGCATCGCGCTGGTGACTGGGGCATCGAGCGGGATCGGCTGGGTCCTCGCGAATGGCCTGGCCGCCGCAGGAGCGCGGATCGTTGCCGTGGCCCGCAGGGTTGACCGGCTCACCGATCTTGTCCGCGAGATCGAGCAGCACGGGGGCTCGGCCATAGCAGCTCAGGCCGATGTCACGGATATCGCAAGCGTAGAGCGCGCCTTCGATGCGGCAGAGCAGGCGTTTGGAACCGTCGACGTCGTGGTCAGCAATGCAGGTGTTACCGACGCAAATAGTTTCCTCAAAATCGATGCCGCCGCCCGTGATGCCGTGATGGATACCAATTTCGGCGGGGTGTGGAACGTTGGGCAGACGGCGGCGCGCAGGCTGGTTGCAGCGGGTCGCAAAGGATCGATCATCAATGTCGCATCGGTGCTGGGTCTGGGTGTTCAGCCTGGCCTTGCCAGTTATTGCGCATCGAAAGGCGCGGTCATCCAGCTCACCCGCTCGATGGCGATTGATTTGATCAAGCATGGTATCCGGGTGAATGCCTTGGCACCGGGCTGGTTCAAAACCGAGCTGAACGAGGCTCATTTTGAAACTGCTGCAGGACTCGAAAGCATAAAGCGCATGCCAGAACGGCGACTCGGGAGCCTCGAAGAATTGGTCGGCCCAGTCCTCCTGCTCGCGAGCGACGCCGGGTCGTTTATGAATGGCTCTATCGTCGTGGTCGACGGTGCCCTGGACGCGCTGCTCGCCTGATTTCGGCAGCGGTTTGCATGCGGCGAAACCGGCTCCGCGGCCCTGTAATCGATCAACTTGACAGACCCACGGATATCGCGCACGAAGACAATGTTTAATTGTAGGACCATACATCCGCAGCGAACATGGAGAGTGAACCGTGCGATTTATTGTAGGTGTCGATATCGGCGGTACGTTTACCGACTGTGTTGCACTCAAGACGTCCGATGACGGCTCGCCGCCGGTGGTGAAGATCGGCAAGGCGTCGTCAACCCCGCCCGATTTTCAGACCGGCTTCATCGGATCGCTGCGAACCGCGGCCGAAATGCATGGCGTTACGCTCGAAGAGATGCTGGCCAATGCGCAGGTCTATCATGGCTGCACCGTCGGCACGAACGCCCTGGTCGAACACAAGACCGCCAAGGTTGGCTTGCTGGCCAGTCGCGGTCATATCGATTCGATCTTCATCATGAAGGCGGGCGGGCGGCTGAAATGGATGTCGGCCAACTACATTGCCCATGTTGCCAAACAGACCAAGCCGACGCCGCTGGTGCCGCGCGCACTGTGCGAGGGAATCGATGAGCGTGTGGCGTTCGACGGCAATGTAGTTGTCGCGCTCAATGAGGACCGCGCGCGCGAAGCGATCCGCCGGATTGTCGACCAGGGGGTGGAGGCGATTGCCATCTCGCTGTTGTGGTCCACGGCCAATGACGCCCACGAGCTACGTCTGCGCGAACTGGTGAATGAAATCGCACCTAATCTATTTGTGTGCATTTCCTCGGAAGTAAGCCCGCGAGTTGGCGAATACGAGCGGACCATCGCCACCATCGTCAATGCCCTGATCGGGCCGCCGATGCGGCTCTATCTCGAGGCGCTTGAAGTCGATCTCAAGCAGCACGGCTATACGCGCTCGCTGCAGATCATGTCATGCGCAGGGGGCCTGATCGATGCCGATCATGCGCGCGATGTGCCGGTGCTGACCGTCGGTTCCGGCCCGGTGGCAGGTCTGATCGGCGCGACCAGCCTGGCCGAGAACGGCGTGGGCGGGCTGCGCAACGTTATCACTGCCGACATCGGCGGCACCACGCTGGACATCGGCACCATTGCCGACGGCAAACCCGTTCGCCGCGCTACCGGCAGCTATGGCCAGTACGAATATTTCGTCCCCACGCTGGACGTTCGTTCGGTCGGCGCCGGTGGGGGCAGCATCATCAGGCTCGAGGCAGGCCTGCTGAAGGTTGGCCCGCATAGCGCCGGTGCCCGGCCAGGCCCGGTCTGTTTTGGCCGTGGCGGCGCAGAGCCTACCGTCACCGACGCAGTGGCCGTGCTCGGCTACTTTGATCCCGCCTATTTCTTCGGTGGCCGGATCACGCTCGATGTCGCCGGAGCCGCAGCTGCCCTGGCGAGGGTCGGTGCACCGCTTGGGCTCGACGCCAAGCAGACGGCCGCTGCCGCACTCAGGATCATCGACAGCCAGATGGCCGATTCGATCTGGCTGACCTTGACCCAGCAGGGCCATGATCCCCGCGATTTCACGCTCTACGGTTTCGGTGGCGCCGGCGGCGTCCATGCCGCAGCGATTGGCCGCGAACTCGGCGTGCGTTCGGTGGTGGTGCCGATGAGCAATCTCGCGGCTGGCTGGTCCGCCTTTGGCATTGCCGCATCCGAAGCGCTCGTCACCGAACAGGGCGCAATCGGCCTGAACAGCCCGTTCGATCCCGCAGAAATGAACCGCCGGTGGCCGGTACTGGAAGCCCGCGTGATCGAAAAGCTGGTGCAGCAAGGGGTTCCGGCTGGTGCCATCGAATTGAAGCGATTTGCCGAACTGCGCTATGCACTGCAGATCAACGAGGTCGCGGTTCCAGCTGAAAGTGGCAGCTATGACGCCTCCACAGTTCAAGGGCTCGTCTCGACCTTCGAGACCGAATATGAGCGGCTCTACGGCAAGGGCAGCGGTTACGCCGATGCCGGTTTCATGCTCACAGGTCTTCAGGTGCATGGCGGGGCAAGGCTGTCCGACATCAGCGTGGGCGACGTCGTCCATCGAGGCGGCGGCGATGCGGCCGGGGCAGGCAAGGCAGCCCGCGATGTCACCTGGTATGCGCGGAGCGGTGCGACTGAAGCGACACCCGTTTACGATGGGGCGAAGCTTGGCGTCGGCGCAACTGTAGCCGGGCCCGGAATACTGGAGTATCCCGACACAACCGTCGTCATCCCGCACGGTTGCATGGCGCGGGTCGACCCCACGGGCAGCGTCGTCATCGATCTTCCCGCTGCAGCTTGAGAGAACCGGACATGAATATCATGCAGACTCAGACCAACTGGAATGGGAAGACCCACAGCTATCGTCCGCAGCCGGGCTGGCAGAAACGGATCGACCCCGCCGTGCAGCTTCACCAGACTGCCGACGATGACCTCGATCCCGTAACCTTCGAAGTGCTGCGCCAAAAACTGTGGACCATCAATATGGCCCACGGCGACACGATCACCCGCATCTCTGGCTCGCCGCTGCTGGCCTCGCTCGACTTCAACATGTCGATCCTGACCGAAGACGCCGAAGTGGTGATCAACGCGCCCTATGTGCAGTTTCTGAACGCCGGTGCCCCGCTTGGTATTCGCTATATCATGGAAACCTTTTCCGGCAGCCCAGGGATCGACGAAGGCGACATCTACTGCTGCAACGATCCCTGGATCGGGGCCGCCCACCAGATGGACGTGTTGTTCGCCGCACCGATCCATATCGAAGGCAAGCTGTTTGGCTGGGTGGCCAACGCCGGGCATCAATATGACCTTGGCGGTGTTGTTCCGGGCGGCTGGCCGCAGAATGCCGAGGACGTCTATTTCGACCCGATCGTACTGCCGCCGTTCAAGATGGTTGAACGCGGCCATCTGCGTCCGGACATGGAGGCGCTGTATATTCGCCAGTCGCGCATGCCCGATCTTGTCGCGCTTGACCTTCGCGCGCAGATTGCCGGTGTGGTTTTCGCCCGCGATCAGATAATCGGCATGACGAAGCGCTATGGTGTAGGTGCCGTCAAGGCCGCGATGCGCCGCATGCTCGATGAGGCGCAGGAAAACTTCCGGCAGAAACTGTTGAGGATTCCCGACGGGACCTGGTCGGAAATCCGCTATATCGACGAGGCGCTGCCTGGCGACCGCACGACGCAGCGCACCCAATTGAACATCACCAAGGTGGGCGACCGCATCAAGGCCGACAACGAGGGATCGGAC
>JANLOZ010000172.1:0-2830 GCA_031366845.1 Novosphingobium sp. | reverse complement strand
AGGCTTCGGCCAGACCGGACCGATGGCGGCGCTGCCGGGTTATGACGGGCTGTTTCAGGCGACCGGCGGGATGATGGCGGTGACCGGCATTTCGGATGGTCAGCCCGGCGCAGGGCCGCTGAAAGCCGGGCCAAGTCTGGTCGACTTCATCACCGGCCACAACACCGCCATCGCCATTCTGGCTGCACTTCAACACCGCAATCGCACCGGCGAGGGCCAATATATCGACATCGCCTTGCTCGATACGTCGGTGGCGATGGTCAGCCACATCATGCAGGACTACCTGATCAGCGGCGAGGCCCCGCCCCGGCTCGGCAACGGCGGCAATGGCGGCGGCCCGGCCGATCTGATCCATGCCAGCGACGGGATTGTCTATCTCACCGCGGGGACTGACGAGCACTATCGGCGGCTGACCGTGCTGATGGAGCAGCCCGAACTCAACACGGACCCGCGATTCGATTCCAACTTCAAACGCGGCAAAACCAACCGGGCAGAGCTGATCGAGATCATCAACACCTGGAGCCGGCAACTGACCGTTAGCGAGCTCATGGCGAAGCTTGATGGTGTTGGCATCCCAGCGGCGCGGTACAATGAACTGGCTGACGTATGGCAAGACGCGCAGGTCCAGCACCGCAATCTGCGCGCCACCACCCCGCACGCGCATGCCGAAGCGGGCTCGGTTGACCTCATCGCCAGCCCGCAAGCGCAAATGTCCGCCAGCCCCGCCACTATCCGCCGCGCCCCGCCCTTGCTCGGTGAGCACAACCGCGAGGTACTTCATGATCTTCTGGGGTTTGCCGACGAGCGGATCGCCGAATTGGCGGCGCATGGGATTATCTGATTGGCGCACATGCCCTGGCTCGTTAGACGCGGGGGCTGGAGAGCAAACGGGACGAGGCATGCCGATGAATGGGCCACTTGATTGGTACGCAGCGATATCGGGCGTGATTGCCGCCGCGATGATCGCCTGGGATCACAGCCGCAAGGTATCCGGTTGGGCTTTCATCCTGTTTTGCACCACTTCGCTCGCGTGGATTGCCAGCAGCTTGCTCAACAAGGCTGCGCCGCTCGCGGCACAGAATTTCATCATGCTGGGGATCAACGGCCTCGGCGTTTACCGCTACCTCATTCGCAAGAAGCCCAAATCATGAGCGCTCCCGTTCTACCCACCACGCTGAACATCGATTCGCCCGAGGCACAGCAACGCGCGGCGCACAATCGGGGGCTGGCCGAGGCTTTGCGCGCCAAGGTCGCCGAGGCGGCGCTGGGCGGAAATGCCAAATCGCGCGAGCGGCACACCTCGCGCGGCAAGCTGCTGCCCCGCGAACGCGTCGAGCGGCTGCACGATCCCGGTTCGCCGCTGCTTGAACTGGGGCAACTGGCAGCGGACGGCGTCTATCCGGAAGAGGGCGGCATCCCCGGCGCGGGACTGATCACCGCAATTGGCCGGGTTTCGGGCCGCCAGTGCATGATCGTCTGCAACGATGCGACGGTAAAGGGTGGCACCTATTACCCGCTCACCGTCAAAAAGCACTTGCGCGCGCAGGAAATTGCCGAGGCGAACCACCTTCCCTGCATTTATCTGGTCGACAGCGGCGGAGCCAATCTTCCCCACCAGGCCGAAGTGTTTCCTGACCGTGATCACTTCGGGCGGATATTCTTCAATCAGGCTAATATGAGCGCCAAGCAGATCCCGCAGATCGCCTGCGTTATGGGCAGTTGCACCGCGGGCGGGGCCTATGTTCCGGCGATGAGCGATGAGAGCGTGATCGTGCGCAATCAAGGGACGATTTTTCTCGCCGGACCGCCTCTGGTGAAAGCGGCGACGGGCGAGGAAATCAGCGCCGAGGACCTTGGCGGCGGCGAACTGCACAGCCGCAGGTCTGGTGTTACCGATCACCTCGCCGAGAATGACGAGCACGCCCTGACTATTGTTCGCGATATCATCTCGCACCTCGGCCCAGTGCACCAGCATGGTCTGCCATTGAAAGAGCCGCGCCCGCCGAAATATGACGCTGAAGACCTTTACGCCATCGTCCCCGATGATGTCCGCGCGCCTTACGATGTCCACGAGGTTATCGCCCGGCTGGTCGATGGCAGCGAGTTCCATGAGTTCAAGGCGCTCTACGGCTCCACCCTCGTCTGCGGCTTTGCGCATATCTGGGGCATGCCTGTGGCGATCCTTGCCAACAATGGCGTGCTGTTCTCCGAAAGCGCGGTCAAAGGTGCGCACTTCATCGAGCTCGCCTGCCAGCGCAAGATCCCGCTGCTGTTCCTCCAGAATATTTCGGGCTTCATGGTCGGCGGCAAATATGAGGCGGAAGGGATTGCCAAGCACGGGGCAAAACTGGTCACCGCCGTCGCCACCGCCAGCGTTCCCAAGATCACTGTGCTGATCGGTGGCTCGTTCGGCGCAGGCAATTACGGCATGTGCGGGCGCGCCTACGCTCCGCGCTTCCTGTTCACCTGGCCGAACGCGCGGATATCGGTGATGGGCGGCGAACAGGCGGCATCGGTGCTGGCAACGGTACACCGCGATGCGGGGAAGTGGAGCGCTGCGGAGGTGGAGGCGTTCAAGGCTCCCGTCCGGCAGAAGTATGAGGATGAGGGTAATCCGTATTATGCCACGGCGAGGCTGTGGGATGATGGGGTGATTGATCCAGTGCAGACTAGGGATGTTTTGGGGTTGGCGCTGGCGGCGTGTTTGGAAGCGCCGATTGCGGATAGGCCGGCGTTTGGGGTGTTTCGGATGTGAGGGGAGCCTAGATGAAGTATCTTACACTCGTTTGTTTGCCGTTGCTTGCCTCTTGCGCTTCTAACAGCGGAGTGG
>JANLOZ010000017.1:0-3546 GCA_031366845.1 Novosphingobium sp. | reverse complement strand
ATGGCCGATCAAATCGCGCCAGAGGTTATGGACGGGCGGCTCCAGCGGCTGCAGGCGGCGCTGCAGGCGAGCAGTCTGGCCTTCAATCAGGCATCGGTGGGGCGCAAATGCCAGGTGCTGATCGATCGCAAGGGGCGTCACGCCGGGCAATGGTTGGGCAAATCTCCCTGGCTGCAATCGGTCTATTTTGAAGGCGGCGTGACGATAGGCGATCTGGTTGAAGTGGAATTGCTGGAGGCCGGGCCGAATTCGCTGCGGGGGCGGTTGTTGGCGGACTGAAGCTGTTTGAGATTTTCGCGCGGAGGCGCGGAGACGCGCAGAGATTGTAAACGCCGTAGGCGGATTGTCATTCGCGCATGTCTTCTGCTTCGGTAGCCTCCTAGTGAAAAGTGGCTTCGCCACACGAACTGTGCCTCCGCGTCTCCGCGCGAACCAGATTGTTGCTCGTTTCCCACGATCCAACAAAATCCACAGCTTCGACCAAACCGTCGCTTGCCTGTAACAGCCTTGCGCCTATCTTGGCCGCTGAGGGCTCCGCCGCTCGCGGCCCCGCACTCGAAAGGAGCGCATGACCCGCAAAGCTGATCGCGCACATAACGTGGCGCACCTCCGGCCCGAACCGCAGTCTCACAACAAGGGAGGCCGCGCCCGTGCCGAACTCGAATTTGACGAGCCTGCCGTGCTCGGCGCGCTGTTTGGCCAGTTCGATGCCAATCTGGTGCAGTTGGAGAACCGGCTCGGCGTCTATATCTCGGCACGCGGGAACCGTATTCAGATCGAGGGTGCGCCCGATGCCGTGGGCCGGGCGCGCGATGTGCTCAAAGGTATGCACCAGCGGCTGCTCAATGGCCTCGATATTGATAGCGGCGCGGTTGAATCGCTGATTTCGATGTCCGCCGAGCCGACGTTCGATGGCATCGTCACCCGCGAGCTTGACGCGCCATCGGTGATGATCCGCACCCGCAAGAAAACCATCGTCCCGCGCTCGGCGATGCAGATAGAATATATGAAGGCGCTGGGCAGCAATGACATGATCTTTGCGCTCGGGCCGGCAGGTACCGGCAAAACCTATGTCGCGGTGGCGCAGGCGGTCAGCCAGTTGATGAACGGGTCGGTCCAGCGGCTGATCCTGTCGCGCCCGGCGGTGGAAGCCGGTGAGCGGCTGGGGTTCCTTCCGGGCGACATGAAGGAAAAGGTCGATCCCTATCTGCGCCCGCTTTACGATGCGCTGTATGATTGCATGCCGCCCGAGCAGGTCGAGCGGCGCATGGCGAGCGGCGAAATTGAAGTCGCGCCGATCGCCTTCATGCGCGGGCGCACGCTCGCCGATGCCTTTGTCATCCTCGATGAAGCGCAAAACACCACGCCCGCGCAGATGAAGATGTTCCTCACCCGCTTCGGCCAGAACAGCCGCATGGTGATCTGCGGCGATCCCAAACAGGTCGATATACCCGGTGGCGCGCTGATGAGCGGGCTGAAAGATGCGGTCGAGCGGCTCGAAGGCGTTGAGGGCATTGCGGTGACGCGGTTTACCGTGGCGGACGTGGTGCGGCATCCGATTGTCGGCCGGATTGTCGAGGCTTATGAGGGGAAGGATGGGTAAAGCTATGCCTTCCCGCCGATCCCTTTGAGCGACAAAACCAGCGTCATCGGATTGGTTGGCGAAGGCACGAAGCCGTAGCGTTCGTAAAAAATCTTCGCTGCATCTGAAATCGCGTGGACCAGAATGCCGCGTGTGCCGACAATCTCTGCTGCTTGCATCACGCGCAGCACGGCGTCTTGCACCAGTGCCGTTCCCAAGCCTTTTCCCTGTTGGCTTCGATCAACAGCGAGGCGGCCAAGCACCATTACCGGTATCGGATCCGGCATATTCCGGCGCAGCGCGGGCGGGGCATCGGTCATGGCAATGCCACCTGAGGCGAGGCAATAATAGCCAACCACCTCGCCACCATCAGCCACGACATAACTCCGCGAGGCACCGCTTACCTGATTGGCGCGGGAGCGACGTTTCAGCCAATCGTCGAGAGCAGGAACTCCGCTGTCAAAGCTCGCTAGCTCATGGTCGTCCGCCAGTAGAGTTGGCTTTTTCAGACCGGTCATGCGGCCCAAGGGCGCGGGGCATTCATCAGTCGGGCAAATTTATCTGCATCGGGCGGGCAATCGAGCACGGCAACGAACCGCTCATAATCGACATGATTGACGCGGATCAGCGTCTGATCGAGCAGCGCCTCTTCCGCAGCGCGGCGCGCAGCGTCGATCATAAAGTCTGAACGCGATTTGCCCTGCGCCTTGGCCGCGCGATCAATCAGGCTGCGGATGTCTTCTCGCACGCGCAAATTGACCGGCTTTGCATGGGGCTGGCTGGCTGTGGTAGGACTCATCGGTCGCGTCTTCCTTGATTCTAAACGGCCAGATACACATTGTGTATCATATGCGCATGGCGATTTCAAGCGGCGCGAGAGGCCAAACACGGCGCAGCGAGGAGGAAAGTTGACGATGAGCGGACGAAACTCCTTCGACACACTCCGGGTCGGCATGTCGCAGGCCCAGAAGGAAGCAGTGGCGCGCAAGGTCAAAGCCATGACCTCACTAGACATCGCCATCGAAGCCCCGTGGCCGCCCGCCACCGACTGGGCCGACCTCGCCCTCGCCGCATCCGAGGCCGCCTCAACCGTCGCCCCTGAACTCGCCAACCAGCGCCTCACCGCCAGCCTGCTGTTCACTTCCGACGCCGAAGTCCAGACGCTCAATCGCGAATGGCGGGCCAAGGACAAGCCGACCAATGTGCTCTCGTTCTCCATGCTGGAGCGTGATGATCTGCTGGCGCTTGCTCCCGATGGCCCGCCCGAAATGCTCGGCGATATTGCGCTCGCCTATGACACTTGCGCGCGCGAAGCCGCTGAAAAGCGCGTCATCGTTGAACACCACACCGCGCATCTGATCGTCCACGGCCTGCTTCATCTCGCGGGCTACGATCACGAACAATCGCCCGCAGCAGCAACCGAAATGGAGGCTCTGGAGATAAAGGCCCTTGCCAGCATGGGCATAGCCGACCCATATTGCGATTGAGGCGTTTGCAACTGCACGCTGAATTCAGGGACCTCACCAAATACCATGGCCGACCACAATGCCGGAGAACCCGATAGTAGACGCTCGCTCAGCGCAATTCTTCGCAGCCTGCTCGGTTTCGCGCCTGACCAGAGCCTGCGCGCGCAGCTTGAAGAGGCGATTGACGATCACGAGGACGAAGGTGGCACCGCGCCTGCCGGAGATCTCTCACCCATTGAGCGCCAGATGCTGCGCAACCTGCTCCATTTCAGCGAGCACGATGCCGATGACGTTGCGATCCCGCGCCGCGCGATTATCGCGGTTCCTGCGGGCCTTTCCTGGGATGAACTGATCGGCGTGTTTACCGAGCATGGTCACAGCCGGATGCCGGTCTATGGCGAGAGCCTTGATGAGATCAAGGGCATGATCCACATCAAGGATGTGTTCCCGTTCCTCGCTGGCGTCAAACCACCGCCGAAGGACTGGACCAGCCTGATG